>NZ_JAHSTS010000003.1:300000-600000 GCF_019145435.1 Pseudomonas ekonensis | reverse complement strand
AGGTCCGCCACGCCGCTGGCCGCCTGCGCCGCGTCCACCACGAACCCGCCGCCGACCGAGTAGTAGGTGTCGCGGAACAGTTCGCCGTGATCGCCTTCGGCGACCAGGGTCATGGCGTTGGGGTGGAACGGCAGGTTCTCGTCGATCAGGCGCATGTCCCGTGCCCATATAAATGGCACCGACAGCCGTCCGTCGAGCAATAGCGTGTGGGTTTCGCGCAGGGCCTGGATCCGCGGGCCGATCAGCGACGGGTCGATCGCGTCCGGCCACTCGCCCATCAGCCCCATGATCACCGCATTGTCGCTGCCGTGACCGATGCCGGTGGCCGACAGCGAACCGTACAGCTGCACCTCGACGCGACGCACCTGTTCCAGCAGGTGCCTGTCGCGCAGCGAGCCGACGAACAGGGCCGCGGCGCGCATCGGGCCGACGGTGTGGGAACTGGACGGGCCGATGCCGATCTTGAACAGGTCGAAAACGCTGATAGCCATTGCTGCGAAGCTCCTCAAGGATGCCGGTTCGGGGCGCGGAACGCCCGCTGGCGGAGCTGCTACGCTCAAGCTGCGTTCCGCCGGGATGCCCGCATCATCAGGCTTTTCCCGGCGCGCCCGGCGTCTGGCACCGACGCACTCATGTCCACCAACGCCGTACCGCTTCACGCCCGTTCCTGCGCCGTTTTTCTGCGGTTCAGACACGCCGAAAGGGCCGAAAAAAGCTGTAAACGACGTCACCGACACTGGATGCGACCATCCCTGTACTGGATACGACGCACCCTGTAGGCGTCAGATTTTCACTGGTACATGATCGTTATGACTCGATTGAAAGGCGCCGCGGTAGAGCTGTTTTCAGAACGCCACCCAACCGCAATCCATAAGTGCGGTGGTCCAATCGGAACACTGCCGAAAAAAACACCAAGGAGTCCATTCATGAAAGGTTCCCCGTCGTTGTTGTTGGCCGCCATGCTGAGTCTTCCGCTGCTGGCTCAGGCCGCCGAACCGGCGCAATGCAGCACCGTGAACTTCTCCGATGTCGGCTGGACCGACATCACCGCAACCACCGCGACCACCAGCGTCGTGCTCAACGCCCTCGGCTACAAGACCAAGACCACCATGATCTCCGTGCCGGTGACCTACAAGTCCCTGGCCGACGGCAAGAACATGGACGTGTTCCTGGGCAACTGGATGCCGACCATGGAAAACGACATCAAGGCCTACCGCGATGCCGGCACCGTCGAGACGGTGCGCACCAACCTCAAGGGCGCCAAATACACCCTCGCCGTGCCTCAGGCCCTGTACGACAAGGGCCTGCACGACTTCGCCGACATCGCCAAGTTCAAGAAGGAACTGGACGGCAAGATCTACGGCATCGAACCGGGCAACGACGGCAACCGCCTGATCCAGAGCATGATCGACAAGAACGCCTTCGGCCTGAAGGACGCCGGCTTCAAGGTCGTGGAATCCAGCGAGGCGGGCATGCTGTCCCAGGTCGACCGCGCGCAGAAGCGCGACACCGCCGTGGTGTTCCTCGGCTGGGCGCCGCACCCGATGAACAAGCGCTTCAAGATTCAATACCTGACCGGCGGGGACGAATTCTTCGGCCCCGACTTCGGCGCCGCCACCGTGGCGACCAACACCCGCAAGGGCTATGTCGAAGAGTGCGGCAACGTCGGCCAGCTGCTGAAGAACCTGGAGTTCACCGTCGACATGGAAAGCGAACTGATGGGCAACATCCTGGACGACAAAATGAAGCCTGAAGCGGCCGCCAAGGCCTGGCTGAAAAAGAATCCACAGGTGCTCGATACCTGGCTCGCTGGCGTGACCACCACTGACGGTAAACCTGGCCTGGAGGCCGTGAAAGCCAAGCTGAATCAGCCTTGAATTAAGGAGCATCGCTTATGCCGGGCGGCGTACGCCGTCCGGGCTGTTTATTTCCTTGCATGCGGACGTTCACTACCATGCTGATTGATCAGAAAATCCCTTTAGGCCAGTACATCGCAGGCTTCGTCGAATGGCTGACGCAACACGGCGCCAGCACCTTCGACGCCATCGCCGCGACCCTGGAAACGATGATCCACGGCGTGACGTTTGCGCTGACCTGGTTCAACCCGCTGGCGCTGATCGCCCTCATCGCCCTGCTGGCCCACTACATCCAGCGCAAGTGGGGCCTGACCGCGTTCGTGGTCGCCTCCTTCCTGCTGATCCTCAACCTGGGCTACTGGCAGGAAACCATGGAAACCCTCGCCCAGGTCATGTTCGCGACCCTGGTCTGCGTGGTCATCGGCGTGCCGCTGGGCATCGTCGCGGCGCACAAGCCGATGTTCTACACTTTAATGCGTCCGGTGCTCGATCTGATGCAGACCGTACCGACCTTCGTTTACCTCATTCCTACCCTGACCCTCTTCGGGCTGGGTGTGGTGCCGGGCCTGATCTCCACCGTGGTGTTCGCCATCGCCGCGCCGATCCGCCTGACCTACCTGGGCATCCGCGATGTCCCGCAAGAACTGATGGACGCCGGCAAGGCCTTCGGCTGCTCGCGTCGCCAACTGCTGTCACGGATCGAACTGCCCCACGCCATGCCGAGCATCGCGGCCGGCATCACCCAGTGCATCATGCTGTCGCTGTCGATGGTGGTGATCGCGGCACTGGTGGGCGCCGACGGACTCGGCAAACCGGTGGTCAACGCACTGAACACTGCCGATATCGCCCTGGGCTTCGAAGCGGGCCTGGCGATCGTACTGCTGGCGATCATGCTCGACCGGATCTGCAAACAGCCCGAAGGCAAAGTAGGGGGTGATGCATGAGCATTATTCGTTTCGATAACGTCGACGTTATCTTCTCCAAGGACCCGCGCGAGGCGCTCAAGCTGCTCGACCAGGGCATGACCCGCAACGAGATCCTGAAGAAGACCGGCCAGATCGTCGGTGTGGAAAAGGCCAGCCTGGACATCAACAAAGGCGAGATCTGCGTGCTGATGGGGCTGTCCGGCTCCGGCAAGTCGAGCCTTTTGCGCTGCATCAACGGCCTCAACACCGTGAGCCGCGGCAAGCTGTTCGTCGAGCATGAAGGCAAGCAGATCGACATCGCCTCCTGCACCCCCGCCGAACTGAAAATGATGCGCACCAAGCGCATCGCCATGGTGTTCCAGAAGTTCGCCCTGATGCCCTGGCTGACGGTGCGCGAAAACATCAGCTTCGGCCTGGAGATGCAGGGCCGTCCGGAGAAGGAACGGCGCAAGCTGGTGGACGACAAGCTTGAGCTGGTGGGTCTGACCCAGTGGCGCAACAAGAAGCCGGACGAACTCTCCGGCGGCATGCAGCAACGGGTCGGCCTGGCCCGTGCGCTGGCGATGGACGCCGACATCCTGCTGATGGACGAACCGTTCTCGGCCCTCGACCCGCTGATCCGCCAGGGCCTGCAGGACGAACTGCTGGAACTGCAGCGCAAGCTGAGCAAGACCATCGTGTTCGTCAGCCACGACCTCGACGAGGCGCTGAAGCTGGGCAGCCGCATCGCGATCATGAAGGACGGCCGGATCATCCAGTACAGCGTGCCGGAGGAGATCGTGCTGAACCCGGCGGACGACTACGTGCGCACCTTCGTCGCCCACACCAACCCACTGAACGTGCTGTGCGGCCGCAGCCTGATGCGCACCCTGGACAACTGCAAGCGCATCAACGGTTCGGTGTGCCTGGATCCGGGCGGCGACTCGTGGCTGGACCTGGCCGAAGGCAACACCATAAAGGGCGCACGCAAGAACGGCTCGGCCCTCGACCTGCAGAACTGGGTGCCGGGCCAGGCCGTGGAAGCCCTCGACCGCCGCCCGACCCTGGTGGACTCCAACATCGGCATGCGCGAAGCGCTGCAGATCCGCTACCAGACCGGCAACAAACTGGTGCTGCACGACAACAACCACGTGGTGGGGATCCTCGGCGACAGCGAGCTGTACCACGCGCTGCTCGGCAAGAACCTGGGGTAAAGGCAACAGACACGAAAACGCCGCGAATCATCGCGGCGTTTTTGTTGGTGCAGGGAATGTGGCTGTGGCGAGGGCGCTTGTCGGATCGCTCGCAGAGGCATGACCTCCAGACGCAAAGACGCCGCGAATCAATCGCGGCGTCTTTGTTTCTGCACTTCTGCGGTGAGGGCCTAAGCCTCCTTGCCCAACAAGCCAGCCCCACATTCCCCTGTGGGAGCCAGCCTGCTGGCGATGAAGCCGGCGCGGTCTCCCAGAACGGAACACCGCCCCGCTTACCGCTTACCGCTTGTTGCTTACCGCTTAGCTATACACCCGGCCCAACAACTGCCGATGGCTTTCGAACTGATCAAGCACATCCCGCGTGATCTGGTCCTGGGTGAAGCCCATCAGGTCGTAGTCCTGGCTGCCGTTGTGCAGGTACACCTCGGCACGGTAGTAACGCTGGCGCGCCTCGTCGGACTGGGCCGATTCGGTCGGGGTCGCCAGGTAGCCGTCCAGGCTCACTTCGTAGACGAAAGGGTTGCCCTCTTCCATCTCGACGCGCACGCCCATGCAACGCTTGGACTTGCCCAGCAGGGTCTGCACGTCCAGGCCCTGGGCGCGCAGCTGCGCGGCGGCGTCATCCAGCGCCGGGGTGACGTGCTTGTCCATGAAACGCTGAACCACCGACTGGCTCGGCTGCAGGTCCAGCTGGGTCAGGCGCTCGCTGAAGCCACGACGGCCACGGGCCGCCAGCTCCGCTTGCTCCTGCTCGATCTGCACGTCCGAACGCATTGCCTTGTGCAGGCCGAACATGAAGAACACCAGCACCACCGAGAACGGCAGGCCGGCCAGCACCACCATGGTCTGCATGGCTTCGAAGTTGCCGGCGAACAGCAGGCCGATGGTCACCAGGGTGATCACGACCGACCAGAAGATCCGCAGCCAGTGCGGGGCGTCTTCGTCGACGTTGCCGCCCTTGCACGAAAGGTTGGCCATCATCACCGCGCCGGAGTCGGCCGGGGTCAGGAACAGCACGAAGCCGACGAAGATCGACACACCGATCACGACCTTCGACGCCGGGTAATGCTCAAGCAACTGATAGATCGCCATCGACGGCTGTTCCAGCGCCGTCTTGCCCAATTCCACCGCGCCCTGGTTCATCACCAGGTCCAGCGCCGAGTTGCCGAAGATCGACAGCCACGCCAGGGTGAAGCCCAGCGGAATCAACAGCACGCCGGCCACCAGCTCACGCACGGTGCGGCCACGGGAGATACGCGCGATGAACATGCCCACGAATGGCGCCCAGGAGATCCACCAGGCCCAGTAGAACAGGGTCCACAGGCCCAGCCAGCGGTCGGACTTGGCGTTGTCGCCTTCATACACATAGAGGTCGAAGGTCTTGAGCACCACGCCGTTGAGGTAGTCGCCGATGTTCTGCACGAAGCCGTTGAGCAGGTGCAGGGTCGGGCCGAACAGCAGCACGAAGATCAGCAGGCCGCTGAACAGCATGATGTTGAGGTTGGACAGGCGGCGAATGCCGTTCTCCACACCGGACACGGCAGCGATGGTCGCCACGGTGCTCATCACGATGATCACGATCAGCAGGTTGGTGTTGCTGTGCTCCATGCCGAACAGGTTTTCCAGGCCCGACGCCACTTGCAGCGAACCGATGCCCAGGTTGGTCACCAGGCCCAGCAGGGTCACGAACATGCCGAAGCCGTCCACCGCGTGACCGGCGCCGCCCTTGACCCAACGCTCGCCGACCAGCGGGTACAGCGCCGAACGCAAGGCCAGCGGCTGGTTGTGACGGTAAGCGAAGTACGCCACGGCCAGGCCGACCAGGGCATAGATCGCCCAGCCGTGCAGGCCCCAGTGCAGGAACGTCAGCTGCACCGCCTGACGCGCGGCCAGGTTGGTGGCCGAAGCGCCCTCCGGCGGGTTGAAGTAGTGGTCCAGCGGCTCGGAGGCGCCGAAGTACAGCAGCGAGATGCCGATGCCCGACGAAAACAGCATGCCCGCCCAGGCGCCGTAGCTGAAGTCTGGGGTATCGTCCTTGCTGCCCAGCTTGAGCTTGCCGTAGGACGAAAAAGCCAGCCCCACCACGAACACCAGATAGGCGGCGATCACCACCATGTAGTACCAGCCGAAGCTGCGGGACAGCCAGGCCTGGGCCACACCGAGCATCCTGCCCGCCTCTTGCGGGGCGGCGATCAGGATGGCGGTCAACAGCAGGATCAGCGCGGTCGAGGTGTAGAACACCCAACCGTTGACCGTCACCTTCTCGGGCGGGGTCTTTATTAGCGAGGCAGAACTCATGGCACAAATGCTCCAGGCAGTGCGAGAGAAGAACACAAGGCAACACGGAACCCGACCAATCGGTTAGTTGGCAGCCGACCGGCGGGTGATATAAAGACACCCCGAAAAAAGCCCGAACCTGCAGAGATGGCACCGCGAATCGCCGTCGTGACCACGATCCGGACGTTCATCCGAAACCTGGCCGCAAGCGTCTTGCCCATTCAACACGTCCATCGAACGCCGAACCGCGCCTTGCCCCACGCAGGTTTCGAGCATTTTCGGATGTCGGTTTATCGCCATTTACACGTAGGAAAAACCTGTAGGCAGCGACGATTTGTCGCAGATCTTATTCTTTGTTGATTGAACGTTCAATCAAAACAAAATAGACTGGCCCTCGATCCGACAGCCGTTGCGCGGCTGCCGGAAGGCCTAAGGAGATGTGCAAGATGCCCAAGGTCGGTATGCAACCCATCCGCCGCCAACAACTGATCGAAGCCACATTGCAGGCCGTCGACCAGGTCGGGATGGGGGACGCCAGCATTGCGCTGATCGCCCGTTTGGCCGGTGTCTCGAACGGCATCATCAGTCACTACTTTCAGGACAAGAACGGCCTGATCGCCGCCACGATGCGGTATCTGATGACCGCCCTCAGCGAGAGCGTCACCGCGCGCCGTCAGGCGCTGGCAGACAACAGCCCCCGGGCTCATCTGCAGGTGATCATCGAAGGCAACTTCGACGCCAGCCAGGTCAATGGCCCGGCAATGAAAACCTGGCTGGCCTTCTGGGCCACCAGCATGCACCAGCCGTCTTTGCACAGGTTGCAGCGGATCAACGATCACCGTCTGTATTCCAACCTGTGCTGCGAGTTCCGCCGCGTGTTGCCGCTCGAAGAGGCGCGCAACGCCGCACGCGGGCTGGCAGCGTTGATCGACGGCTTGTGGTTGCGCGGCGCGCTGTCGGGAGACGCTTTCGACACCGAGCAGGCGCAACGGATCGCTTACGAATACATGGACTTCCAACTGGCCAAGCAGGCGAGCCAGAGCACACAGAAAACGCTCGGCCCCTGAACCGCCGTCATGGCGGCAGCCAACCACTTATGCACTTGCGAGGACTTTATGGCCCGTTTCGAACTGCAAAAACTCTACATCGATGGCGCGTACTCCGACGCCGGCAGCGATGCCACCTTCGAAGCCATCAACCCGGCTAACGGCGAAGTCCTCGCCCACGTGCAGCGCGCCACCAAGGAAGACGTGGAGCGCGCTGTGGTCAGCGCCGAAAAGGGCCAGAAGATCTGGGCCTCGATGACCGCCATGGAGCGTTCGCGCATCCTGCGCCGCGCCGTCGACATCCTGCGCGAGCGCAACGATGAGCTGGCCGCGCTGGAAACCCTGGACACCGGCAAGGCCTACTCCGAAACCAAGTACGTCGACATCGTCACCGGCGCCGACGTGCTGGAATACTACGCAGGCCTGGTGCCGGCCATCGAAGGCGAGCAGATCCCGCTGCGCGACACCTCCTTCGTCTACACCCGCCGCGAGCCGCTGGGCGTGGTCGCCGGCATCGGCGCGTGGAACTACCCGATCCAGATCGCCCTGTGGAAATCGGCCCCGGCCCTGGCCGCCGGCAACGCGATGATCTTCAAGCCGAGCGAAGTCACCTCGCTGACCACCCTGAAACTGGCCGAGATCTACACCGAAGCCGGCCTGCCGAACGGCGTGTTCAACGTCCTGACCGGCAGCGGCCGCGAAGTCGGCACCTGGCTGACCGAGCACCCGCGCATCGAGAAAGTCTCCTTCACCGGCGGCACCGACACCGGCAAGAAAGTCATGGCCAGCGCCTCGGCCTCGTCCCTGAAGGACGTGACCATGGAACTGGGCGGCAAGTCCCCGCTGATCATCTGCGACGACGCCGACCTGGACCGCGCCGCCGACACCGCCATGATGGCCAACTTCTACAGCTCCGGTCAGGTCTGCACCAACGGCACCCGCGTGTTCGTGCCGAGCCACCTGAAAGCGGCCTTCGAAGCCAAGATCGTCGAGCGCGTGGCCCGCATCCGCGTCGGCAACCCTGAAGACGAAAACACCAACTTCGGCCCGCTGGTCAGCTTCGCCCACATGGAAAGCGTGCTGGGCTACATCGCCAAGGGCAAGGAAGAAGGCGCACGCGTGCTGTGCGGCGGCGAGCGCATGACCGACGGCGAATTCGCCAAGGGCGCCTTCGTGGCACCGACCGTGTTCACCGACTGCACCGACGACATGACCATCGTGCGCGAAGAGATCTTCGGCCCGGTCATGGCGATCCTGACCTACGAAACCGAAGAAGAAGTGATCCGCCGCGCCAACGACACCGACTTCGGCCTGGCCGCCGGCATCGTCACCCGCGACCTGAACCGCGCCCACCGCGTGATTCATCAGCTGGAAGCGGGCATCTGCTGGATCAACGCCTGGGGCGAATCCGACGCGAAGATGCCGGTCGGCGGCTACAAGCAGTCGGGCGTCGGCCGCGAGAACGGCATCAGCTCGCTGACCAACTACACGCGCATCAAATCGGTACAGGTCGAGCTGGGCGATTACGCATCAGTCTTCTGATGAGCCTCAAGCGGCAAGCCTCAAGCTGCAAGTAAAAGCAGTTTGTGTTTGCCGCTTCTCCCCGGAAATACCGCTCGCTGCTTTTTCTTGCAGCTTGAAGCTCAGAGCTTGCAGCTCTAAAGGAGGACCTATGTCCCAAGTATTCGATTACATCATCGTCGGTGCCGGTTCGGCCGGTAACACCCTGGCCACCCGCCTGACCGAAGACGAAGGCGTCACCGTCCTGCTGCTCGAAGCCGGCGGCCCGGACTACCGTCTCGACTTCCGTACCCAGATGCCGGCCGCGCTGGCCTTCCCGCTGCAGGGCCGCCGCTACAACTGGGCCTACGAAACCGATCCCGAGCCGTTCATGGACGGCCGCCGGATGGAATGCGGCCGCGGCAAGGGCCTGGGCGGCTCGTCGCTGATCAACGGCATGTGCTACATCCGCGGCAACGCGATGGACTACGACGGCTGGGCGCAATTGCCAGGCCTTGAGGACTGGTCCTACCTGGACTGCCTGCCGTATTTCCGCAAGGCGGAAACCCGCGACATCGGCCCGAACGACTACCACGGCGGCGAAGGCCCGGTCAGCGTGACCACGCCGAAGGCCGGCAACAACCCGCTGTTCCACGCCATGGTCGAAGCCGGCGTGCAGGCCGGCTACCCGCGCACCGAAGACCTGAACGGCTACCAGCAGGAAGGCTTCGGCCCGATGGACCGCACCGTGACGCCGAAAGGCCGCCGGTCTTCCACCGCCCGCGGCTACCTGGACACCGCCAAGAAGCGCTCGACCCTGACCATCGTCACCCACGCCCTGACCGACAAAGTGCTGTTCGAAGGCAAGCGTGCGGTCGGCGTGCGTTACCTGGTCGGCTCCGCCGAAGAGCGCGTCGAAGCCAAGGCGCGCAAGGAAGTCATCGTCTGCTCCGGCGCCATCGCCTCGCCGCAACTGCTGCAGCGTTCCGGCGTAGGCCCTGCGAAGCTGCTGGAAAGCCTCGACATTCCGGTGGTCCACGACCTGCCGGGCGTCGGCGAAAACCTGCAGGACCACCTGGAGCTGTACCTGCAGTTCGCCTGCACCCAGCCGGTGTCCCTGTACCCGTCGCTGCTGTGGCACAACCAGCCGGCCATCGGTGCCGAGTGGCTGTTCAACGGCACCGGCATCGGCGCCAGCAACCAGTTCGAGGCCGGCGGCTTCATCCGCACCCGTCCTGAGTTCGCCTGGCCGAACATCCAGTACCACTTCCTGCCGGTGGCGATCAATTACAACGGCAGCAACGGCGTGCAGGAGCACGGCTTCCAGGCGCACATGGGTTCCATGCGCTCGCCGAGCCGCGGCCGCATCCAGCTCAAGTCCAAGGATCCGCGCCAGCACCCGAGCATCCTGTTCAACTACATGGCCACCGAGCAGGACTGGCAGGAATTTCGCGACGGCATCCGCCTGACCCGCGAAATCATGCAGCAACCTGCGCTGGACGCCTTCCGCGGCCGCGAAATCAGCCCGGGCATCGAAGTGCAAACCGATGAAGAGCTGGACAAGTTCATCCGCGAGCACGCCGAAACCGCGTTCCACCCGTCCTGCTCGTGCAAGATGGGCACCGACGACATGGCGGTGGTCGACGGCCAGGGTCGCGTGCACGGCATGCAGGGCCTGCGCGTGGTCGACGCCTCGATCATGCCGATCATCACCACCGGCAACCTGAACGCGCCGACGATCATGATGGCCGAGAAAATCGCCGACAAGATCCGTGGCCGTCAGCCGCTGCCGCGCAGCAAGGCCGCCTACTACGTGGCCGGCGATGCGCCGGTCAAAGGCAAGCCGCTGCGTGAAGTGGGCGCTGTTGCGCAGTAAGCCGTAGCACCGCGTCACGGCTGATCGCTGGCAAGCCAGCTCCCACAGAGTCTTATGTCGTTCACACATTGTGTGTTCACCCAAAGACCTGTGGGAGCTGGCTCGCCAGCGATGAGGCCCTGACATTCGACCCCGATCTCCCCGCTGTACAGTAAACCTTCCTACTCCCCCTCTTCACTTGATCCTACCCCCACGCAGGCCTACTCTAGGCCTCGCCCCATTGCGTCACCCCTCCCCGCCGAATCCGCTTCGCCGCAACTCCATGACAAGGAGGTTCCCGAATGTTCGATTTCCACCCCCGGCTCAAGCAGCGCTTCGCTGCCCTGCGCACGGGTGCCGAATTCTTTTCCTTGCGCTATGTGCGCGAGTCCGGCCAGTACCTGTCGGTGCGCAAGAACGTCGCCGAGCCGCCGAGCCTGCGCCGTGACGAAGGCGCGATGCTCACCGTGCGGGTCAACGGTGTCGAGGCCTACGCCGCCACCAACGACCTGTCGCAGCAGGGCCTGCAGGCCGCCCTCGACCGCGCCGAACAGCAAGCCCGGCGGCTCAAGCCCCACGCCCTGCTCGACCTGCGCGAGCAGTCGGTGTCCGGCGACCGCGCCGATTACTTCTCGCCCCACCTCGACCAACCCCTGCCGTCCCTGAGCGAATGCTTCGAGCTGCTCGGCGCGGAGTCCGCCTCGGTGCCAAAGGATGAGCGCCTGGTGAACTGGGAAGTGAGCCTGGGCATCACCCATGTCGAGCAGATCTACCTGAGCAGCGCCGGCGCCGAGCTGCGCCAGGCCCAGCGTTTCATCTACCCGGGCCTGGACGTCACCGCCTACGACGGCAACGACAGCCAGACCCGCAGCCTGGGCCGCGAAAACTTCGGCCAGCAGGGCGGCATGGACGTGGTCCGCCGCTGCGGCCTGATCGGCGCAGGCCCGCAAGTGGCCGACCAGGCATTGCAACTGCTGCTGGCGCCGAACGCCCCGCAAGGGCCCCGCGACCTTTTGCTGATGCCCGACCAGATGATGCTGCAGATCCACGAGTCCATCGGCCACCCGCTGGAGCTGGACCGGATCCTCGGCGACGAACGCAACTACGCCGGCACCAGCTTCGTCACCGCCGCCGATTTCGGCACCCTGCAGTACGGTTCGAAGCTGCTCAACGTGACCTTCGACCCGGACATCCCCGAAGAGCTGGCCAGCTACGGCCACGACGATGACGGCAGCGCCGCCAGCAAGCAGTTCCTGATCCGCGAAGGCCTGCTGGTGCGGCCGCTGGGCGGGGCGCTGTCGCAGTTCCGCGCCGGCCTCGACGGCGTCGCCAACAGCCGCGCCTGCGGCTGGAACCGCCCGCCGATCGACCGCATGGCCAACCTCAACATCGAGCCGGGCGACCAGTCGCTGGCGCAAATGATCAACGGCATCGAGCACGGCATCCTGATGAGCACCAACCGCTCATGGTCGATCGACGATGCCCGCAACAAATTCCAGTTCGGCTGCGAGTGGGGCCAACTGATCGAGAACGGCGAACTCAAGGGCGTGGTGAAGAACCCGAACTACCGGGGCATCTCCGCGCACTTCTGGAAAAGCCTGCGCGCCGTCGGCGACGCCGGCACCGCCCGCGTGCTGGGCACGCCCAACTGCGGCAAGGGCGAGCCGAACCAGGTGATCCGCGTCGGCCACGCCTCGCCGGCCTGCGTATTCAGCAACGTTGATGTGTTTGGGGGAGACGCCTGATGAGTATTTCCAGGAACGGGAGCGCCGCCTTCAAGGCGCTGGTCGACTGGCTGCATGACGCCGTGCGCGAACCGGAACAGTTCACCCTCAGCTACGCGGCCGAATCCTCGGCGTTCGTGCGCTTCAACCACGCCAAGGTGCGTCAGGCCGGGCAGGTGCAGCAGGCCAACGTCGGGCTGAAGCTGATCGACGACGGCCGCCATGCGGACTTGCAGATCACCCTGTCCGGCGAGCCGGAAACCGACCTGCAACGCCTGGCCGAGGGCCTGCAGCAACTGCGCGAGACCGTGCCGCTGCTGCCGCAGGATCCGTACCTGCTGCTCAACCACAACCGCTGGCAGAGCCAGAGCGTGCAGGAACATCCGCTGCCGGACACCGAAGACGTGGTGGCGCAGATCACCGAAGCCGCCGCCGGCCTGGACCTGGTGGGCTTCTATGCCGCCGGGCCGATCAGCCGCGGCTTCGCCAGCTCCTCGGGGGCGTTCGGCTGGCACCAGGCCAACAGCTTCAACTTCGACTTCAGCCTGTTCCACGACAACGGCCAGGCCGTGAAGGCCAGCTACGCCGGCCACGACTGGAGCCGCGAAGGCTTCGCCCAGCGCTTCGCCCAGGCCCGCGAGCAACTGGAGTTCCTCGGCCGGCCGCTGCGCACCCTGGCGCCGGGGCAGTACCGGGCCTACCTGGCGCCGGCGGCGCTGGAGGAAATCATGGGCATGCTGAGCTGGGGCGGATTCTCGGCCCAGTCGATCGCCAGCAAGAGCAGCCCGCTGCAAAAGCTGTATGCCGGCGATCAGGCCTTCAGCCCGCTGGTCTGCGTCGACGAGCAGGTCAGCGGTTCGTTGAGCCCGGCGTTTTCCGGTGAAGGCTATCCGCGCAGCGACCTGCGCCTGATCGTCGAAGGCAAGGCCGGCGACCGCCTGGTGGGTTCGCGCAGCGCCGCCGAATACGGACTCGCCGCCAACGGCGCCGGCGGCGGCGAAGCGCCGAGCGCGCTGAACATGGCCGCAGGCCAACTGCCCCGGGACGAGATCCTCAAGCAGTTGGGCACCGGGCTGTACATCAGCAACCTGTGGTACCTGAACTACTCGGACCAACCGGCGGCGCGCCTGACCGGCATGACCCGTTTCGCGACCTTCTGGGTCGAGGACGGCCAGATCCAGGCGCCGGTCAGCACCATGCGGTTCGACGACAGCGCCTACAGCCTGCTGGGTTCGCAGCTGGAAGCCCTGACCGCCGAACGGGAACTGCTGCTGTCGGCCAGCACCTACAGCCAGCGCAACACGTCTTCGGCGCTGCTGCCGGGGGCGCTGGTCAGCAAGCTCACTTTGACGTTGTAGCGACACGCATCGACCGTGGCGAGGGAGCAAGCTCCCTCGCCGCAAAAAGCGCCCGACCCCACAACCGCAAGAGGTTCCATGCCCGACCGCACGCCGCTTGACGCCATCACCGCCCGCTGGTTGCCGTGGGTCGTGGCCATCGCTTTCTTCATGCAGTCCCTCGACGGGACCATCCTCAACACTGCCCTGCCGGCCATGGCCCGTGACCTGGCCGAAGACCCGCTGCGCATGCAGGGCGTGGTCATCGCCTACATGCTCACCGTGGCGCTGCTGATCCCGGCCTCGGGCTGGATCGCCGACCGCTTCGGCACCAAGAAGATCTTCTTCGGCGCCATTCTGCTGTTCAGCCTCGGCTCGCTGCTCTGCGCGCTGTCGGGCAGCCTGAGCATGCTGGTGGGCGCCCGGGTGATCCAGGGCCTGGGCGGCGCGCTGATGCTGCCGGTCGGACGGCTGGTGGTGCTGCGCGCCTACCCGCGCTCCGAGCTGGTGCGGATCATGGGCTTCATCACCATCCCCGGCCTGCTCGGCCCGCTGATCGGCCCGACCATGGGCGGCTGGATGGTGGAGTACCTGACGTGGCACTGGATCTTCCTGATCAACCTGCCGGTGGGCGTCATCGGCTGCTACGCGGTGTGGAAGTTCATCCCCGACCTGCGCGGCAGCGAGCGCACGCGCTTCGACAGCACCGGTTTCGTGCTGTTCGGCGCGGCGATGATCCTGATCACCATCGCCATGGAAGGCCTGGGCGAACTGCACCTGCCGCACCTGCGCGTGATGCTGCTGCTGTTCGCCGGGCTGGCGTGCCTGGCGGCGTACTGGCTGCGCGCCGGGCACATCGACAATCCGCTGTTCGCGCCGTCGCTGTTCAAGACCCGCACCTTCGCCGTCGGCATCCTCGGCAACCTGTTCGCTCGCCTGGGCAGCGGCGCCCTGCCGTTCCTGGTGCCGCTGCTGCTGCAGGTGGCGCTGGGCTATTCGCCGTCCCAGGCCGGGATGAGCATGCTGCCGCTGGCCGCTGCGGCGATGGTCGCCAAGTGGGTGGCGCGGCCGCTGATCGAACGCCTGGGCTACCGCATCGTGCTCACCGGCAACACCCTGGCGCTGGGGATCATGCTAGCGAGCATGGGCCTGGTCAGCGAGCAGACGCCGTACTGGCTGTTGCTGTGCCTGCTGGCGATCTTGGGGGCGATCAACTCGTTGCAGTTCACTGCCATGAACACCGTGACCCTGATCGACCTCGACGACGCCAGCGCCAGCAGCGGCAACAGCCTGCTGTCGGTGGTGGCGCAACTGTCGCTGAGCCTGGGCGTGGCCTGCGCCGGCGCGCTGCTGGGCGGGTTCACCGCGCAGATCGGCAACGACGGCGTCGATACCGTCCTGGGCGCGTTCCAGCTGACGTTCGTGACGGTGGGCGTGATGGCGATGCTGGCGGCCACGATCTTCTCGCAACTGTCGAAGGATGACGGGCGGCGCGTACGCAGCACGGAGCAGCACATCGAACATTGACCGCTGTTCGTCCAGAACTTTCGAGGAAAGTGGCACGGTGCTGGTACACTGCGCGACATTTTGTTTTGCAGGCCCGTCCCGTGACCACCATCGCCACCGCTTTCAACACTTTGCCGCTGTCCGCCGCCATGCTGGCTAACCTCGACTCCCTCGGTTACGCCCAGATGACGCCGATCCAGGCGCAGAGCTTGCCGGTGATCCTCAAGGGGCTGGACCTGATCGCCCAGGCCAAGACCGGCAGCGGCAAGACCGCCGCGTTCGGCATCGGCCTGCTGAACCCGATCAACCCGCGCTACTTCGGCTGCCAGGCGCTGGTGATGTGCCCGACCCGCGAGCTGGCCGACCAGGTGGCCAAGGAAATCCGCCGCCTGGCCCGCGCCGAAGACAACATCAAAGTGTTGACCCTCTGCGGCGGCGTGCCCTTCGGCCCGCAGATCGCTTCGCTGGAGCACGGCGCGCACATCATCGTCGGCACGCCGGGGCGCATCCAGCAACACCTGAGCAAGGGCACCCTGGTGCTCGACGGCCTCAACACCCTGGTGCTGGACGAAGCCGACCGCATGCTCGACATGGGCTTCTACGACGCCATCGAAGACATCCTCGGCCAGACCCCGGCGCGCCGCCAGACCCTGCTGTTCTCCGCCACGTACCCGGCGGGCATCAAGCAGCTGGCGTCGAACTTCATGCGCGATCCGCAGCAGGTGAAGGTCGAGGCCCTGCACGACGACAGCCAGATCGAGCAGCGCTTCTACGAGATCGCCCCCGAAGAGCGCCTGAGCGCAGTGACCAAGGTGCTCGGCCATTTCCGCCCGGCCTCCTGCGTGGCGTTCTGCTTCACCAAGCAGCAGGTGCAGGAGACCGTTGACCACCTGACCGCCAAGGGCATCTCGGCCGTCGGCCTGCACGGCGACCTGGAGCAGCGCGACCGCGACCAGGTGCTGGCGATGTTCGCCAACCGCAGCACCTCGGTGCTGGTGGCCACCGACGTCGCCGCCCGCGGCCTGGACATCGATGCGCTGGACATGGTGATCAACGTCGAGCTGGCCCGCGACTCCGAAGTCCACATCCACCGCGTCGGCCGCACCGGCCGGGCCGGCGAGAAAGGCATCGCGGTCAGCCTGGTGGCGCCGTCGGAAGCGCACCGCGCACGGGCCATCGAAGAACGCCAGAAGGCCCCGCTGAACTGGGATCAGGTGGACAACCTCAAGTCCCAGGGCGGCGGCCCGCTGCTGCCGGCCATGAGCACCCTGTGCATCGCCGCCGGGCGCAAGGACAAGGTGCGCCCGGGCGACATCCTCGGCGCCCTCACCGGCGACGCAGGCATCCCCGGCGCGCAGGTGGGCAAGATCGCGATCTTCGACTTCCAGGCCTACGTGGCGGTGGAGCGCGGCATCGCCAAGCAAGCCCTGGCGCGGCTCAACAGCGGCAAGATCAAGGGCCGCTCGCTGCGGGTGCGGATCCTGTAAGCGATCTTCCGCCCCTGGAAGATCCCCTGTGGGAGCGAGCCTGCCCGCGATGGCGGACGGTCAACCGACAACCCTGTCGAATGGGCCGGCCTCATCGCGAGCAGGCTCGCTCCTACAGGGGGTTCCGGTGATTTTGAAATTTGTGTGAGGACACCGTTTTGCGCTCTACCGAAGTCGTGATCATTGGCGCCGGCGCCGCCGGTTTGATGTGTGCCCTGACCGCCGCCGGGCGCGGGCGCCAGGTGCTGCTGCTCGACCACGCGAACAAGGCCGGCAAGAAAATCCTGATGTCGGGCGGCGGGCGCTGCAACTTCACCAACATGTACACGGAACCTGGCAATTTCCTGTCGCAGAACCCGCACTTCTGCAAATCCGCCCTGGCCCGCTACACCCAGTGGGACTTCATCGGCCTGGTCGCCAAGCACGGCGTGCCGTACCACGAGAAGAAACTCGGCCAGCTGTTCTGCGACAACAAGTCCAGCGACATCCTCGGCATGCTCCTCGACGAGTGCGACCAGGCGGGCGTAGAGCTGCGCCTGGACACCTCGATCCAGACCATCGAAAAGACCGAAGGCGGCTACCTGCTCGACACCACCCTCGGCCAGGTCCAGTGCCAGTCGCTGGTGATCGCCACCGGCGGCCTGTCGATCCCGACCCTGGGCGCCACCGGCTTCGGCTATCAGGTGGCGAAACAGTTCGGCCACGCACTGCTGCCGACCCGCGCCGGGCTGGTGCCGTTCACCATCACCGACCAGCTCAAGGACCTGTGCGGCGAACTGTCGGGCACATCGGTCGATTGCCTGGTCAGCTGCAACGGCCAGAGCTTTCGCGAGAACATTCTGTTCACCCACCGCGGCCTCAGCGGCCCGGCGATCCTGCAGATCTCGTCGTTCTGGGAGTCCGGCGACACGGTGGAGATCAACCTGCTGCCGGACCACGACGCCGCCGGCTGGCTGCAACAGCAGCAGGCCGAACGCCCGAACAGCGAGCTGAAGACCCTGCTGGGGGAACTCTTCACCAAGAAGATGGCCAACCTGCTGGCGGACAGCTGGTTCGCCTCCAAGCCGATGAAGCAATACACCCACGCGGAACTGGCGGACATCGCCGACAAGCTCGGCAGCTGGAAGGTCGTGCCGGCGGGCACCGAGGGCTACCGCACCGCCGAAGTGACCCTCGGCGGCGTGGACACCCGGGAAGTGTCGTCCAAGACCATGGAATCGCTGAAAAGCCCCGGCCTGTACTTCGTCGGCGAAGTGCTCGACGTCACCGGGCACCTGGGCGGCTTCAACTTCCAGTGGGCCTGGGCTTCCGGATACGCGGCCGCACAGTACGTCTGATCCGCCGCAAATCAAAACTGTGGGAGCGAGCCTGCTCGCGAAGACGGTCTGGCATTCGGCACTCATGCTGAATGACACACCGCTTTCGCGAGCAGGCTCGCTCCCACTTTCGTTTTGCTTGAGGCGATGAGGAACACTTTTTGCTGTCCGATGTGATCGGCGCCATTGCGTCGGCGTCATTACTGGCTCACTTTAGCGGCATCGCCTCGGAAGGCCTTCGCATTTCATGTCCTCGACCTCGTTTCGTCAGTCTTTGCGGCGCCTGTGGGCGCTGGACAAGTTCAGCTACAGCGTGCGGGTGTTCATCGCCCTGACCGGCAGCATGGCGCTGTGCTGGTTCCAGGATGAAATGGGGCTGCTGATCCCGCTGTTCCTGGGGATCATCGCCAGCGCCCTGGCCGAGACCGACGACAGCTGGCAAGGCCGCCTCAACGCGCTGGCGGTGACGCTGGTGTGCTTCAGCATCGCCGCCCTGTCGGTGGAGCTGCTGTTCCCCTACCCCGTCGTGTTCGTCATCGCATTGGCGCTGGCCAGTTTCGGCCTGACCATGCTCGGCGCCTTGGGCGAGCGCTACGGCGCGATCGCCTCGGCGACGTTGATCCTGTCGGTGTACACGATGATCGGCGTCGACCAGCGCGGCGGCGCGGTCAGCGACTTCTGGCACGAACCGATGCTGCTGGTGGCCGGCGCCGCGTGGTACGGGCTGCTGTCGGTGCTGTGGCAGGCGATGTTCTCCAACCAGCCGGTGCAGCAGAGCCTGGCGCGGCTGTTCCGCGAGCTGGGCTATTACCTCAAGCTCAAGGCCTCGCTGTTCGAGCCGATCCGCCAGCTGGACGTCGAGGCCCGACGCCTGGAACTGGCGCAGCAGAACGGCCGGGTGGTGGCGGCGCTCAACACCGCCAAGGAAATCATCCTGCACCGCGTCGGCAACGGTCGCCCAGGCTCCAAGGTCAGCCGCTACCTGAAGCTGTACTTCCTGGCCCAGGACATCCACGAGCGCGCCAGTTCCTCGCACTACCCGTACAACGCCCTGGCCGAAGCGTTCTTCCACAGCGACGTGCTGTTCCGCTGCCAGCGCCTGCTGCGCCAGCAAGGCAAGGCCTGCCGGGCGCTGGCCGAATCGATCCAGATGCGCCAGCCGTTCACCTACGACGCCAGCTTCGCCGAAGCCCTGGGCGACCTGCACGCCTCCCTCGAACATCTGCGCATCCAAAGCAACCCGGCCTGGCGCGGCCTGCTGCGTTCGCTGCGGGCGCTGGCGGCCAACCTCGGCACCCTCGACCGCCTGCTCAGCGACGCCAGCAACCCCGACGCCCTGGCCGACGCCACCGACAGCAGCCTGCTCGACCGCTCGCCGCGCAACCTCAAGGACGTGTGGACACGCCTGCGCACGCAACTGACGCCGACCTCGCTGCTGTTCCGCCACGCCCTGCGCCTGCCGCTGGCCTTGAGCATCGGCTACGGCATGGTGCACCTGATCCACCCTTCGCAGGGCTACTGGATCATCCTCACCACGCTGTTCGTCTGCCAGCCGAACTACGGCGCCACGCGGCGCAAGCTCGGCCAGCGGATCTTCGGCACCGCCATCGGCCTGACCGTGGCCTGGGCGCTGTTCGACCTGTTCCCCAGCCCGCTGGTGCAGTCGTGCTTCGCCATCGCCGCCGGCGTGGTGTTCTTCACCAACCGCACCACGCGCTACACGGTGGCGACCGCCGCGATCACCATCATGGTGCTGTTCTGCTTCAACCAGGTGGGCGACGGCTACGGCCTGTTCGTCCCGCGCCTGCTCGACACCCTGCTGGGCAGCCTGATCGCGGGCCTGGCGGTGTTCCTGTTCCTGCCGGACTGGCAGGGCCGGCGCCTGAACAAAGTGCTGGCCAACACCCTGACCTGCAACAGCGTCTACCTGCGCCAGATCATGCAGCAGTACGCCGCCGGCAAGAGCGACGACCTCGCCTACCGGCTGGCCCGGCGCAACGCGCACAACGCCGACGCGGCGCTGTCCACCACCCTGGCGAACATGCTCATGGAGCCTGGGCATTTCCGAAAGGAGGCCGACGTCGGGTTCCGCTTCCTGGTGCTGTCCCACACCCTGCTCAGCTACCTGTCGGGCCTGGGCGCACACCGGGAGACCCGCTTGCCGGCGGACGTGCGCGAACACCTGATCGACGGCGCCGGCGTCAGCCTGGCGGCCAGCATCGACGAAATCGCCCAGGGCCTGGCGAGCAAACAGCCGATCGCCATCCAGAGCGACGAGGAAGAAGCGCTGGCCAATGAACTGGAGCAGATGCCGGACGAGATCGATGAAGGACAACGGCTGGTGCAGACGCAACTGGCGCTGATCTGCCGTCAGCTGGGGCCGTTGCGGACCTTGGCGGCGCATCTGATCAAGGAGGTCTGAAGCTTCAAGCTTCAAGCTTCAAGCGGCAAGCGGCAAGCGGCAAGCGGAAGCATCGATCCGTAATTTGCTTGAAGCTTGCGGCTTGCGGCTAAAGCCCATGCTGCCTGAGCAGTTTGTCGTAGCTGCCGTCGGCCTTCATCGCTGCGATCTCACGGTCGAATCCGGCCACGATCTGCTCGTGCTGCGGGTTCTTCAGGCTCACCAGGATGTGCAGGCTGTTCTCGCTCAAGGGCTTGGGCAGGAACTCCACGGCGTTGCGCACCTTCGGCGTTTCCCGGGCGAGGTAGTAGCGGGCGACGTACTCGTCCTCCAGCGTCAGCTTGACCCGGTCCGCCGCCAGCATGCGTACGGCCATGGCGAAGTTGTGCACCGGGACTTTCTGCAACGCCGTGTCGGCATCGAACGGCGCCGAATAGGCGTAACCGCGCACCACCGCGATCGGGTAGGTGTGCAGTTCCTCCAGGCTGTTGTATTCCAGCGGCACGTCCTTGCGCTTGAGGAAGCGCACGCGGTTGAGCAGGTACTCGCCGGAGAACTGCCCCAGCCTGGTCCGCTCGTCGTTGTACCAGGCGTTGACCAGCACGTCGTAACGGCCTTCGCCGATGCCGAGCAAGGCCCGCGCCCACGGCACCTGTTCATAGCTGCTGGCATACCCGGCCCGGGACAGGGCCGTGCTGACGATGTCCGTGGCCAGTCCGCCGTTGGCCAGCGTTTCGTCGGTGAACGGCGGCCAGACGTCGAACACCAGGCGCAGCTTCTCCGCGGCAGCGCTTTGGCCCAGCAACAGCAATCCGATCAAAGCAAAGGCTCGATGCAATCGCGGCATGCTTGAAAATCCTTAGCGGGCGGGCTGCCCGACGTGTTTTCAGTCAAAACCCCAAGGCCTGTGGACGCGCATCCCAGGCCCTAACATTAGCTCATTGCAGCCAGTGCACAGCGCTTACCAGCAGATTACACAAAGAACCCGGAACCGCGAGAACGGAATGATGGCATTTTGGTCTTTGTCACAGATTTATGCGCCATGCAGACAGATTCCGGCCCGGCGCTTAGTATCGGGCGACGCCAATCAAGGAATCGGACAATGACAATCGAGTGGGTCTGCAAACATCACAGCGATCTGGGCAAAGAGCAGCTGTACGCCATCCTGAAGCTGCGCTCGGAAGTGTTCGTGGTCGAACAGCGCTGCGCCTACCTGGATCCCGACGGCCAGGACCTGGAAGGCGACACCTGCCACCTGATGGGCTGGCAAGGCGACGAACTGGTGGCCTACCTGCGCCTGCTGGACCCGCAGTCCCAGGGGGGCGACGTGGTGATCGGCCGGGTGCTCACCGCGCCGTCAGGGCGCGGCAAGGGGCTGGGCCACGAAATGATGGAACAGGCGCTGAAGCAGGCCGAAAAGCATTGGCCGCAGGTGCCGGTCTACCTGTCGGCCCAGGCGCACCTGCAAGGGTATTACGGGCGTTACGGGTTCATCGTGGCGGGCGAGGAATACCTCGAAGACGACATTCCGCACATCGGCATGCGCCGGGCTTGAGGGCTTCATCGCCAGCAGGCTGGCTCCTGCAGGTCCCGCGTGGAAGCCAGCCTGCTGACGATGGCTTCAGCCCACCCGCCGCAACTTTCAGGGATACTCCAGCACCGCTTTGATCTGCCGCAGGTTGCGCTCGATCCACCCCCGGTCGATCGCCCCCCACTCGCGGATCCGGTAGCGCCCGGCATGGTTGCGCGCCCCCTCTTCCTGCTCGAACTCACAGACGATGTCCAGGTCCGCCAGCGCCGCGATGGTGTCCTGGGCCGTGCGCCGGGGCATGCCGGTGGCGTCGGTCAGCGCCGGCACGCTGCTGGCCAGGCCGCTGTCGATCAGGTACGCCACGTACAGACGGCGGTAGAAACTGCTCTTGGTCTTGCTCACGTCCATCCACACACTCCTTGTCGCGTCAGTTGATCGCTACTGCAGGTCCCGCCAAGTGAGATACACCCGCAGGTCGAACTCGATCTGGTGATAGCCCGGCAGCATGTGCTCGCACAGCTTGTAGAAGGCCTTGTTGTGATCCGACTCTTTGAAATGCGCCAGTTCGTGCACCACGATCATCTTCAGGAACTGCGGCGCGGCCTCCTTGAACAGCGAGGCGATGCGGATTTCCTTCTTGGCCTTGAGCTTGCCGCCCTGCACCCGCGACACCGTGGTGTGCAGGCCGAGGGCGCGGTGGGTCAGGTCGAGGCGGTTGTCGAACAGCACCTTGTCGATGGCCGGGGCATTGCGCAGGTATTCCTGCTTCAGCTCCAGCGCGTAGCCGTACAGGGCCTTGTCGCTCTGCACGTCGTGACGGCCGGGGTAGCGTTGGTCGAGGTAGTCGCCGAGGCGACCGTCGGCGATCAGTTGGCGCACCTGATCCTGCAGTTGCACGGGATAGGCCTGGAGGTATTTCAACGCAGTCATGGGGCAGGCGGCACGGGCTCATGGAAAGGCCGCCAGTGTAGCGAATTCAACCGGCCAACGCGCCCCAGTCGAACGGCTGGGCAAAGCGCACGGTCTCGTCGGCGACCATCGGCCGCGCCACCAGGAAGCCTTGCACGTATTCGCAGCCATGGGCCTGCAGCCATCGGTACTGCGCCAGGGTCTCGACGCCCTCGGCGATCACCAGCAGGCCGTACTCCCTGCACAGTTCGAGCACGCTGCGCACCAGCGAGGCGTCCCGCGCCGAGTCCGGCAATCGGGCGATCAGGTGCCGATCCAGCTTGAGCGTGTCCAGCTCCAGGTCGCGCAGGTGCGCCAGGGAGCACGCCCCGGAGCCGAAATCGTCCAGCGCCACCCGCACCCCCAAATTACGCAGCAGCCGCAGTTGCTTGCGCGTGTCGTCCGGATTGACCGTCAGCGCCTCTTCGGTGACTTCCACCTCCAGCTGCCGAGGCTTCAGCCCATGACGCTCCAGCACCTGCCGCAACTCGGTGACCAGGTTCGGCAGGCCGAACTGGGTGTTGCTCAGGCTCACGCCCAGCACCAGATCCTCATCGAACTGCGCCTGCCAGGCCTTCCGCTGCCCGGCGCTGTGGTGGTAGATCCAGCTGCCGAGGCGGCTGATCAGTTGCGCTTCCTCCAGCAACGGCAGGAACAGCCCCGGCGGCACGTCGCCGGCGCTCGGGTGGTGCCAGCGCAGCAACGCCTCGAAGCCGCGGATCCGCCCGTCGGCGATCGCCACTTGCGGCTGGTAGACCAGATTGAAATCGAGGTTCTCGATGGCGGTGCGCACGCTCTCTTCCAGCATCAGCCGCGAGCGCGCCCGGCCGTTCATCTCCGGGTCGTAGAACCGGTACTGCTGACGCCCGGCGCGCTTGGCCTCGTACATGGCGATGTCCGAGGCGCGCAGCAACCCGTCGACGCTGTTGCCGCAATCCGGGTACGTGGCGATGCCGATGCTGGCGCCCAACGTGACGTCCATGCCCTCGATCTGCTGACAGATCGACACCCGTTCGATGAGTTTTTCCGCAATCTTCGCTGCCTGCTCGGGAAACTCCAGATCCAGCAGCGCCGTGAATTCGTCCCCGCCCATCCGCGCCAGGATATCGAACGGCCGCAGGCACGCCTTCAACTGCTCGGACACCCAGCGCAGCACCCGGTCGCCGGCATCATGACCGAGGGAATCGTTGACCCGCTTGAAGCCGTCGAGGTCCAGGTACATCAGCACCCAGGCGCTGTCGCTGCGCTCGCCGCGCAGCAGCAGGTTCTCCACGGTCTGGTAGAAGCCGCGCCGGTTGAGCAGCCCGGTCAACGGGTCGGTGACGGCCTGGAACTCCAGCTGCTGATGCAGGTGGCGCACCACCGACATGTCCAGCACCGTCACCACCATCGCATGCTGTTCGGTGGGCAGCGGCGCGCAGGACAGCGCCACCGGCACCTGCTGGCCCGGCGCGGTGCGCAGCAGGGCGTCGTGCAGGCGCAGGGTTTCGCCGCGTTTGTAGCTCACGTAGAAATCGGAATCGGCCCACAAGGGAATGTGAGGCTTTTGCAGGAAGTCGAGAAACTCCTGACCTTGCAGTTCCTGCACGGGTGCGTTGAGCAGCCGGGAGATCGCCGGATTGGCGAAGCGGATCAAGCCGTCCTCGGCCAGCACCAGGATTCCCTCCGCCGCGTTGTCCAGCACCGAAGCGTTGAACGCCCGGGCGATCTCCAGGTCCTGACTCAGGCGCTGCAGGGCCCGGCGGTTGCGCTGGTGCTCCAGCAACGCCTGCACCTTGGGCTTGAGGATCTGCGGGTCGAAGGGCTTGAACAGGTAATCCACCGCGCCGCTGGCGTAGCCCTTGATCACCGCATCCTGGGACTGCTCGTTGGCGGTCAGGAAAATGATCGGCGTCAGGCGCGTGCGCTGGCTGCCGCGCATCAGCCGGGCGACCTCGAAACCGTCCATGCCCGGCATCTGCACATCCAGCAGCACCAGGTCGATGTCGTGCTCAAGCAACAGGTTCAGCGCCTCGAAGCCTGAGGCGGCCGTCATCACCTGCCAGTCCTGGCGTTGCAGCAACGCCCGCATGCTGATCAGGTTTTCAGGGTAATCATCAACGATCAAAAGGACTGAGCTGCCTTCACCTGGCTGTGGTTGCGCGCATTCCATGCTGCTTCTCTTGTCGGGACGTCAGACGGGATTCCGGTGAAAAACCGTACACCTACTGAGCCATCACTCTAGTCCGGGATCCGCAAAAGCAGTAGCTATCACAGGGCCATCACCCGAGCAAACGCTTGAGTAGCCGACTAACGGTCATCGCTGAAGCCCCCGGAAACCGGGAAGGATGGCACTTCGACAGGATGTTGGCGCCAATCATCCGCCGAGCGGGCGTTAACAAAAACCGCCCCCACGCTTATAAAGGCCGCCCCCGAAAGGCGCGGGCTAGAGCTTCTGGCACGCGCGTGCAGCGAAAATCAGCGGAAGCACCGACATGATCGACCTCGCAACCTGGAACCTCAGCGTTCCCGTCGGCAACCCGCCGTACACCGTCGACACCGCCAAACTGGTGAACGGCTTCAAGGACCAATACTTCCACTCCGACACCGGCACGCTGTTCTTCTGGTCGCCGGTCACCGGCTCCAAGACCGAGAACGCCATCTACCCGCGCACCGAACTGCGCGAAACCTACAGCAACGGCACCCTGCGCAACTGGTACTACCCCGACGCCGACAACCTGCTGCGCGCGACCCTGGCGGTGAACAAGGTGCCCAGTTCCGGCAAGATCGTCATCGGCCAGATCCACGCCTACGAAAGCCAGAAGCCGATGCTCAAGCTCGAATACCAGTACAAAAGCAAAACCGAGACCGGCAACCTGGTGATCAAACTGCGCACCCACCCGGACCAGGACGAAAGCCGCGTCATCACCCTCGCCACCGGGATCAAACTGGATCGCGAGTTCAACTACCTCATCCACCTCAGCCCCGGCGGCGCCCTCGGCGTGAGTGCGGCGGGCTATCAGTGGGATTCACAGATCAGCGCGACCTGGCGCAACAAGCCGCTGTACTTCAAGGCCGGGGTGTATGTGCAGGACAACACCGGCTACACCAGCGAGGGCGGGCAGGTGACGTTTTCCAAACTCGACATCGACCACAACAAGTGATCCTGTGGCGAGGGAGCATGCTCCCGCTGGGGCGCGCAGCGGCCCCGATGAAAAGATAGGCCTGCTGCACAGGCCAACGGGAGCAAGCTCCCTCACCACAGGGGTTTCCGGCCTTGGGCAGCGCGCTTAAACGCGCCTGTTTACGGACACCCGGCGTTACTTCCCCAGGCCTACAACGGCTTGCGCCGCTGCCTACCGGTACGCCAGAATCCGCCGGCTTGTGCGCTTGGAGGCCCCTCGGTAACTTGATTCGGGTCACTGATTTCCAGTGATCGGGTTTAGTAGCCCGCGGAGTTTCTTCAGCAAGGTGCAAAGCACCGCCAGTCAGACATCCCTGTCTGATCTTGATGGCGGCTGTGTGCAGGGCGCTTCGGCGCGCCGGTTTATGCTGAATACTTCCCGGTCTACTAACCTGCGCACAGCTGCCACCCTTCTTTTAGTAGAGAAGGCGAAGCAGCTCCATTCAGGAGTATTCAGCACATGTTCAAAGTTACCCCGAACCCTCCGGAAACCGATCCGGCCTCCCCTTACGAATCCATCGATTCGCGCAAACTCCACGAAGCCGCCGAACGCGCCCTCGACCACTACCTCAACCCCGCCACACCCCACTACCCCGCCCACGACCCCATGTACTTCGCCAACCCGGCCTACACCACCGAATCCTTGCTGGCCGACGCCAGCGAAAACCTCGGTTCGGCCAGCGCCATGCTCGACCACTTCGCCGCCCTGCTCGACACCCCGCACCGCAAACTGGCGCAGGGCATTGCGCAACTGGTCATGTTGGGAGAACTGGCGGTGAATCAGGCGTTGGATAACGTTGAGCCGAAGCTGTAGCGCCCGAATCGGATGACACGCATCCGACCTGAACCATCAAAAAGAAAACCCGCCAACCGGCGGGTTTTCTGTATAGACGCACCAATGGAAGAGTGAACGGAAGCCTGTCGGCCGTTTGGCGATATTTCCATGCCTGTAAATTTCCAATGCATCTAAAAAACTGTCAGACCTGACAGTGGCCGCTGCATCTGTATTTCACCATCCTATTGATTAGGAAACCGTAACACGAGGAATAAAAGTGGCCAACATCATGCACAAAAACACACCCAAACAAACTACGAGTTAATTATCGTCATTCAAATCGAAAGCGCCGGCAAAGTATGGCAGTAGAAAAAATGCACTATCCGCGATCAATCCAAAACCGAGTGGTTGCATAGGTCGCCACTCATCTTCACTCAAGGAGAGTAAAAATGGCCCTCATGACCCCTTCATTTCAAACCCCAACCTACGGCAGCATAATTCGCAGAAACAACAATGACGTAAGCGATGTCGTCGGTCGAGGCGAACCCAGAACCCACGTCAACATTTTTGTTTCGAACAGCGGTACCAGTTTGGCTGAAGTTTTCTGTGATCAATATGGGCACTTTTCCGCAAAGCTCAAACTCGACAACATCCCTAACGGCCCTCTTTCCATAACTGCACGATGTGTTCTCGCCGGAGAAGAGTCCGCCTGGAGCCCGGATCTGAAACTGGAACTCATGTAGGCCCAATCTACAGGCAAAAAAACCCGCCTCACGGCGGGTTTTCACGAAAACACCTCAACGCCAGACTCAGTTCACCTTCGCGTTCAACTCACCCTTCAGATAACGCTGATACATCCCTTCCAGCGAAACCGGCTTGATCTTCGAAGCATTACCGGCGGTGCCGAACGCTTCGTAGCGGGCGATGCACACATCACGCATGGCCTTCACGGTTTCGCCGAAGAACTTGCGCGGGTTGGTGGCCATCAGGCGGCGCATCGCACCGGTGGACGCCAGGCGCAGGTCGGTGTCGATGTTGACCTTGCGCACGCCGTGCTTGATGCCTTCGACGATTTCTTCGACCGGTACACCCCAGGATTCTTTGATGTCGCCGCCGTACCAATAAGGGTAAGGCTCCTCTCTGTAGACCGCCGTCACCTATTGGTTGAAGGCTTACGCTTCAATCCAGAAACCACAGAGTCATACAAAGCGGCCACCCGCCCCGCTTCCCACTCACGCTCCATCCCGGAAAACAGTTCTCTGTCCACTCGCTCCCGATTCGCCGCCAATGCCTCGCTCATTGCCTCCGCGATACGCTCAATGACCAGCGCTGGCTTCTCCACTGCGCAATGCTTACGACCGAACTCGATCAGTTGCTGACGATCCGGATAGGTTTTGCTCTTGTTCATCTTGATAGCCAGCGTTCGGTCAATCAGAGAGCGACCGGACTTCGGGTTGTAGTTTTCATACACCGTAGTGGTGGTCACATCGAAGACCGGCGCCAGGCGCACTGTTTCAGGCGCACCGGGATGGGTGTAGACCACGCCGAAGTTTTTCAGGTGTGCATCCCCATTGCGCACCATCACCGAAAGGCAGACCGAGGAGAAGTAACGTTCCAGCTCACGTAACGGATCACCGTGCCGGCAGACCTGGCCAATCGCGGCGGCGAGGGTTTCATAGCTCTGGGAATACTTGTAGTTGTCGTGCAGATCCTTGTTAAGTCCCAGAAGCACAGCCATATCTTCGAAGCCGAGCCGACCGGACTCCGTCAGATCGAAGCGCTCCATGACAAACAACTCGCCGTTTTCAGACAGCCAGAACGGCGGTGTCTCCAGACCGGCGAGACGGGCAGCTTCCAGACACAGGAATTCGTTTTGGGCCAAGTGCGGGTATTCATCGGCACCCGACTTCACAATCAGATCGGAACTGAGCAGGGTTTTGCGGTTGCCAGCGAGCTTGTCCAGGTCCGGCACCAGTACCTTGGGCTGCACCCCCGAAATACCCGATTCGAAGTAGGTGTCGACCAGAAACTCAAAAACGCCCTGTGACGTATCCGCCGTCAGAATATCCCGCAACCCGACCTGTGCCCGGACAGAAACATGAGCCTCCAGCGGGTTCCGATACGTCAGGCGGCCGATCTGGTTGCCGCCGATGACCGACAGCAAACGCATCTCATCCACTTGCATATGCTTGGCCATTCGCCGCTTGATCTGATCGGCCAGAAAGCCTTCCGGCACGTTCATGTCAAAGATCGGGTGCAGGACATTGCTTACTGAGGGTGTCGGGTCATAAGGCATGACCAGCGAAACCTCTCGGGGAGCGTCGGCAGAATCGTAGGCAAACGAAAACTGTGAACCCTTGGAGAGTTCGCCAGAAAAGCCTTGCGGAGTCGTGACATCGAGCCGTCTGATTTTACTCATCGTGCTCCACCAGATCGGCAAGGGATTTGAGGTCAATCCGGCTATCGACGATGTCCAGCACCATGCCCAGCGCAGACAGCACCCTGAACACCGTGTAGAGCGCGACGTTTTCTCCGGCCTCAAGATCAATGACGGTCTTGCGGTTGCACTTGGCCCGGTGCGCCAAAATGGCTTGGCTGTATCCTTTGGCGCGTCGCAATTCGCGGATCCTTTCACCGAACACGACAGGATTGTGCAGCAGCATAAATGTCACCTATAACGGACTTTTTTAGTCAACCACATAAGTATGTCCGCTATAGGTTACATTTCAAGCACCTCACATCTGCAAACATCGTCGGAAAATTCCGTGCATAAAAAAACCCGCCTCAGGGCGGGTTTCTTTTGAATCAGCTCAACACAAAGGCTCAGTTCACCTTGGCGTTCAACTCACCCTTCAGGTAACGCTGATACATCCCTTCCAGCGAGATCGGCTTGATCTTCGAAGCGTTGCCGGCGGTGCCGAAGGCTTCGTAGCGGGCGATGCACACATCACGCATGGCCTTCACGGTTTCGCCGAAGAACTTGCGCGGGTCGAACTCGCTCGGGTTGGTGGCCATCAGGCGACGCATTGCGCCGGTGGACGCCAGGCGCAGGTCGGTGTCGATGTTGACCTTGCGCACGCCGTGCTTGATGCCTTCGACGATTTCCTCGACCGGTACGCCGTAGGTCTCTTTGATGTCGCCGCCGTACTGGTTGATGATCGCCAGCCACTCTTGCGGAACCGACGAGGAACCGTGCATCACCAGGTGGGTGTTCGGGATGCGCTTGTGGATTTCCTTGATGCGGTCGATGGCCAGCACGTCGCCGGTCGGCGGCTTGGTGAACTTGTAGGCGCCGTGGCTGGTGCCGATGGCGATGGCCAGGGCGTCGACCTGGGTCTTCTTGACGAAGTCGGCGGCTTCTTCAGGGTCGGTCAGCATCTGGCTGTGATCCAGCACGCCTTCGGCGCCGATGCCGTCTTCTTCGCCGGCCATGCCGGTTTCCAGGGAGCCCAGGCAGCCCAGCTCGCCTTCCACCGACACGCCGCAGGCGTGGGCCATGGCCACGGTCTGCTGGGTGACGCGCACGTTGTATTCGTAGTCGGTCGGGGTCTTGCCGTCTTCGCCCAGGGAGCCGTCCATCATCACCGAGCTGAAGCCCAGCTGGATGGAGCGCTGGCAGACGTCAGGGCTGGTGCCGTGGTCCTGGTGCATGCACACCGGGATGTGCGGGAATTCTTCGATCGCGGCCAGGATCAGGTGACGCAGGAACGGCGCGCCGGCGTATTTGCGCGCACCGGCCGAGGCCTGGACGATCACCGGAGAGTCAGTCTTGTCAGCGGCTTCCATGATGGCGCGCATTTGTTCAAGGTTGTTGACGTTGAAGGCCGGAACGCCGTAGCCGAATTCGGCTGCGTGGTCCAGCATCTGGCGCATGCTGATGAGTGCCATTGTGTGTCTCTCTCCCGGTTGAGGGTCGTTAATCGTGCCAGCCTGCCGGAGCGGCGGCGGCTATTCAAGTGATTGCGGATCGGGGGTCGAGGCCCGGCCCGATGATTCGGTGAAACATAAACCTTGCGTGTGACCACCTGTGGCGAGCGAGCTTGCTCGCGCCCGGCTGCGAAGCAGTCGCAGAACCTGCAGCCCGGTACTTCTGATGCACCGTGCCGACGGGTTCAGGGACCGCTTCGCGCTCCCGCGGGAGCACGCTCCCTCGCCACAAAGGCCATTGCCGCAATGGATCTGCGGCTTGTTCGATTACTGCGCCTTGCAGCCCCGGCCGATCAGATCATTGGTGGCGACCCAGTAGACCAGGCCTTCCTCACCCTTGATGTGAAACGCCAGCATGTTGTCGCTGTACAGCGCACCCGACGCGCCCGGCTCTTCCTTCAGGCGGTAGACCTGGTCGCCGCCGCCCAGGCGCACGTCGACTTCCTTGCGCCCGGCATCGGTGTAGCGCCACAGCACCGTGGCCTGGCTGTCGCAGGTCCAGGTGATCCAGTCGTCCGCCGGTGCCGACGGCTGGAACAGCCCCAACTGCGCGCAACCGCCCAACAATCCCAACGCCGCAACGGCGATCAAGCCTTTCATCCGTGTTCCTCGACCGGCGGCGCACGCCGCCGGCCCTGAGTTAAAGGGTCAGACCCGTCAAGGACAGCCCTGTTCCTTGGCCGGGGTTTGCGTCTCGTACTTGTCCAGGCCTTCCGGCCCCGAGCGCTTGTTCAGCACCGGGTTGGTTTCGGCTTGCCAGTCGGCCTGGTAGCAGCCCTTGTGCGCCTCGCCGGCGTCCGGCTGCGCGTCGGCCTGCGGGTGGCTCCCGCAGGCGGCCAGCGCGCCGGTCAGCAGCAACAGCGCTAACGACTTGACCATGTGAACACTCCTTTGCCTGGCCAATCGGGCGGCCTCAGGCCTTGGCCCGGCTTTCCAGGACTTCGACGGCCGGCAGCACCCTGCCTTCGACGAATTCGAGGAACGCGCCGCCACCGGTGGAAATGTAGGAGATATCGCTGGCCACGCCATACTTGTCGATGGCCGCCAGGGTGTCGCCGCCGCCGGCGATGGAGAATGCGGCGCTATCGGCGATGGCCTGGGCCAGCACCTTGGTGCCGTTGCCGAACTGGTCGAACTCGAACACGCCGACCGGGCCGTTCCACAGGATAGTCTTCGACGATTTCAGCAGTTCGGCGAAGTTGGCTGCGGTCTGCGGGCCGATGTCCAGGATCATGTCGTCGGCGGCCACGTCACCGATCAGCTTGACGGTGGCGGCAGCGCTTTCGGCGAACTCCTTGGCCACCACCACGTCCACCGGCAGCGGCACGCTGACCTTGGCGGCGATGGAGCGGGCGGTGTCCAGCAGGTCCGGCTCGTACAGCGACTTGCCGACCGGGTGACCGGCCGCAGCCAGGAAGGTGTTGGCGATGCCGCCGCCGACGATCAGTTGGTCGCAGATCTGGCTCAGGCTGTTCAGCACGTCCAGCTTGGTCGAGACCTTGGAGCCGGCGACGATGGCGGCCATCGGCTTGGCCGGCGCGCCCAGGGCCTTGCCCAGCGCGTCCAGTTCAGCGGCCAGCAGCGGGCCGGCGGCGGCGACCTTGGCGAACTTGGCCACGCCGTGGGTCGAACCCTCGGCGCGGTGGGCGGTGCCGAAGGCGTCCATCACGAACACGTCGCACAGGGCGGCGTATTGCCGGGCCAGTTCGTCGGCGTTCTTTTTCTCGCCCTTGTTGAAGCGCACGTTCTCGAACAGCACGATGTCGCCGGCCTTGACGTCGACGCCGCCCAGGTAGTCGGCCACCAGCGGCACTTCGCGGCCCAGGGCGCGGCTCAGGTAATCGGCGACGGGCTTGAGGCTGTTCTCGGCGGAGAACTCGCCTTCGGTCGGACGGCCCAGGTGCGAGCAGACCATCACCGCCGCGCCTTTTTCCAGGGCCAGCTTGATGGTCGGCAGCGAAGCCAGGATGCGCGCATCGCTGGTGACTGCACCGTCCTTGACTGGGACGTTGAGGTCTTCGCGGATCAATACGCGCTTACCTTGCAGATCGAGGTCGGACATCTTCAACACGGTCATGGGTCGCACTTCCTGGATTACTTGTTTGTTGGAATCGCTGTCTGCAGATAGTGCTCTGCAACGTCCAGCATTCGGTTGGCAAAACCCCATTCGTTGTCGAACCAGGCCAGGACGTTCACCAGCCTTGGGCCGGAGACGCGGGTCTGACTGGCATCGACGATGGCCGAATGCGGGTCGTGGTTGAAATCGCAACTGGCGTGGGGCAGCTCGGTGTAGGCCAGAAGCCCCTTGAGCGGGCCGGCGGTGGCGGCGTCGCGCAGGATCCGGTTGACCTCGGCGGCATCGGTGTCGTTCGCGGTCTGCATCGTGATGTCGAGGCAGGACACGTTGACCGTCGGCACGCGTACGGCTTTGGCCTGAATTCGCCCGGCAAGTTCCGGCAGCAGGCGCTCGATGCCGCGCGCAAGGCCGGTGGACACCGGAATCACCGACTGGAACGCCGAACGGGTGCGGCGCAGGTCTTCGTGGTGATAGGCGTCGATGACCGGTTGATCGTTCATCGCCGAGTGGATCGTGGTGATCGACACGTACTCCAGCCCCACCGCCCGGTCCAGCAGGCGCAGCAGCGGCACGCCGCAGTTGGTGGTGCAGGAGGCGTTGGACACCAGGCGCTCGGCGCCGGTCAGGCAGTCCTGGTTGACGCCGTAGACGATGGTGGCGTCGACATCCGACTCGCTGGCCATCGGCTGGGAGAACAGCACCCGCGGCGCGCCGGCGTCGAGAAAGCGCTGGCCGTCGCCGCGGGTGTGCCAGGCGCCGGAGCATTCGAGCACCAGATCGACGCCCAGGGACGCCCAATCGATGCCTTCGGGGGTGGGACTGCGCAACACCTTCACGCAGTCGCCGTTAATGTGCAGACAATCGCCGTCGACCTTCACCTCGCCCGGGAACCGGCCGTGGGTGGAGTCGAAGCGTGTCAGGTATTCGATGCTGGCCATGTCGGCCAGGTCGTTGATCGCGACGATCTCGAACCCTGCGTCCGCCCCTCGCTCGAACAACGCACGCAGGACGCAACGGCCGATGCGGCCGTAGCCGTTGAGGGCAACCTTGTAGGGACGCGGATGGGGCATGGGGTTCTCGATCACCGTGTGGATCAGTCAGTGCGATGTCGCCTGACCGATCGCCTTCGCGGGCAAGCCCGCTCCCACAGGTTTTTGGGTGCGCACAAAAATGCGATCAACCGAAAACGCTGTGGGAGCGGGCTTGCCCGCGAAGGCGTCAGTCCAGACGACACCTTGTCCGGATCAGTCTTCCAGCAGCTCTTCGGCCTGGCCCAGGATGTTCTCCAGGGTGAAGCCGAACGCTTCGAACAGCGCCGGGGCCGGTGCCGATTCGCCGTAGGTGGTCATGCCGATCACGCGGCCTTCCAGACCCACATACTTGAACCAGAAGTCGGCGTGGGCCGCTTCGATGGCGATGCGCGCGCCGACCTGCAGCGGCAGGACCGATTGCTTGTAGCCGGCGTCCTGGGCGTCGAACACGCTGGTGCACGGCATCGACACCACGCGGACCTTGCGGCCCTGCTCGGTCAGCTTGTCGAAGGCCTGGACGGCCAGGCCGACTTCGGAGCCGGTGGCGATCAGGATCAGCTCAGGCTCGCCTGCGCAGTCCTTGAGCACGTAGCCGCCGCGGCTGATGTCGGCGATCTGGATCGCGTCGCGGGACTGATGCTGCAGGTTCTGACGGGAGAAGATCAGCGCCGACGGGCCGTCCTTGCGCTCCAGGGCGTTTTTCCAGGCCACCGCCGATTCGACGGCGTCGGCCGGACGCCAGGTGTCCAGGTTCGGCGTGCTGCGCAGGCTGGTCAGCTGCTCGATCGGCTGGTGGGTCGGGCCGTCTTCGCCCAGACCGATGGAGTCGTGGGTGTAGACGTGGATCACGCGCTGCTTCATCAGGGCCGACATGCGCACGGCGTTGCGGGCGTATTCCATGAACATCAGGAAGGTCGCGCCGTAAGGCACCAGGCCGCCGTGCAGGGCGACGCCGTTCATGATCGCGGTCATGCCGAACTCGCGCACGCCGTAGTACATGTAGTTGCCGCTGGCGTCTTCGGCGCTGACGCCTTTGCAGCCTTTCCACAGGGTCAGGTTGGAACCGGCCAGGTCAGCCGAGCCGCCCAGCACTTCCGGCAGCAGCGGGCCAAACGCGTTCAGGGCGTTCTGGCTGGCCTTGCGGCTGGCGATGGTTTCGCCCTTGGCCGCCACTTCGGCGATGTAGGCGTCGGCCTTCTCGGAGAAGTCGGCCGGCAGCTCGCCGCTCAGGCGACGCACCAGTTCGTTGGCTTCGGTCGGGAACGCGGCGGAGTAGGCGGCGAAACGCAGGTCCCAGTCGGCCTCGACGGCGCGGCCGGCTTCCTTGGCGTCCCACTCGGCGTAGATGTCGGCCGGGATCTCGAACGGGCCGTGGTTCCACTTCAGGGCTTCACGGGTCAGGGCGATTTCCGCGTCGCCCAATGGGGCGCCGTGGCAGTCTTCCTTGCCTTGCTTGTTCGGCGAACCGAAGCCGATGGTGGTCTTGCAGCAGATCAGGGTCGGCAGCGGGCTCTTGCGGGCGGTGTCGATGGCGGTCTTGATCTCTTCCGGATCGTGGCCGTCGACGTTGCGGATCACCTGCCAGTTGTAGGACTCGAAACGCTTCGGCGTGTCGTCGGTGAACCAGCCTTCGACTTCGCCGTCGATGGAGATGCCGTTGTCGTCGTAGAAGGCGATCAGCTTGCCCAGGCCCAGGGTGCCGGCCAGGGAAGCGACTTCATGGGAAATGCCTTCCATCATGCAGCCGTCGCCCAGGAACACGTAGGTGTGGTGGTCGACGATGTTGTGGCCCGGACGGTTGAACTGCGCGCCCAGCACCTTTTCCGCCAGGGCGAAGCCCACGGCGTTGGCCAGGCCCTGGCCCAGGGGACCGGTGGTGGTCTCGACGCCCGGGGTGTAGCCGAACTCCGGGTGGCCCGGGGTGCGGCTGTGCAGTTGGCGGAACGCCTTGAGGTCGTCGATCGACAGGTCGTAGCCGGTCAGGTGCAGCAGCGAGTAGATCAACATCGAGCCGTGGCCGTTGGACAGCACGAAGCGGTCACGGTCGGCGAACGACGGGTTGCTCGGGTTGTGCTTGAGGTAATCGCGCCAAAGCACCTCGGCGATATCCGCCATACCCATAGGGGCACCGGGATGGCCGCTGTTGGCTTTTTGCACGGCATCCATGCTGAGGGCACGAATGGCGTTGGCACGCTCACGACGGCTAGGCATCGCTGATCTCCTGGGTTCTGAAGCTGAAGGTGAAAAATCGAAACGGAAAAAAGGCGAGCATTTTCCCTCACCCGGACGCCTCGGGGCAATGACAGATAGTCATCTGAAGACGTTTTTCCCCTGCCGGGCGGCGCTTTCGGCGGGTGAATCCTTTCCGCCGCCCGTCTGCGGCGTTAACCAATCCGTGGGAAACGCCACCCATCGATCAATATCAAAACTTTTTGATATTGATCTTGCGATGCTTTCCGGCCATCACTAGACTGCTGCCCCTATGAACTTACGCGTGCCTACGATTCGCCATGACGCCTGCGACGACCTGGCGGCCCTGTGCAAGGCCGGCGGCGATCCGCTGCGGCTGAACGTGCTGCGGGCGCTGGCCAACGACTCGTTCGGCGTGCTTGAGCTGGCGCAGATCTTCGGCATCGGCCAGTCCGGCATGAGCCATCACCTCAAGGTGCTGGCCCAGGCGGACCTGGTGGCGACGCGCCGCGAAGGCAACGCGATCTTCTATCGCCGCGCCCTGCCCCACACCGAACTGTTGGGCGGTACGCTGCACGCGGCATTGTTAGAAGAAGTCGACAACCTGGCCCTGCCGGACGACGTGCAGGCGCGGATCGCCCAGGTGCACGGGCAACGGGCGGCGGCCAGCCAGGACTTCTTCGCGCGGGTGGCGGAGAAGTTCCGCGCCCAGCAAGACTTGATCGCAGGCCTGCCGCAATACCGCGACAGCGTGCTGGCCCTGCTCGACAAACTGAACTTCGGCGGCGCTGCCACGGCCATCGAAGTCGGCCCCGGCGATGGAGCCTTCCTGCCGGAACTGGCCCGCCGCTTCGGCACCGTAACCGCACTGGACAACAGCGCGGCGATGCTCGAACTGGCGCGTCAGGTGTGTGAACGTGAACGGCTGGCTAACGTCAGCCTGCAATTGGCCGATGCATTGAACGGTGTGAGCCTTCAGGCCGATTGCGTGGTATTGAACATGGTGTTACACCATTTCGCCGCGCCGGCCGAAGCGCTCAAGCACATGGCCAGCCTGCTGCAACCGGGCGGTAGCCTGCTCGTGACAGAGTTATGCAGCCACAACCAGAGCTGGGCCAGGGAGGCCTGCGGTGATCTGTGGTTGGGGTTTGAACAGGACGACTTGGCCCGTTGGGCCACCGCTGCGGGACTCGTTCCCGGGGACAGCCTCTATGTAGGCTTACGTAATGGTTTCCAGATCCAGGTCCGCCACTTTCAGCGGCCGGCTGGCGACACTCACCATCGGTAAATTCAGGAAAACATCGAGATGAGCGAATACTCCCTCTTCACCTCCGAGTCCGTGTCTGAAGGGCATCCGGACAAAATCGCCGACCAGATTTCCGATGCAGTGCTGGACGCCATCATTGCCCAGGACAAGCACGCACGCGTGGCGGTGGAAACCCTGGTCAAGACCGGCGTGGCCATCGTTGCCGGTGAAGTGACCACCAGCGCCTGGGTCGACCTGGAGCAGATCGTCCGTGACGTGATCTGCGACATCGGCTACACCAGCTCCGACGTCGGCTTCGACGGCGCCACCTGCGGCGTGATGAACATCATCGGCAAGCAGTCCCCCGACATCAACCAGGGCGTTGACCGTGCCAAGCCTGAAGATCAGGGCGCCGGCGACCAGGGCCTGATGTTCGGCTACGCCAGCAACGAAACCGACGTGCTGATGCCGGCCCCGATCACCTTCTCGCACCAACTGGTGCAGCGCCAGGCCGAAGCCCGCAAGTCGGGCCTGCTGCCTTGGCTGCGCCCGGACGCCAAGTCTCAGGTCACCTGCCGCTACGAAGGCGGCAAAGTGGTCGGCATCGACGCCGTGGTGCTGTCGACCCAGCACAACCCGGAAGTGTCGTACAACGACCTGCGCGAAGGCGTGATGGAACTGATCGTCAAGCATGTGCTGCCGGCCGAACTGCTGAGCAAGGACACCCAGTTCCACATCAACCCGACCGGCCAGTTCATCATCGGCGGACCGGTGGGCGACTGCGGCCTGACCGGCCGCAAGATCATCGTGGACAGCTACGGCGGCATGGCCCGTCACGGCGGCGGCGCGTTCTCCGGCAAGGATCCGTCCAAGGTTGACCGTTCCGCTGCATACGCCGGCCGTTACGTGGCCAAGAACATCGTCGCCGCCGGCCTGGCCGAGCGCTGCGAGATCCAGGTGTCCTACGCGATCGGCGTGGCCCAGCCGACTTCGATCTCGCTGAACACCTTCGGCACCGGCAAGATCAGCGACGACAAGATCATCAAGCTGGTGCGTGAAGTGTTCGACCTGCGTCCGTACGCCATCACCACCATGCTGGACCTGCTGCACCCGATGTACCAGGACACCGCCGCCTACGGTCACTTCGGTCGCACCCCGCAGACCAAGACCGTCGGCGACGACACCTTCAGCACCTTCACCTGGGAAAAGACCGACCGCGCCGACGCTCTGCGTTCCGCCGCCGGCCTGTAACTCCCCGGTTGCAAAAAAGCCCCGCACGGCTCACGCCCTGCGGGGCTTTTTCATGCCTGCCGGTTTCCTCCCCGCTTCGGGCAGCGCCCCGACCAAAAGCCCGCATCCGCCCATCCGGAAACAGCCCGAAAAACACCTGTCCGCCGCCCTCGTTTTCCTCACCTACCCTTCAAGCGTTCCCCACGAGCAAGGACGCTCACGATGCCCCCTGCACTGCCCCTGCTGCTGTCTCTGCTGTTGACGCTTTTCCAGCCGAACGCCCTCGCCGAAGACTGCCCCGCCTGGCCGCCGGAAAAGGCCCGCACCGAAACCGCCGCCCTGCAAAGGCAGATCGACCGCTGGGACGACGCCTACCACCGCGAAGGCCGCGCGCTGATCGCCGACGGGCTCTACGACCAGTCGCGTTTGCGTCTGGACGAGTGGCGCCGCTGCTTCGGCCTTCCGTCACCGGCCAACCCGCTGCGCACGGCCACGGGCCCCGTCACCCATCCGGTCGCCCATACCGGGCTGGACAAGCTCCACGACGGCAAAGACGTCGAAGCCTGGCTGCGTGACCGCAAAGGCGTCTGGATTCAACCCAAGGTCGACGGCGTGGCGATCACGCTGATCTACCGCAGCGGGCGACTGCACCAGGCCATCAGCCGCGGCGACGGGGCTCGGGGGCAGGACTGGACAGCGTCGGCGCAGAAAATCACCGCCATTCCCCGGCAACTGACCGAGCCGGTGGATCTGCTGGTGCAGGGCGAACTCTATTGGCGCCTGAACGACCACGTTCAGTCCCGCGACGGCGGCCGCAACGCCCGCGCCACCGTCGCCGGCCTGATGGGCCGCAAGGACCTGGGCGCCGAGCAGGCCGACGGCATCGGACTGTTCGTCTGGGACTGGCCGCAAGGGCCGTCGGCGTTGCCCGAAAGGGTCTCGACGCTGGCCGCCCTGGGGTTCGCCGCGACCGCGCCTTATACCCACGCCCTCGAACGCTTTGCCGACGCTCAGACCTGGCGCGAGCATTGGTTCCGCACGCCGTTGCCGTTCGCCACGGACGGCGTGGTCCTGCGCCTGGAACGGCGCCCGCCGGCCGAGCGCTGGCAGGCACGGCCGCCGCACTGGGGCGTCGCCTGGAAGTACCCGTTCGCCCAGGCCCTGGCCGATGTGCGCAAGGTCGATTTCAGGGTCGGGCGCACCGGGCGCATCACACCGGTGCTGGAGCTGGCGCCGGTGCGGCTGGACGACCGGCGGATCCGGCGGGTCAGCGTCAGTTCGTTCCAGCGCTGGCAGGCGCTGGACATCCGCCCTGGCGACCAGGTCGCGGTCAGCCTGGCCGGCCTGACCATCCCCCGGCTCGACGGTGTCGTCCTGCGCGCGGCCCAACGTGTCGAGCTGGCCGTTCCGCAGGCAACCGATTTCCATGCCCTGAGCTGCTGGCAACCGACGCCCGGCTGCGAAAGCCAGTTCCTTGCCCGCCTGACCTGGCTCGGCGGCAAGCAGGGGCTGGGGCTGCCCCATGTCGGTCGCGGCACCTGGGAGAAACTTCTGGAAACAGGCCGCCTGACCGGCCTGCTGGATTGGTTGACCCTCGACGGGCCGGAGCTTGCTAACATGACCGGCTTCGGCGAGCGCAGCGGCGCCCGCCTGCTGGACAGTTTTCACACAGCCCGCCAGCGGCCGTTCGCCACCTGGCTCAAAGCCCTGGGCATGCCGCCGACCGGGCAGGCACGGCTGGACGGCACCTGGCAGGAACTGGCGCAACGCAACACCGAACAATGGCAGGCAGAACCCGGCATCGGCCCCGGCCGCGCGGCGCAACTGAGCGCCTTTTTCCGCGACCCGCAGGTGCTGGCCTTGCGCGACGCCCTGCAAGCCGCCGGCATCGACGGCTTCTGAACACCGCCTCCCGGCACGCCGGGAACCCAATGTCCGTCGGTGCGCTCCAACAGCGCAGCGCACCACCGAACCGAATGCCTTAGCGCATGGAGCCTTTATGAAATCGCTTGCCCTGCTGACCCTTTGCGGATTCCTGGCCGCCCCGTTGATGGCCGCCGAAGAAGCGCCGGAGCTCACCGGCTGCGCCGCCAAGAAGCAGAACATCGTCACCCGGATCGAACAGGCCAAGGCCCACGGCAACGCCGACCAGCAGGCCGGCCTGGAGGCCGCCCTGCGCGAAGTCACCGATCACTGCACCGACGCCGGCCTGAAGAAGGAACGCGAGAACAAGGTGCTGGAGGCCAAGCACGAAGTGAGCAAACGCCAGGCCGACCTCGACAAGGCCATGAAGAAGGGCGACCCGGAGAAGATCGACAAGCGCAAGAACAAGCTGGCCGAGTCCCGCAAGGAACTGCAGCAGGCGCTGGACGAACTGGACAAATAACGGCCCCTGTGGCGAGGGAGCCCGCTCCCGCTGGTCATTCAACCGCGTCAGATATCAGTGATCGCGAAACTCTTTATGGCAGGCACTGCACGCATCTTCGACTTTCTGCACCGCCGGCCCCAGGTTGCTGGCCTTGTAGGGTTGCACCTGGCTGGCGATCACCAGTTCGCCGGTGGCCGCCTCGAGGGTGCGGGCCATCTCCTGGAAGCGCGCCTGCCTCTGCCAGACATCGTCCTTGGCGCTGGTGTGATCCTCTTCGCGCACCTGCGGGAAGTGCTTCCACGGCTCATGGGACAGCGCATCGAGCTTCACCGCGCCGTCGGCGAATTTCGCCCCGTCGAAGGGAATGCGCCCGCGCAGCATGCCGCCCAGGTCTTCGCCGGTCTTGAGCATCTGCTTGAAGATCGCCTTGCGCTGGCCCAGCGGAGAGTTGGGGTCGACGCCGCCGCAGGCGGACAGGGTCAGACAGGCCAGCAAAGCAACAGAGATTCTTTTGAGTGTCATGGTGGCTTCGGTCACGGAAAAATGGCGGCCAGTATCCTCGCGCGACCGCCAAACACCAATAGCCCTATTAAAAATACGGGTTGCCTGAACGCATGGAGCATTCACGCAGCCGGCACAGGAACCACTCCATGAACAGCCGCTTCAAGGCCTGGCGTCATCCGCTTTTCGCAACCCTGCCGCTGCTGGCGATCCTCGCCGGCTGCACCGGTGGCGACACGGCCAAGCCCAAGACCCACGCCCTCGCCACCTACTCCAGCGCCACCTGGGAAGCGCTGCCCGCCGTGTCCGACAACGACCTGGTGGCCGGCTTCGGCTCGTGGCGCAGCGCGTGCAACCGGCTCAAGGCCGACCCGGTCTGGGGCAAGACCTGCGCGGCGGCGGCCGATGTCCCGCAGAGCGCCGGCAACATCCGCGCGTTCCTCAAGCAAAACCTCGACGTCTACGGACTGCGCGCCGAGAACGACAACCCCAACGGTCTGATCACCGGCTACTACGAGCCGGTGTACCCCGGCAGCCTGACCCAGACCGCCACGGCGAACGTCCCGGTGTACGGCGTGCCTGACGACATGATCATCGTGTCGCTGGACAGCGTGTACCCCGAGCTCAAGGGCAAGCGCCTGCGCGGCCGCCTCGAAGGCCGGGTGCTCAAGCCCTACGACGACGCGGCGACCATCGAGAGCAAGGGCGTCAACGCACCGGTGGTGGCCTGGCTGACCGACCCGATGAACCTGCAGTTCCTGCAGATCCAGGGCTCGGGCAGGATCCAGACCGACGACGGACGCCAGTTGCGCATCGCCTACGCCGACCAGAACGGCCACCCGTACCGCCCGATCGGCCGCTGGCTGGTGGAACAGGGCGAGCTGAAGAAAGAAGACGTCACCATGGGCGCCATCAGCGACTGGGCCAAGGCCAACCCGTCGCGCATTCCGGAACTGTTGGGCAGCAACCCCAGCTACGTGTTCTTCACCCGCAACCCGGACAGCAACGAAGGCCCGCGCGGCTCGCTGAACGTGCCGCTGACCGCCGGCTACAGCGCGGCGGTGGACCGCAAGGTGATTCCGCTGGGCAGCCTGCTGTGGCTGTCCACCACCCGGCCGGACGGCACCGCCCTGGTGCGCCCGGTGGCCGCGCAGGACACCGGCGGCGCCATCGCCGGCGAAGTGCGCGCGGACCTGTTCTGGGGCACCGGCGATGCGGCGGGGCAACTGGCCGGGGACATGAAGCAGCAGGGGCAGATCTGGATGCTCTGGCCTAAGGGCACGGCGCTGCCGCAAGTGCCGCAGGTGGCCGACACGGTCAAGGGCAAGTCCTGATTCCGCCTGCGGCAGTCAGGTCGCAATCGCGGGCAAGCCCGCTCCCACAGGGATCAGCGTTGTCCTCGTGGGAGCGGGCTTGCCCGGGCGACGGTCCTGCGCAGAGGCCGGCGCAGACGCTGGATATCCGGCAAATGCCGCTCAGGCCGAAACCACGAAGAACGCCGCAATCAACCCCATCCCCACAAACCACACCAGCGACCGCAGCACCGCCCAGTCCGCCAGGTAGCAAATGATGTAGAGCAGGCGGCTGGTGATGAACAGCACCGCCAGCACGTTCACCGTCACCAGTTCAGCGGTGCCCACCAGGTGCGCGACGATCACGGCGGCGACGAAGGCCGGCGTCACCTCGAAGCTGTTCAGCTGCGCCGCATGGGCCCGCCGTGCCAGGCCATTGAGGCTCTCCAGAAAGTCCCGGGGATCATGGTTGTCACTCATCCTGTAGCCGCCGACGGCCTTGGCCACGGCAGTGCACAGGTACGGCAAGAAAATCGCGATCAATACACACCACAAAGCCACGGTCATAGCACAGTCCCTTTTTCGTGTCGTTCGAATGGCGGGCGGATCAGAACTTCATCACCAGCATGCCGATCAGCACCAGCCCACAGGCTAAGAGCCGCGGCCGGCCGAAAGGTTCTTTGAGGTAGCGCATGCCGAACAGCACCACCAGGATCACGCTGATTTCCCGCAGCGCCGCCGCTTCGGCGATCGAGCCCAACTGCATCGCCCACAGCACCAGAGCGTAGCTGAACAACACGCAGAACCCGACCGCCAGCCCCAGCGTCCACTGCGTGCGCCAGAACTGGCCGAACGCCGGCCGCTTGGCCACCCACGCCAGCAGCGGAAACGGCCAGGCGCTGAGCAGCGTGACCCAGGCCAGGTAATCCAGCGGGTGCGACCAGCGCCGCAGGGCCTGGCCGTCGATGTAGGTGTAACAGCCGATGCACAGGCCGATCAGCGCCACCACCGGCAGCATCGACCACGGCAGGCGCGCCCCGCCGCCGCCCTGCCACAGCAGGCAGGCCATGCCGAACGGGATCAGCAGGATGCCGAAGATCTGCTGCGCCGTGAGCGCTTCCCCGGCGAAGACCAGGGTCAGCGCCAGCACCACCAGCGGCGACAGGCCCCGCATCAACGGATAGACCAGCCCGAGGTCGCCCGCCCGGTAGGCCTGGATCAACAGGTAGCGGTACAGCAGCTCGAACGCCGCCGAGGCGAGGATCCACGGCCAGATGTCCAGCGGCGGCACATTCGCGAAAGGCAACGCCACCGCGACGAACAGCAACGCCACCGTGTCCATGCAGGCCACCACCAGCAGGCGCTCGGCGCTGAACTTGATCAGGGTGTTCCACGCCGCATGCAGCAGGGCCGCCATCAACACCAGAGCCGTCGCCAGCACATTGCTCTCCTCGAGTTCGCCGGCGCTGCGCAAGGGCCGCCGGGCAATTAGTCATATTATTGATTCGCGATGTGTCCGCAGCTGTTTATACTGCACGCGACCACGCCGCACTCGGTTGCGCACAGACCTATTCCAACAATGACTGCCTGACCCGTTCTCCGCCCGAGACCGACCGTCGGCCTGCGCCTGCCTGAACGAAGCGTCAAGACTACAGACAGAGACCTTGCGCATGCCACTCGCCTTGCTTGCACTGGCCGCTGCCGCCTTCGGCATCGGCACCACCGAATTCGTCATCATGGGCCTGCTGCCCGATGTGGCCCGCGACCTCGCCGTGAGCATTCCCCACGCCGGCCTGCTGATCACCGGCTACGCGCTGGGTGTGGTGTTCGGCGCGCCGGTGCTGGCGGTCGGCACCGCCAACATGCCGCGCAAGGCGACGCTGCTGGGCATGACCCTGATGTTCATCCTCGGCAACGTGCTCTGCGCGCTGGCCCCGAACTACGCGACCCTGATGGCCGCCCGGGTGGTCACCGCGCTGTGCCACGGGGCGTTCTTCGGCATCGGGTCGGTGGTCGCCGCCGGCCTGGTGGCGCCGAACAAGCGCGCCCAGGCCATCGCGCTGATGTTCACCGGCCTGACCCTGGCCAACGTGCTCGGCGTACCGTTGGGCACCGCGCTCGGCCAGTTCGCCGGCTGGCGCTCGACCTTCTGGGCCGTGGCCGCCATCGGCGTGGTCGCCGCCCTCGCCCAGTGGCTGTGGCTGCCCAGGCACATCCCGATGGAGCGCGCCGACCTGGCCAGCGAATTCAAGGTGCTGGGCAAGGCCAACGTGCTGCTGGCGCTGGGCATGAGCGTGCTGGCGTCCACCAGCCTGTTCAGCGTGTACACCTACATCGCGCCGATCCTGCAGGACGTCACCGGCATCAGCCCCCACGGCGTGACGGTGATGCTGCTGTTGTTCGGCGTCGGCCTGACCGGCGGCAGCATGCTCGGCGGCCGCCTGGCCGACAGCCGCCTGCTGCCGTCGCTGGTGGGCGTGGCGCTGGCGGTGGTGGTGATTCTGGCGGCGTTCAGCCAGACCAGCCGTTCGGCGGTGCCCGCCGCCATCACCCTGGTGCTGTGGGGCGTGTTCGCCTTCGCCCTGTGCCCGATCCTGCAACTGCTGATCATCGACCAGGCCCATGAAGCGCCGAACCTCGGCTCGACCCTGAACCAAAGCGCCTTCAACCTCGGCAATGCGTCGGGCGCGTGGATCGGCGGGCTGGTGGTGGCCAGCGGCGCGGACCTGGCGGACCTGCCGTGGACCGGCGCCCTGGTGGGCGTGCTCACCGTGCTGACGGCGCTTTTCTTCATTTACCTGCAACGCCGGCGCATCGCTGCGGTCAATGCCTGCGGCTGAAGCACCGGCTGCCCTGTGGCGAGGGAGCGTGCTCCCGCCCGGCGGCAACCTGAATGCGCGGCCGCTGCGTACCCCGGAGCAAGCTCCCTCGCCACAGGGGACTCATGTGCCCCTGAGCGGCGCCGGCCCATCCAACCCTTGCGTCCAAGCATCGGACGCGCCTCTTCCATCCCCCATCCAAAGGACCCCGGATGCTTGAACTCGTTGCTGCGTTTATCTGCCTCACCACCCTCCTGACCTTCGTGAACTTCCGCTTCATCGGCTTGCCGCCGACCATCGGCGTGATGGTCACCGCACTGATGTTCTCCCTGCTGCTGCAAGGCCTGAGCTTTCTCGGCTACCCGGGCCTCGAAGAGCGCGTGCAGCAACTGATCGGCCAGATCGACTTCGGCGACCTGCTGATGAACTGGATGCTGTCGTTCCTGCTGTTCGCCGGCGCCCTGCACGTCAACCTCAACGACCTGCGCAGCTACCGCTGGCCCATCGGCCTGCTGGCCACGTTCGGCGTGCTGATCGCCACCGCCGTGATCGGCAGCCTCGCCTACTACATCTTCGCCCTGTTCGGCTGGCACGTGAGCTTCCTCTACTGCCTGCTGTTCGGCGCGCTGATTTCCCCCACCGACCCGATTGCGGTGCTCGGCGTGCTGCGTACCGCCAACGCCTCGAAACCGCTCAAGACCACCATCGTCGGCGAGTCGCTGTTCAACGACGGCACCGCCGTGGTGGTGTTCACCGTGCTGCTGGGCATCGCGCAACAGGGCGAGACCCCGACCCTCGGCGCCACGGCCCTGCTGTTCGCCCACGAGGCCATCGGCGGCGTGCTGTTCGGCGGCCTGATCGGCTACTTGGCGTACCTGATGATCAAGAGCATCGAGCAGCACCAGATCGAAGTGATGCTGACCCTGGCGCTGGTGATCGGCGGCTCGGCCATGGCCACCGAACTGCACGTCTCGGCGCCCATCGCGATGGTGGTGGCGGGCCTGATCATCGGCAACCTGGGGCGCAACCTGGCGATGAACGACATGACCCGCAAGTACCTGGACGGTTTCTGGGAGCTGCTCGACGACATGCTCAACGCCCTGCTGTTCGCGCTGATCGGCCTGGAGCTGTTGCTGCTGCCGTTCAACTGGCTGCACGTGGCGGCGGCGAGCCTGCTGGCGCTGGCGATCCTGCTGTCGCGCTTGCTCACCGTGGCCCCGGCCATCGTCCTGCTGCGGCGCTGGCGCACGGTGCCGCGCGGCACCATCCGGATCCTGACCTGGGGCGGCCTGCGCGGCGGCGTCTCGGTGGCGCTGGCCCTGGCCCTGCCGCTGGGCCCCGAGCGCGACCTGCTGCTGAGCATCACCTACATCGTGGTGCTGTCGTCGATCCTGCTGCAGGGCCTGAGCATCGGCCGGCTGGTGCGGCACGCGACCCGCGACGAACCGGCACCCGCCGCCGGCACGGCGCACCACTGATCACTTTTTGATCGCCTTCGGGCCGGGCCGCGCGTCCCGGTCCGCAGGCGCCTTCGGACCGCCGCTTTCGCTGCGGATCTGCGCGTGGCTGATCAGGGCGAAGATGCAACTGCCGCCGATGATGTTGCCCGCCAGCGTCGGCCCGGCGAACACCGCCCAGAAATCGCTCCACGGCAGTTCCCCGGCGAACACCAGGTACGACACTTCCGCCGATCCCACCACGATGTGAGTGAAGTCGCCCAAGGCCATGAGGTAGGTGATAAGGATGATGATCCACATCTTCGCGCTCTCCATGGACGGGATCATCCAGACCATGGTGGCGATCATCCAGCCGGAGACGATGCCCTTGGCGAACATCTGGCTGGCGTGGTTCTCCATGACCTTGCGCCCGATCTCGAGGAAGGCCTCGTCGGTCTTGCTGTCGAAGATCGGCAGTTCGAGCATCACGTAGGCCACCAGCAAGGTGCCGCACAGGTTGCCGGCAAGCACCACCGTCCACAGCCGGATCAGGCGGCCGACGTTGCCCACCGTCGGCCGGGTCATCACCGGCAGCACGGCGGTCAGGGTGTTTTCGGTGAACAGTTGCTGACGGGCGAGGATCACCGCGAGGAAGCCTGCGCAATAACCGAAACTGGCGATCACCTTGAACTCGTCGCCTTCGGGCAGGCGCGAGTTGAGCAGGCCCATCCCCATCAGCGACAGGCCCATGGTCAGGCCCGCCGCCAGCGCCGACCACCACAGCGCAGCGATGCTGCGCTCCAGTTCCTGGTCGCCTTGGGTGCGGATGATTTCGTGCAGCACGGCCGCGCGGGGCGGCTGGCTTTTCTCGACTTCGTGCCGTTCCTTGGGCGAAAGGTCTGGGGTCTTGCCGTCTGTCGGAGTGGTCATGGCAGGCAATCCGGTGGCGGGGTTATTTAGCTACGACCCGCGCCGTTCGGGACTGTTCACCGGCCTGGAGAATCTCCGCGGCTGTGCGGCCGCCCTCGCGGGCAAGCCCGCTCCCACAGGGAACATCGCTGTCCTTGCGCAAGCGGGCCTGCCCGCGATGGGAGCGATACCGGCCTTACCGGACCGGCACGTCGTCCTTGAACTGGTCTTTGACGTACTTGATCTCGGTGCGTCCGTGCGGCGCCGGCAGGCCGTCTTCGCCGAGGTTGACGAAGACCATCTTCTCGACGGTCAGGATGCTCTTGCGGGTGATCTTGTTGCGCACTTCGCAGGTGAGGGTGATCGAGGTGCGGCCGAACTCGGTGGCGGTGATGCCCAGTTCGATGATGTCGCCCTGGCGCGAGGCGCTGACGAAGTTGATCTCGGAGATGTACTTGGTCACCACACGCTGGTTGCCCAGCTGGACGATGGCGTAGATCGCCGCCTCTTCGTCGATCCAGCGCAGCAGGCTGCCGCCGAACAGGGTGCCGTTGGGGTTGAGGTCTTCGGGTTTTACCCACTTGCGGGTGTGGAAATTCATCTTCACTCCTGAGCGTCTTGCCGAATGATGGTCGCCATCATGTCAGACCGAACGGTCACGCTCCATGAGCCATCCGCTATGGCCATCATTGGCAATCTTCATTTGGCCGACAGAAACCCTTTGGAAGATCAGTCTAGACGGCTATAATCGCCCCCGTTTCAAAACGGTAACCTTCACGCGCTACCGTTTTCCCGCCACCTGTCCGAGGGGCGCTGCAGCAGGTTCCACCTGTCAGGCTCGGATGGGGCGTTGACCGGCCTTGCGCCGGACACCAAACGCACAACGGCGCCCATTCGCATACATTACGAATGGAGGCTCTTCATGAGCGCTGTAATCACGCCTGCAGATTTCACCGACTACAAGGTCGCCGACATGTCCCTGGCTGCCTGGGGCCGTCGCGAAACCATCATCGCCGAATCGGAAATGCCTGCCCTGATGGGTCTGCGCCGCAAGTACGCCGCCGAGCAGCCGCTCAAAGGCGCCAAGATCCTCGGCTGCATCCACATGACCATCCAGACCGCCGTGCTGATCGAGACCCTGGTCGCCCTGGGTGCCGAAGTGCGCTGGTCGTCCTGCAACATCTTCTCCACCCAGGACCAGGCCGCCGCGTCCATCGCCGCCGCCGGCATCCCGGTCTTCGCCTGGAAAGGCGAGACCGAAGAAGAGTACGAGTGGTGCCTGGAGCAGACCATCCTGAAGGATGGCCAGCCATGGGACGCCAACATGATCCTCGACGACGGCGGCGACCTGACCGAGCTGCTGCACAAGAAGTACCCGCAAGTGCTGGATCGCGTCCACGGCGTGACCGAAGAGACCACCACCGGCGTTCACCGTCTGCTGGACATGCTGGCCAAGGGCGAACTGCGCATCCCGGCCATCAACGTCAACGACTCGGTGACCAAGTCCAAGAACGACAACAAGTACGGCTGCCGTCACAGCCTGAACGACGCCATCAAGCGCGGCACCGACCACCTGCTGTCCGGCAAGCAAGCGCTGGTCATCGGCTACGGTGACGTGGGCAAGGGCTCGGCCCAGTCCCTGCGTCAGGAAGGCATGATCGTTAAAGTGTCCGAAGTCGACCCGATCTGCGCCATGCAGGCCTGCATGGACGGTTTCGAACTGGTTTCGCCGTTCATCGACGGCATCAACGACGGTTCCGAAGCGAGCATCGACAAGGCGCTGCTGGGCAAGATCGACCTGATCGTGACCACCACCGGCAACGTCAACGTGTGCGACGCCAACATGCTCAAGGCCCTGAAGAAGCGCGCCGTCGTCTGCAACATCGGCCACTTCGACAACGAAATCGACACCGCTTTCATGCGCAAGAACTGGGCATGGGAAGAAGTGAAGCCACAGGTACACAAGATCCACCGTACCGGCCCGGGCGCTTTCGACGCGCAGAACGACGACTACCTGATCCTGCTGGCCGAAGGCCGTCTGGTGAACCTGGGCAACGCCACCGGTCACCCGAGCCGCATCATGGACGGTTCGTTCGCCAACCAGGTGCTGGCGCAGATCTTCCTGTTCGGCCAGAAGTACGCCGACCTGTCGCCGGCCCAGAAAGCCGAGCGCCTGACCGTGGAAGTGCTGCCGAAGAAACTCGACGAAGAAGTGGCCCTGGAAATGGTGCGCGGCTTCGGCGGCGTGGTCACCCAGCTGACCAAGCAGCAGGCTGACTACATCGGCGTGACCGTCGAAGGCCCGTTCAAGCCGCACGCTTACCGCTACTAAGAGCGGCTGCGAGCTTCAAGCGGCAAGCAAGGCCACAAGCCGGGCTTGCCGCGCGAAGCCCGAAAGCGCTGCCCCTATTTGTCAAAACAGTGTCAGGCCGCAAGCTTCAGGCACGAGAGACCGGCGCACCTCCGCCGCTCTTACAGCTTGAAGCTTGCAGCTTGTAGCTGGAGGTTCCCTCCATGTCCCAAGAACGTCGCTACAGCTTCGAGTTCTTCCCGACCAAGACCGATGCTGGGCATGAAAAGCTCCTCGCCACTGCCCGCCAGTTGGCCACCTACAACCCCGACTTCTTTTCCTGCACCTACGGCGCGGGCGGCTCGACCCGTGACCGCACGCTCAACACCGTCCTGCAGCTGGAAAGCGAAGTCAAAGTCCCGGCCGCACCGCACCTGTCGTGCGTCGGCGACAGCAAGGCCGACCTGCGCGGCCTGTTGAGCCAGTACAAGGCAGCGGGCATCAACCGCATCGTCGCCCTGCGCGGCGACCTGCCGTCCGGCATGGGCATGGCCAGCGGCGAGCTGCGCCATGCCAACGAGCTGGTCGAATTCATCCGTGAAGAGACCGGCGACCACTTCCACATCGAAATCGCCGCCTACCCGGAGATGCATCCCCAGGCGCGCAACTTCGAGGACGACATCGCCAACTTCGTACGCAAGGCCAAGGCCGGCGCCGACAGCGCGATCACCCAGTACTTCTTCAACGCCGACAGCTACTTCTACTTCGTCGACCGCGTGAAGGCCCTGGGCGTGGACATCCCGGTCGTGCCGGGGATCATGCCGATCACCAACTACAGCAAGCTGGCGCGCTTCTCCGATGCCTGCGGCGCGGAAATCCCGCGCTGGATCCGCAAGCAGCTGGAAGCCTACGGCGACGACACCCAAAGCATTCAGGGCTTCGGCGAACAGGTCATCACCGACATGTGCGAACGCCTGCTGCAGGGCGGCGCGCCGGGGCTGCACTTCTACACCCTCAACCAGGCCGAACCGAGCCTGGCGGTGTGGAACAACCTGAAGCTGCCGCGCTAACGGTCGTCAGCTTCAAGCGGTAAGCGGTAAGCGGTAAGCGGTAAGCGGTAAGCGGTAAGCGGTAAGCGGTAAGCGGTAAGCGGTAAGCGTGACGGGAAATCGCAGTTCGGGAAAACGCCTACGGAAGTTTTCGCAACTGCGATTTTTTGCTTTCAATGCCCGAAACAGAGCTTCTGCCGCCGCTTTCTGGCTCTTTCCCGATTCTCGTCGTACTCTCCAGTCATGCCTTTGATCGCGCAGTTTTTCACCGTGCTGGTTTTCGCTTGCCTGAGCTTCGCCGCCCGGGGCGAGAAATTGCGTATTGTCACCGAGCCCTGGGCGCCCTACGTCTATGAGGACGGCGGCAAGAACCTGGGGCTGGACTACGAAACCACCGCCATCGTCTTCAAACGCCTGGGCATCGAGGTCGAATGGCAGTTCCTGCCCTGGAAGCGCTGCCTGTCGATGCTCGAGACCGGCCAGGCCGACGGCGCGCTGGACATCTTCCACAGCGACGAGCGCGACGCCACCCTGCTCTACCCCAGCGAACCGCTGTCGGTGGTGGAGTTCGTGATGTTCTACGCCAACGCGCGGCCGCACCCGTTCCGCACCCTCGACGAGCTCAAGGGCCTGACCGTCGGCACCTCCCCCGGCTACCTGTACAGCCAGGACTTCAGCGAATCGCCCTTGTTCACCCGGGAACCGGCCCCGACCCACGAGGCCAACTTCGGCAAACTGGTGCGCGGGCGCATCGACCTGCTGATCACCGACCGCCGGGTCGGCCAGCACCTGCTGGACCAGCTGGGCATCCGCGACCAGATCACCGAGAACCCGACGGTCATCAGCCGACAGAGCCAATACCTGGCCGTGCGGCGCAACGCCGGGATGGATCTGCTGGTGCAGCGCTTCGGCGCCGAGCTCAAGCGCTTCAAGCGCGAGCCGGCCTACGCCGAGCTCAGCGCACGCTACGGGGCCGCCCCTGCCGCCGCCGCGCCGCTGGAAAGCGCCAGCACCGCCGGCAAGGCCGTTGAGCAGCAGGAACGCAGCGCACAGTGATTGCTCTGTTATACTCCGGCGTTCCCGCCAGGCTCACGCCCGGACGCCCGGATCCGTAACAGGCCTCCCGACCCGCTACAGCGCAGCTTTTCAGCCCGCGCGAGCGCTCCGGACGAGCCTTCGGATGCGCCGCAGGACCGGACGGGACCGCGTCACCTTAAACGCGGTTCGCGCCAGGCAAGACTCCCATTGGGCCCAGCCCTAACTAAAAACAGGATTACTCATGTCCTTTGCTTCCCTCGGTCTCTCCGAGGCTTTGGTCCGCGCTATCGAAGACGCGGGCTATACCGAGCCTACTCCGGTGCAACAGCGGGCCATTCCCGCCGTGTTGCAAGGTCGCGACCTGATGGTCGCGGCACAGACAGGTACCGGTAAAACCGGCGGTTTCGCCCTCCCGATCCTGGAGCGGCTGTTCCCCAACGGTCACCCGGACAAGTCCCAGCGCCACGGCCCGCGCCAGCCGCGCGTGCTGGTGCTGACCCCGACCCGCGAACTCGCGGCCCAGGTGCACGACAGCTTCAAGATCTACGCCCGCGACCTCAAGTTCGTCAGCGCCTGCATCTTCGGCGGCGTCGGCATGAACCCGCAGGTCCAGGCCATGGCCCGTGGCGTGGACGTGCTGGTGGCGTGCCCCGGCCGTCTGCTCGACCTCGCCGGCCAGGGCAGCATCGACCTGTCCCACGTCGAGATCCTGGTGCTGGACGAAGCCGACCGCATGCTCGACATGGGCTTCGTGCACGATGTGAAGAAAGTCCTCGCCCGCCTGCCGGCCAAGCGCCAGAACCTGCTGTTCTCGGCGACCTTCTCCAAGGACATCACCGACCTTGCCGGCAAGCTGCTGCACAACCCTGAGCGCATCGAAGTCACGCCGCCGAACACCACCGTCGAGCGCATCGAACAGCGCGTGTTCCGCCTGCCGGCCAGCCACAAGCGTGCGCTGCTGGCCCACCTGATAACCGCCGGCGCGTGGGAACAGGTGCTGGTGTTCACCCGCACCAAGCACGGCGCCAACCGCCTGGCCGAGTACCTGGACAAGCACGGCCTGCCGGCCGTGGCGATCCACGGCAACAAGAGCCAGAACGCCCGCACCAAGGCCCTGGCCGACTTCAAGGCCAACGAAGTGCGCATCCTGGTGGCCACCGACATCGCCGCCCGTGGCCTGGACATCGACCAGCTGCCGCACGTGGTCAACTACGAGCTGCCGAACGTCGACGAAGACTACGTGCACCGCATCGGCCGCACCGGCCGGGCCGGCCGCTCGGGCGAGGCGATCTCGCTGGTCGCGCCGGACGAAGAGAAGCTGCTCAAGAGCATCGAGCGCATGACCAAGCAGAAGATCGCCGACGGCGACCTGATGGGCTTCGATGCCAGCGCCGTGGAAGCCGAGAAGCCGGAGGCCCGCGAGCGTCCCGACGGCCGCAACCCGCGCAACGCCCGCAGCCCGCGCGGCGAAGGCCAGAACGGCGGCGGCCGCAAGGACAAAGGCAAAGACAAGGGCAAGGAAAAGGACAAGTCCGCTTCCGGCGAGAAGTCCGAACGCGGCGAGCGTCCGGCCCGTCAGCGCAAGCCCCGCGAAGGCTCCCGCGAGCAGCGCGAACAGCGCCAACCGAGCCAGCCGCCACGGGCAGCGGCTGACCGTGCGCCGGACGAATTCCTCGACGACGACATCGACAACTTCGGCAACCGCGTCGACTACGTGCCGAAGCAGGCCCCGGCAACGGGCCGTGGCCGTCGTCCCGGCGGTTCCGGCCAAGGCCAGGGCTCCGGCGCACCGCGCAACGGCCAGTCCCAGGGCCGCCAGAACGGCCAGCCACGCAATGGCGGCGGCGGATCGCGCAGCGGTTCGTCCCGTGACGGCCAGGGCCGCCGCGACGAGTCGCGCAACCGCCGCCCGAACCGCGACGACGCCTCCCGCGCCGAACCCGCCGTGCAGAACCCGCGCAGCACCGGGCCGAAGATCATGCACAAGGAGTCCAAGGCCGACCGCTTCCCGACCCCTGAGCAGCTCGACCAACTGCCGAGCCGCCCCCGTGGCGAGAAACCGGCTTTGCTGACCCGCAACCGCTGATCTCGCGCCGCTGAAAAAATGCCCTGGTTCGCAAGAACCGGGGCATTTTTGCAAAAGCCATGGGCGATCCTGCCCCTTGAGGGAGCCAGCCTGCTGGCGATGGGGCCGGCATGTCCAAGGCATTTGCCGACTGACCCACCGCTATCGCCAGCAAGCTGGCTCCCACAGGGGTTCTGCGGCGACGGCAGTCATCCGCAAGGCAAAAAAAAGCCCCCGGCCGCGAGGCCGGGGGCTTTTTGCGTATCGGCGAAAGTTACTTCGCTTTCACGCCTTCGAACGAGATGTACAGGTCGACGTTGTCGGACTGCGGGCCCAGATCCATCATCTTGCCGAAATCGGAACGCTTGATGCTGGTGGTGCCTTCGAAGCCGGCGCGGTAGCCGCCCCACGGGTCCTTGCCCTCGCCCAGGAACACGGCCTTGACCACGATCGGCTTGGTCACGCCGTGCAAGGTCAGGTCGCCGGTCACGTCGGCGGTGTCTTTGCCGGCGGCGTTCTTGCCGGTGGACTTCACGCTGGTGGAGACGAACTTGGCGTCAGCGTACTTGCCCACGTCCAGGAAATCTTTGCTGGCGATGTGCTTGTCACGCTCGGCATGGTTGGTGAACACGCTGGCGGTCTTCACGTCGAACTCGATCTTGCTGTCTTCAGGCTTGGCGGCGTCGAAGCTGAACTTGCCGCTGATGTCCTTGAAGGTACCGGTGATGAAGCTGTAGCCCAGGTGGCTGATCTTGAAGTCGACGAAGGCGTGCTGGCCTTCCTTGTCGACGGTGTAGTCAGCGGCCATCACGTTGGCGGACAGCACAGCGGAGCCGATGGCCAGAGCGGCCAGAGTCTTTTTCAACATGCTTTCTTTTCCTTTGAGTCGAGGTTGAACTTCAGGCTTTGCGGCCCAGCATTCGGGTCAGGGTCGCATCACGATCGATAAAGTGGTGCTTCATTGCTGCCAACGCATGGAGGCCGGAAAAAATTACCAGCGCCCAGGCCAGGTACAGGTGAATCGCACCGGCGGTATCAGCCTGGTCCGGTAGTCCGGACACCAGGGCAGGCACTTCGAACAAACCAAACACCGGGATCCCGACACCGTCTGCGGTGGAAATCAGGTAACCGGCGAGCATCACAGCGAACAGACCGACGTACAGAAAGGCATGGCCGAACTTGGCGCCGAGGCGCGTCATGCGGCTGTAGCTTTGCAGCGTCGGCGGCGGAGGGCTGACGAAACGCCACAGCACCCGCAGCACCATCACGCCCAGCAGCACCAGGCCGATGCTCTTGTGCAGGTCCGGCGCGTCTTTGCGCCAGCTGCTGTAGTAATCCAGCCCCACCATCCACAAGCCCAGCGCGAACAGCCCGAAGACCGCCAGCGCCACACCCCAGTGCATGAAGATGCTGACCCAACCGTAGCGCGAAGAAGAGTTACGTAGCTGCATTGCCCAAATCCTGTGAGAACTGCGAACCAAGACTATCGACTTATCTATCGAATTAAAGCGGAAAATTTTGCTTTGAAATATCGAGAAATACGATCAAGAGTCTGTAAGTGGCGAGTTAAGGAAAGATTAAAGGCGAAAGTGTGACGGGATGTTGGCGGGGAGATCAGAGAATTTCACGGCCGGTGCTGGCCCGATCGCCAGCAGGCTGGCTCCCAGAGGGATTGCTGTTCAACTGAACAGATCCGTTCGACTGTAGGAACGAGCCTGCTCGCGATGACGCTCTGGCAGGCAAAAAAAAGCGCGGCCCATGAGCCGCGCTTCTTCATTCAGCTCAAGGCCTTACTGCGCCTTGGCCTCGGTGCTTGCCGCCGGTTTGGCCGCAGGCTTCTTGGCAGGCTCGGCCTTTTTCGCCGGAGCCTTGGCCGCAGGCTTTTTCGCCTCGGTCTTGGCTGCCGGCTTCTTCGCCGCCGGCTTGCTGGCGGCCTTCTTCGCCGGTTCGGCCTTCACGGGGGCCGCAGGCTTCGGCGCTTCCGCCGGAGCAGGCGCGGGTGCCGGGGTCGGCGCAGGTGCCGGAGCTGGAGCCGGGGCTGGCGCAGGCTCTGGGGCCTTCACCGGCTCAGGCTTCTTGTCGTCGTCCGAACCGCCGAACAGGTTGGTGAAGAAGTTGCCCTTCTTCGCCGCCACGGCGCCACCCGCCGCACCGGCCGCCACCGCGGCGGCTGCGGCTGTCGGGCCGACCTTGACCGGCGCGAAGGTTTTGCCCGCCGCGAGGTCTTCGACCTGGCCCGCTGCGCGCTGGCCGGTGCGCAGCGCACCTTCCAGGGTGCCCGGGTACAGGGTGTCGGTGTGCTCGCCGGCGAACGCCACGCGTTGCAGCGGTTGTTCCCACAGGCGCCAGAACTTGCTGATCTGACCCGGGCCGAAGGCCAGGTACGAACCGCCGGTGGACGGGTCGGTGCTGTAGCGGCGGATCTCATAGCCGGTGAACGAACCGCGGGCCTGCGGATAGAACGCATGCAGACGGATCAGCACCTGATCGACCATCTGCTTGTCGCCGAACGCCTGCATCACCCGCGCGTTGTCGCCGGACAGGTTGATCACCACGTTCGCCCCGCCCTTGAGCGCAGGCTCGACCCAGAGCATGCCCAGGCCGGTGTTGCTGTAGATCTCGCCGGACATCCGCGCCTTGCTTTCCCAGACCGGCGTCTTGAACTTGAGCATGATCTGGTCGCGCCAGCCGTAGTTGGTGCCCTTGATCGCCGCCTGATGCTGGGCGTCCAGCGCCGGGGTCAGCTGGATCTTGCTCAGGGCGCGCAGCGGCACCGCCAGCACCACGTAGTCGGCCTGGTAGCCGACCGCGCCGACCTTGACGGTCACGCCGTCCTTGTCCTGGGTGATGGCCGACACCGGCGAGTTGGTCTTGATGGTCTTCAGTTGCTTGACGAAGGCCTGGGCCAGCACCGGGCTGCCGCCGACCAGGCGCGAGGCGCGCAGGTCGCGGTCGGACACGCCGCGGTACACCCGGCTCTGCTGGGCGAAGTACAGCAGCGACAGGCGCGACGGCTCGTCGTAGCGGCTGCGGATCTGCTGGTTGATCAGCTGGCGCGCGGTGGCCGGCAGGTTCTGCTTGTCGAGCCAGCTGGACACGTTGATCTGGTCCAGGGCGTGCAGGGTGTTGGTGGACGCCGGGTTCTGCGGATCGTCGATCGAGCGCGCCAGGTCGTCCAGGGTCTTCTCGTAGCGCTTGAGCGCGTCGCCCGTGGCCGGCTGCTTGGCGGCGAGGTCGGCGGCGGAGAAGTACTCGCCGTCGATCAGGTAGCCCGGCGTGCGCACGAACTCAGGGGCCGGCGTGGTGCTCAGCTTGAAGGTCGACACGTACTTGTTCAGCACCGGCTGGGTCTTGTCGTTGCCGATCCACTCGCTGGTGGCCATGCCGGAACGGCCGCCGATGCTCGGCTTGGCTTCCAGCAGGGTGACCTGCCAACCCTTGTTCTGCAGCTCGTAGGCGGCGGTCAGGCCCGACAGGCCGCCGCCGATCACGATCGCGGTTTTATCCTTGGCCAGCGCCGAAACGCTGAACAGCCCCAACACCACCAGCGCACAGGCGCGCAGCCAACCGACAGACATTCAGCGAACTCCGGAAATACACGGGAAAAAAAGCGGTTTTGCGGGTCAGGCGACCCAGAGAACCGCGAAGAATACGTCAGCCATCAAAGCGCCGCCAGCGGCGTCTATCGCCCCAAGTAAAGTAGCTCAATCGACACAATGGGTTGTCCCGGCGCGACGCATTGCATAGGCTTGCGCGATTGTTTGCCCGCGCCAGGCGCGAGCCGCCCCGAGGAGACCGCAAATGGGCCTGAACGACCAGTGGATGCAGCGTGACCTCCAGGTCCTGTGGCACCCCTGCACCCAGATGAAAGACCACGAACAGCTGCCGCTGATCCCGATCCGGCGCGGCGAGGGCGTCTGGCTGGAAGACTTCGACGGCAAACGTTACCTCGACGCCGTCAGTTCCTGGTGGGTCAACGTGTTCGGCCACGCCAACCCGCGCATCAACCAGCGGATCAAGGATCAGGTCGATCAGCTGGAGCACGTGATCCTGGCCGGTTTCAGCCACCAGCCGGTGATCGAGCTGTCCGAACGCCTGGTGAAGATGACGCCGCAAGGGCTGGACCGGGTGTTCTACGCCGACAACGGTTCGTCCTGCATCGAAGTCGCGCTGAAGATGAGCTTCCACTACTGGCTCAACCGCGGGCAGCCGAACAAGAAGCGCTTCGTCACCCTGACCAACAGCTACCACGGCGAAACCGTGGCGGCGATGTCGGTCGGCGACGTGCCGCTGTTCACCGAGACCTACAAGGCGCTGCTGATGGACACCCTCAAGGTGCCCAGCCCCGATTGCTACCTGCGCCCCGAAGGCATGAGCTGGGAGGAGCACTCGCGCAACCTGTTCGCCGCGATGGAGCAGACCCTGGCCGAGCACCACGAAAGCGTCGCGGCGGTGATCGTCGAGCCGCTGATCCAGGGCGCCGGCGGCATGCGCATGTACCACCCGGTGTACCTCAAGCTGCTGCGCGAGGCCTGCGACCGTTACGGCGTGCACCTGATCCACGACGAGATCGCCGTCGGCTTCGGCCGCACCGGCACGATGTTCGCCTGCGAGCAGGCCGGCATCCGCCCGGACTTCCTCTGCCTGTCCAAGGCCCTGACCGGCGGCTACCTGCCGCTGGCGGCGTGCCTGACCACCCATGAGGTCTACGGCGCCTTCTACGACGACTACCCGACCCTGCGCGCCTTCCTCCACTCCCACAGCTACACCGGCAATCCGCTGGCCTGTGCGGCGGCGCTGGCGACCCTGGACATCTTCGAGCAGGACAACGTGATCGAGAACAACCAGGCGCTGGCCCGGCGCATGGCGTCGGCCACCGCGCACCTGGCCGATCACCCGCACGTCGCCGAAGTGCGCCAGACCGGCATGGTGCTGGCGGTCGAGATGGTCAAGGACAAGGCCTCGAAAGAGGCGTACCCCTGGCAGGAGCGCCGCGGCCTCAAGGTGTTCCGGCACGCGCTGGAGCGCGGCGCGCTGCTGCGGCCGCTCGGCAGCGTGGTGTATTTCCTGCCGCCGTACGTGATCACGCCGGAACAGATCGACTTCCTCGCCGAGGTCGCCGGCGAAGGCATCGACATCGCCACCCGCGACAGCGTCAGCGTGGCGGTGCCGAAGGACTTCCACCCCGGTTTCCGCGATCCGGGCTGACGCCTCGCCACAGGGCCAATATCCAATTTTCCAGAGATCCGACATGAGACTGTCCCGCTTCTTCATCGACGCCCCCCTGAGCCTCGGCGAGCACGAATTGCCCGAAGCCCAGGCGCACTACATCAGCCGCGTGCTGCGCATGACCGAGGGCGATGCGGTGCAACTGTTCGACGGTTCCGGCCAGGAGTTTCTCGGCGCGCTGGCGGAGGTCGGCAAAAAGCGCGTGACGGTGCGCATCGACGAGCAGTTCGCCGGCCAACCTGAATCGCCGCTGAGCATCCACCTCGGCCAGGGCCTGTCCCGTGGCGAGCGGATGGACTGGGCGATCCAGAAGGCCACCGAACTGGGCGTGAACGAGATCACCCCGATCTTCAGCGAGCGCTGCGAAGTGCGGCTCAAGGACGAACGCGCCGACAAGCGCCTGCTGCACTGGCGCCAGGTGGCGGTCAGCGCCTGCGAGCAGTGCGGCCGTTCGCGGGTGCCGGTGATCCATCCGCCGGTGCTGCTGGCCGACTGGCTGAAGCAGACCGAAGCCGACCTGAAACTGGTGCTGCACCCGGTGGCGGAGCCGCTGGTGAGCCACGCCAGGCCGGCGAGCCTGGCGTTCCTGATCGGGCCGGAGGGCGGGTTGTCCGAGGCCGAGGTCGAGCAGGCCAAGGCCGGCGGTTTCCATGCCGCCCGCCTCGGCCCGCGGGTGCTGCGCACCGAGACCGCGCCGGTGGTTGCATTGGCGGTGGCCCAGCAGCTTTGGGGGGACTTCTAAGGCGCCATCGCGGGCAAGCCCGCTCCCACAGTGTTCCCTGTCGTTCACAAGTGTTGCATACGCCACAAATAGCTGTGGGAGCGGGCTTGCCCGCGATGGGCGGCACACGGCCCTGAAGCCGGTCACTGCACCGGATCGCTCACCGGTCTGGCGATGATCGCCTTCAGCTCGCCGGTCATCGGGAACTCCAGGTTCAGGCCCTTGGGCGGGATCGGCTGTTCGAACCACTTGCGGTAGATCCCGTTGATCTCGCCCGACGCGTACAAGTCCCCCAACGTCCCGTTGACCAGCGCCAGGAACTGCGGATCGTCCTTGCGCACCATGCAGCTGTAGATCTCCCGCGACTGCTCCTCCCCCACCACTACCCAGTTGTGGGGATCCCGGGCCTTGGCCCGCTCGCCGTAGAGCAGCGCGTCGTCCATGTAGAACGCCGCCGCCCGGCCCGACTGCAGCATCTGGAACGCTTCGCCGTGATCCTTGGCGCTGATCACGAACATGTCGAGCTTGTGGTCGAGGTTGTAGTTCTTGAGGTAGCGCTCGTTGGTGGTGCCGGCGGTGGTCACCACGTTCTTGCCGCGCAGGTCGTCGAAGTGTTGGATGCCACTGTCCTTGGCCGTCAGCAGTTGGCCTTTGACATAGATGAAGCCGTAGGAGAACGCCACCTGCTTCTGCCGCTCGGCGGTCACCCCGGTGGAGCCGCACTCCAGGTCGACGGTGCCGTTCTGCACCAGCGGAATGCGGGTCTGCGAGGTCACCAGGTTGTACTTCGCGGCCAGGTCCGGCAGCGCCAGCCTCTGGCGGACGCGTTCGACGATCTTGTCCGCCAGCTCCACCGAATAACCCATCGGCTGGCCGGTGTGGTCGCCCACATAGGAAAACGGCACCGAAGCGTCGCGATAGCCCAAGGTGATGCTGTTGGCACCGGCGATCTTGGCCAGCGTGCCGGTCAGCGGCGCTTCGCCGGCGTGGGCCTGGGTTTGGGCTTGAGCGCCGAGCAACAGACCGAGGGTGCAGCCGAGCAACGTGATTTTTTGCATTGTTGTTCTCCGTTGTGGGTGTTCGGGGTTCAGGCGCGGGGATTGAAGCCGTGCAGGTCGATGGACGGCCGGCGCTGGCCGATCAGTTCGCTGAGCAGTTGCCCGCTGGCGCAGGCCAGGGTGAACCCGAGCGCGCCGTGGCCCAGGTTCAGCCACAGGTTGCGGTAGGCCGTGGCGCCCAGCAGCGGCACGCCGGTGGGGGTGGCCGGCCGCATGCCGGCCCACTCCACGGCGGCGTCATAGTCGCCGGCCTCGGGGAAGGTGTCGCGGGCCTGGCGCCGGATCAGGGCCAGCCGCGCGGGATCCACGGCCGGGTCGAAGCCGACGATGTCGACCATCGCCGCCACCCGCAGTTGCTCGCCGATCCGGGCGTAGACGATCTTGCGGTCGTAGTCGGTAATGCTCACGTCCGGCGCCCGGTGTCCCTCGCCGACCGGCACGGTCAGGCTGTAGCCCTTGAGCGGGTACAGCGGCAGGCGCAGCCCCGGCAGCGCCAGCAGCGGGCTGCGGTGGCCGGCGGCGATCACCAGTTGATCGACCGCCAGCGCCTCGTCGCCCAGTTCGATGGCCGTGACCTCTGCGTCGCGGTGACGGAGGCCGGTCACCGTCTGGCCCAAGCGAAACTCACACAGCCCGGACGCCTCCAGCCGCGCCGCCAGTTGCCGGCAAAAGCCGTGGCAATCGCCGACCTCCTCGTCCGGCGTATGGATCCCGCCCGCGAAAGGCCCGTCGGCCAGCGCCGGTTCCAGCTGCGCGCATTCGGCGGCGCTCAGCACCTGCTGCTGCCGGGGGTCGGCCAGGTGACGGCGGGCCTGGGCGAAACGTCCGGCATCGCGGAACGTCACCAGTTTGCCGTTGCGCCGCCAGTGGAACCCGGCGAGGCCATCCTCCTCGCGCCAGGCCTTCAGGGTGCGCTGGCTCAACAGCGCCAGGCGCAACAGGTGTGCGGCGTTTTCACGGTTGACCGAACTGCGGCAGGCGGCCAGGAACGCCGCCATCCAGCGCCACTGCTGCGGATCCAGGCGCGGGCGCAGCTTGAGCGGCGAGTCGCCGCGCAGCATCCAGCCAATGGCCTGCAACGGCACGCCGGCGTCGGCCAGCGGCGCGACGTAGCGGTAGGACAACTGGCCGCCGTTGGCGAAACTGGTCTCGGCGCCGAGGCTGTCGCGGGCTTCGACCACCGTCACCGGCAAACCGTCGCGCACCAACGCATAGGCCGTTGCCAGGCCGATCACGCCGCCGCCGATGATGCACACACGCTGAGCCATGTCCGTCCTTAACCGTTCGTGAAGACAAGGCCGAGGTTAGTGCCAGGTGACAGGCGCCGGACAATGAATAAAGATGCCAGGCCCATAAGCAAAGGTTATGGACTCGCCATGCGCCTACGCCACATCGAGGTTTTCCAGGCCATCCGCCAGACCGGCTCGGTCAGCGCCGCCGCGCAGCTGCTGCACGTCTCGCAGCCGGCGGTGACCAAAGTGCTGCGGCACGCCGAACAGCAATTGGGCTTCGCCCTGTTCCTGCGGGTGCGCGGCAAGCTGCAGCCGACCCCGGAGGCGCTGGAGCTGGAGCGCGAGGTCGACAAGGTCAGCGAAAGCCTGCAAGGCGTGCGGCGCCTGGCCCAGAGCCTGCGCCGCACGCCCGGCCGCAGCCTGCGGATCGGCGCGACCCCGGCCCTGGCGCTGTCGCTGCTGCCGCCGGCCATCGAGGAATGGACGGCGCGCAGTCCGGACATCGCTTGCGAGCTGTCCAGCGCCCACAGCCGCGAACTGACGCAGAACCTGCTGATGCGCGAAGTGGACGTGGCCCTGACCCTGCAACTGCCCGACCATCCGGGGCTCAAGGCCCAGGCGTTGGCGTCGGGGGTGCTGGTGGCGCTGGCGCCGAAGGGGTTCTGGCCGCCGGAGGACGCCGGCCGGCCGTTGCCGCTGACGGCGCTGGCGGACGCGCCGCTGATCGGCCTGTCCAGCGCCGACCCGCTGGCCGCCCGGCTCGACCGGTACCTGGAAGCGGTGGAGCCGCCGCCCCGGGTGCGCATCGCGGTGCAGACCTACTCGCTGGCGCGGGCGATGGTGGAGTCCGGCGCCGGCGTCGCGGTGATCGACCCGTTCACCGCGCTCGGCGCCTCTGCGGCGACCACGACGCTGCGCCCGCTGGCCCCGCCGCTGCCGATCACCCTGTACGCGGTGACCCGCGCCAGCGAACCGCCGCCCCATGCGCTGAGCGACTTGCTGGAGATCTTCAGCCGCCGGGCCCGGGAACAGCTCGGTGGCCCGGGCGCCGCACAAGACTGACCGGCAGGCCGGCGCCTACAGGACGTAGAACCAGATCGCCACGAAGTGCAAAAGGCTCCCGGCGATCACGAACAGGTGCCAGATCCCGTGGGCGTGCCGCAGCCGGTGGTCGAGGGCGAAGAAGATGATGCCCACGGTGTACAGAACGCCGCCCGAGGCCAGCCAGGCGAAACCCGCCGGACCCAGCGCATCGAGCAGCGGCTTGACCGCCACCAGCACGATCCAGCCCATCACCGCGTAGATCACGATGGACAGGATCCGCGCCTCCGAACGCGGCTTGATCTCCTGCAGGATGCCGATCAGCGCCAGCCCCCAGACGATGCCGAACAGCGTCCAGCCCCACGGCCCGCGCAGCGTCACCAGGCAGAACGGCGTGTAGCTGCCGGCGATCAGCAGGTAGATCGAAAAGTGATCGACCTTCTTCATGATCGCTTTCTTGCGCCCGCGCACGCTGTGGTACACCGTCGAGGCGCTGTACAGCACCAGCAAGGTGAAGGCGTAGACCGCCACGCTGACGATCTTCCACGGACTGCCGTCGAGGCTGGCGGTCACCACCAGCCAGATCCCGCCGATGAAGGCCGCCACCGCCCCGACCAGGTGCGTCCAGGCGTTGAGTTTTTCCCCGTGATACATGTGTCGCTGACCTCAGATTCATGACCGCCGCGCGCAAGGCTCGGGCCTTGAGCGTAAAAGCGCAATGTTTCGGTTCGACGCGGGCCTGCGCCTGTCCGGTTAATTGGGCACAATCGACCGATATCAAGAAGAGTCCGCGCCATGCTGATCGACGAAGAATTGACCCTGAAAAAACTCGAGGTGTTCCTCGCCTTCATGCGCACCGGCAACCTTGCCCGGGCCGCCGCCGAGCTGCAGACCAGCAACGTCAGCGTGCACCGCGCCATCCATTCGCTGGAGAGCGCCCTGCGCTGCCCGCTGTTCAAGCACGAGGGGCGCAACCTGACACCGCTGGAAAGCGCCTACGTGCTGGAGGAACGGGCGCAGAAGCTGATCCAGGACGTGGTCGAGAGCGTGCGCCTGACCCGCGAGGCCGCCGGGTTCTCCGCCGAACGCTTCAAGCTGGGCTCCCTCTACTCGCTGACGGTGAAGACCGTGCCGCAACTGATCATGGGCCTGAAGATCCGCCGCAGCGAACTCAACATCGACCTGATCCTGGGCTCGAACATCGACCTGCTCTACAAGCTCAAGAACATGGAGGTCGATGCGATCCTGGTGTCGCTGGACGACAGCGTCAGCGACCCGGACTGCGAACAGATCCCGCTGTTCTCCGACGACATTTTCCTGGCCACCCCGGCCGACTCGCGGTTCGCCCGCCGCAGCGAGGTCGACCTGGCCGACGTGCGCGACGAGACCTTCATCACCCTCACCCAAGGCTTCGCCACCCACCAGGACGGCATCCGGGTGTTCCGCCAGGCGGGGTTCGAGCCGAAGGTGGCGATGCAGGTCAACGACATCTTCACCCTGCTGAGCATGGTCAGCTCCGGGGTGGGCTATGCGCTGCTGCCGGGGAGGATCGCGGCGGTGTACGAAAACCGGGTGAAACTGATCCCGTTGCAGGAAAAGTACCGGTTGCAGCAGCACATCGGCGTGGTGTTCCTCAAGGCCAAGGAACGCGACCCGAACCTGCTGGCGTTGCTGGCGGAATGCCGGATGTACGCCAACCGCCAGGCCTGACACCCTGTGGCGAGGGAGCAAGCTCCCTCGCCACAAAAACAAGCCCGTCAGCCGACGATCCCGCGCACGATGAAGAACAGCACCGAAGGCCCCAGCAGGCAGCCCAGCCCGGTGTGGAACGTCGCCGTCAGCGCGCCGTAGGGCACCAGCCGCCGGTCCGTCGCCGCCAGTCCCGCGGTCACGCCGCTGACGGTGCCGGCCAGGCCGCCGAACACCATCGCCGAGCGCGGGTTGTCCAGGCCCATCCAGCGCGCCGCCACCGGGGTGCCGACCATCACCAGGATCGCCTTGATCAGCCCGGTGGCGATCGACAGCGCCATCACGTCGGACGTCGCGCCGATCGCCGCGCCGGTCACCGGCCCCACGATGTAGGTCACCGCCCCGGCGCCGATGGTGGTCATGCTCACCGCGTCGCGGTAGCCGAAGGCCCAGGCCATGCACGCACCGACGATGAACGGCAGCACCGTGCCCAGCAGCAGCGCGACCACGCCGATCAGCCCGGCCTTCCTCGCCTCGGTGGCCTGCACCTCGAACGCCGTGGCGACGATGGCGAAATCCCTCAGCATCGCCCCGCCCATCAGGCCGATGCCGGAGAACAGGGTCAGGTCCGCCAGCCCCTTCTGCCCGCCCGTCAGCGTGCCGCCGACCCAGGCCAGCACCAGGCCGATGACGATGGCGATGGCCGAACCGTGGATGCGCCCGAACGTCAGGCGCCTGGAGAGGATCACCGACACCCACATGATCACGCCGACGAAGGCGAACGCGGTGACCAGACCGTTGTGCTCCAGACCTTTCTCGATGAGATCCCACATGTCAGCGACCTCCCGCCGGGGCGGCCATCGGGGCAGGCTCTGCCGGCTCGTCGGGCAACGGCTCGCCCTTGTTCGTGCGGCTGATCAGGGCAATGGTGCAGCCGCAGACCACCACCGAGCCGATCGCCGCCAGCACCGCCACCGGGCCGCCGTGCAGTGCGGTGACGACGTTCTGCTGCGCGGCCATCGCCACCACCACCGGAATGTACATGGCGCCCCAGAAGCCGACGCCCATCTCGCAGTCCTTGGTCATGCCGCCGCGCCCGTGCATCCACAGCCGTGCGCAGATCAGCAGGATCATGGCGATCCCGACCCCGCCGACATTGGACTTGACCCCCAGCAGCACACCGAGCAGGTCACCCATGATGACCCCTGCCAGCGTACAGATCGCCAGCAGCGCCACACCGTAAATAATCATTGTCGCAGTCCTCAAGTTGCATCGTCGGATGTTGTTTTTGTTGTTCGAAGCCTGAAGTCGGGTGGTCTAGGGTCGGCGGTCCTCCTCCTCACGCAGCAGCGCCTGCAGGGTGTCGGGCCGGGCGCCGTCGAAGGCGATCACGGTGCCCTGCCCGAACACCCGGCGCGCCAGCCCGGTCAGCACCGCGCCGGGCGGCAGTTCGATCTGCAGCCGCACGCCGCGCTCGTAGGCGCCTTGCACGGTGCCGCGCCAGTCCACCACACGGCACATGTTGAAGGCCAGGTCGTCGCGCAGGGCTTCGGGCCGGAGGACCGGGCGCGCACGGCTGCCGCTCAGGTAAGCGATCTCCGGCGCGTGCACCGGTACGGCGGCGAACGCGTCGGCCAGCACTTGCGCGGGCCCCTCCAGCAGCGGGCAGTGCGACGGCACGCTCACCGCCAGCCGTTTCGCCAGGCCCGCCCCACGACGGCGCGCCAGCTCCGCCACCGTGTGCATCGCGGTGTCGCAGCCGGCGATCACCACTTGGCTGTCGGCGTTGATGTTGGCCAGGTAGACCGGGGATTCGCCGCTGTGCACCTGCGCGACCAAGGCTTCCACGACCTCCGGTTGCAGGCCGGTGATGGCGGTCATGCCGTAGCCCTGCGGATAGGCCTGCTGCATCAGTTCGCCGCGCAGGCTCACCAGGTGCAACGCATCGCCGAAGCTCAACGCCCGGGCCACCACCGCCGCCGGGTAGGCGCCGACGGACAGGCCGGCGACATAATCCACCTGCGCGCCGTCCTGCAACAGTTGCCGGGACGCCGCCACGCCGGCGATCAGCAGGCAGAGCTGAACCGCCCGCGTACTGCGCAGGGCCTGCGGCGAATCCAGCAACGTGACGTCTTCGCCCAGCGCATCGCTGGCCTCGGCCAGCGTTTGCCGAGGCAACGGCCGGAGCATGCCCGGCTGCTGCGCGCCCTGGCCGGGAAACACCAGCAGGCTGCTCACGCCGCCTGCTCCTGCGGGTTCCACGGATCGCTGACCAGGCACGCCCGCTGCGCCCCCTTGAGCAGCACCCGGGCCGAGGCCCCCGCCCACTCACGCAGGGCGACCGCACCGGACGGCGTCTGCAGCTGCAGGTCGACCCGGCAGGCCGCACGCTCGAGCAGCGCCAGCAACTGGCGCGCCTGATGACGGGGCAGCCGTTGCGGCGTGCGCAGGATCAGGTCGAGGTCGCTGCCGACGTGCATCGCGGCAAACCCGCTCGCCAGTTCGAACCCGGCGCTGCCGCTGACGCCCCAGGCCCAGCCGCCGTCGTCGAGCAGTGGCCGAAGCTGCCTGAGCGCCCGCATCGCCGGCAGGTCGCGGGGGCTGTCGAGGTGGCACAGCGCCTCCGGGCTGACCCGGCGCACAACCGCGCCGACCGCCATGAAGGCCGCCCAACGCTGCTCCCGCGCCGCACCGCGCAGGCCGACAGCGACCTGGCCGGGGTCGCCCTCTGCGCGCCGCACCACCACCGGGTGCCCGGCGCGCAGCGACTCGACCGCCCACAACGGCGCCTGCGCCGGCAGTTGCGCCGGGGTCATGCCCCAGAGCAGATCGTGGGGCAGCGGCCAGGACTGGCTCACCACTGCGCCCTCAGCAGCTCGCGCACCCGGCTCGACGCGGCGCGGTTGGCCGCACCGAGGCGCCCGCCCAGGCCTGCCGAGGACACATCGGCGATAGCCTGCTTCAGGCATTCGGTCACCCGCGCCAGATCCTCCGCCGTCGGCTGTTCGGTCTGCGCCACCGACAGGGTTTCCCACAGCAGGCCCAGGCTGGCGTAGCTGTCGATGTCGTAGGCCATCGGCGGCACGCTGGACGCCAGCGCCTCCAGCTCTTCGACGCTGCGCAAGGTCACCCGCGCCGCCGAAGCCTTGCCCATCGCGTGCACCATCACCCCCGGATCGCGCAGGGCGATCAGGCGGTTGGCCTGATAACCGTGGGCCAGGAACGCTCCGGACATGGCCTTGCCCACCAGCAGGGCGATCACCGGGTGCCCGGCCAGGCGCGCCCGGGCATAGCTGTCCGCCGCCCCGGCCAACGCCTGATGGATGCCGAGGGCCTCTTCGCGACGGCCGTAGGCCTGGCTCGGCACATCGACGATGGCGATCAAGGCCCGTTTGTGCGCCTGGTCGCGGTCGGCCACGACAGCGTCATCCACGGCCTTGGCCAGGCCCCAGCCTTCCAGCAGGCCGACCTCGCCCTGGCGGGCCCGGGGGAAACGGTTGTCCGGATCGGCCACCACCGTCAGCAGGCGGCCCAGCGCAATGTCCGCCACCCGCAGCGACGGCGGCAGCCCTGCAAACGCCGGCGCCCCGCCGCTCAATGCGTTGAACCAGTTCAGGCCCCGCAGGGATATTCCGCTCATGAACGCTCTCCTCGATACAGGTCGCGAACCACCGAAGGTTCGATCTGCGCCTCGGCGTCCAGGCTCGCCAGACGCTGCAAAAACCACTCGGCGCGCCGGCTGCGCGGTTGCGCCGGCAGGCCCTGGTGCAACAGGTCGGCGACCTGCCCGCGAATCTGCGCCACGTCATCGGCCACGTAGCGGTCCGCCAGCCCACTGGCGAAACGCTGCTCGCCGCCGGTCAGGCTCCAAATGAACGGCCGGTCCCGCGAGTCGTACTCCGCGATGCCGGCTTCCTGCTCGATCACCTGCGGCCCGTTCAGGCCCAGCCGGGCTTCCCGGGTCACCAGCAGATAGCTGCACAGGCCGGCGGCGATCGACATGCCACCGAAGCAGCCGACGCTGCCGGCCACCACGCCGACCACCGGCCGGTGCTGCTGCAGATCGACAATCGCCGCGTGGATGTCGGCGATCGCCGCCAGCCCCAGGTTGGCCTCCTGCAGACGCACGCCGCCGGTCTCCAGCAGCAGGACGGCGCGGGTCGGGATGCCGTGGCGGTTGTCCTCGGCGGCCAGCTCCAGCGCACCGGCGATCTTCGCCCCGCCGACCTCGCCGAGGCTGCCGCCCTGGAACGCGCCTTCGATGGCGGCGATGACCACCGGCAGGCCGTCGAGGCTGCCCTTGGCGATCACCACGCCGTCGTCGGCCTGGGGGACGACGCCCTGGCGCTCCAGCCACGGCGACATGACGCGCTGGAACGGGTCGAGCAGTTCGCGGAAAGTGCCGGCGTCGAGCAAGGCCTTCGCCCGTTGCCGCGCACCGAGCTCGACGAAGCTGTGCTTGTTCAGCAGCGTTGCGCTGTCAGTCATGGCCGATCTCCTCGAAGCCTTGTTCCAGACGCAGGCGCACTACACCGGGGGTGGCGCCGAAGTCGTGGATCTCGATGTTCATGGCCGGCGGCACCGTGCCGTCGAACATCCGCGCGAACAGATGCCGCCAGCGCTGCCCGCTGCCGTTGACCGAGGTCTGCACGCTGATCGACAGCGTGCCGGCCGGGCCCGGCTCGATCAGCACCTCCAGATCGCCGGAGCCGACGCAGCCCACCAATGCACGTCCGCGCGGCGGCTGACCGGCGGGGAACTCAAACGATAGGGTTTCCATCAATACGCTCCCTGAAGGATGCCGCCGTGACCGATCCGGTCGAGCAGCAAGGTGGCGGCGAGCAGATCGGCGGCGCCGCCGGGCGAGGCATTCAATGCGATGAGTTGCCGGTCCAGCGCCTGCAGATGGCGGCGGCCGGCCAGGCTGGCGCTGCCGCCGCCGTCGAGCACGGCCCGGGCCCCGCGCTGCATGGCGTGCAGGCCGGGTTCCCCGGCGCGGTACAGCACGCAGGTGTCGGCCAGGCCGGTCATGATCGCCAGCAAGGCGTCGAGCCTGGCGTTCTGCTCGCCATGGCCTGCGGCGCGGCTGCGTTCGAGCTGCGGCAGGCCGCGCCCGGTGACCGCCGGAAAGCCCAGCTGCGCTTCCTCGCGGGCACCGCGGGCGCCGTAGCGCAGGGCGACCTGGGCGCCATGGCTCAACGGACGCGGTGCATGGCGGTCCTCCAGCAGCGCCAGGCGCGCGGCGCGCAGGGCGACCGCACCGGAACCACTGGATTCAGGCGCCAGCGCTGCGGCCGTCACCAGCAGGCCCAACGCCCAGATCGCGCCGCGGTGGGTGTTGACGCCGCCGGTGGTCGCCAGCATCGCCTGTTCGCCTTCGCGGCCGATGCGGCCGACGGTTTCGCGCAACGCCAGGTCGATCGTTCCGGCCTCGGTGGCGGCTTCGGCCATTGCCTTGAACGCCGGCCACAGCGCCAGCGCCGAGGCGTGCATCAGCCCCAGGTGCAGATCGGTGTGGGCGCCGTTGCCGCGACGGTCGACCAGGGCCGGTTTCGGCGACAGGTCGGCCTCGTCGATCAGCGCATCCACCGCCAGGTCCGCCAGGCGCTCGGCCAGGCTGACGGGTTTCGCTTGCGGATTGAGTGCGTGCATCACCAGCTCCTGAACTTGGCGGGCGGGTTGTAGAGGCCGCCGGACCACTCGACCAGGTCGGCCACGCTCTTGGCCGCCAGCAGTTCGCGGGTGGCGTCCGTGCGGCGGATGCCGAGATCCTCGGGCAGGGCCACGAGGCCTTCGCGGCGCAGGCGCTCGGTGTCTTTCGGGTCATGGCGCAGGCCGATGGCGGTGACCCCGGCCACCGCCGCGATCATCGCCCGGCGCTCGTCGAGCGAACGGGCCTTGTACAGGTAGGCGATGCCTTCTTCGGTGAGCAGGTGGGTGACGTCGTCGCCGTAGATCATGACCGGCGCCAGCGGCATGCCGCTTTTCTTCGCCACGTCCACGGCGTCGAGGGTCTCGACGAAGGTCGGCTTGCCGCCCTCCTGGAACGTCTCGACCATCTGCACCACCAGTTTCTTGCCCCGCTCGAGCATCGGCTGCGCCGAATCGGTGTGGCGCATGTCCAGCCAGGCCGGGGTGCCGTGACGGCGGCCGCGGGGGTCGTGGCCCATGTTCGGCGCACCGCCGAAACCGGCCAGGCGCCCGCGGGTGACGGTGGAGGAATGGCCGTCGCCGTCGACCTGCAACGTGGCGCCGATGAACAGGTCCACCGCGTATTGCCCCGCCAGTTGGCTGAACATCCGGTTGGAGCGCAGCGAGCCGTCGCGGCCGGTGAAGAACACGTCCGGACGGGCGGCGATGTACTGCTCCATCCCCAGTTCAGTGCCGAAGCAATGCACGCTCTCGACCCAACCGCTTTCGATGGCCGGAATCAGGGTCGGGTGCGGGTTGAGCGTCCAGTTGCGGCAGATCTTGCCTTTAAGGCCCAGAGACTCGCCGTAGGTCGGCAGGATCAGCTCGATGGCGGCGGTGTTGAAGCCGATGCCGTGGTTGAGCGACTGCACGTTGTGTTTTTCGTAGATGCCGCGGATCGCCATCATCGCCATCAGCACGTGCACCGGTTTGATGTGCCGGGGGTCGCGGGTGAACAGCGGCTCGATGTAGAACGGCTTGTCCGCCACCACCACGAAATCCACCCAGGAGGCCGGAATGTCGACGCGGGGCAGTTCGCTGACGTCGTCCACCAACTGGTTGACCTGGACGATGACGATGCCGTCGCTGAACGCCGCCGGCTCGATCAGCGCCGGGGTGTCCTCGGTGCTGGGGCCGGTGTAGATGTTGCCGGCGCGGTCGGCCATGAAGCCGGCCGAGAGCACCACGTTGGGCGTCAGGTCCACCACCAGCCGTGCGTAGAGCTCGATGTAGGTGTGGATCGCGCCGATCTCCAGCAAGCCGTCTTCCAGCAGCTGGCTGATGCGCAGGCTCTGGGTGCCGGCGAAGGAGAAGTCCAGCTTGCGGGCGATGCCGCGCTCGAACAGGTCCAGGTGCTCGGAGCGGCCGACGCTGGGCATGATCATGTGCAGGTCGTGCAGCTTCGACGGGTCGGCCTTGGCCAGGGCCCGGGAGAGGAAGTCCGCCTGCTTCTGGTTGTTGCCCTCCAGCACCACCCGGTCGCCTGGCAGGATCAGCGCTTCGAGCGCCGCGACGATCCGGTCGGTCGGCAGCACCGCACCGTCGGCCAGGCCGCGCACCCGGTCGAGGCGGCGCCGCTTCTCGTCACGCCGCCGCGTCCAGCGCGGGTCGGGGGTCATTGTTGTTGTCATGCTCGCTCCACGGGGTTCGCTGTCGTGGAGCCAACCTTAGGAGCGGGCGGTGGGGAGCATCAATCAAGCAGCACGGCGAATCGTTACGGTCAGCGTAATGGTTGAGGCCGTGGGTGCCGCAAGCGTCCGGGTCAACCGGTGAGCCCGGCCTCCACCAGCAGCTTCTCCAGCCCCAGCAGATCCGGCACTTTCGCCACCTGGTCGCCCACCTGCACCGCCGCCTGTTCCAGCGCGCACAACGGCACATCCACATAGCTCAACTGGCTGTCGAGCTTGCACGAGCGCGGGATCCCCTGCACCAGCAGGGCCATGAAGCGCAGCTGCGGCAGGCCGCCCAGGGCGTTGAGGACCACGATCCGCGCCCGCTCGCCGATGACGATCCGGTTGCCGCAGGCCGACTCGAAGCTGAGCAGCGGAATCTGCCGCTCGCGCCAGGTCACCCGGCCCAGGTACCACGGTGGCGTGTCGAGGTCGAAGGCGCCGGCCTGGTAGTCGATCAGCTCGGCCACCGCCACGTTCGGCAGGATCAGGTTGCGGTCGGCCAGCGGCAGCAGCAGCCCGGTGAGCTGGCTGGTGCGCGGGTTATGACGCCGCTCATGCATGTCTCTTGCTCCATTGGGCGATGCTGTCGAGCAGCACCGACTCCTGATACGGCTTGCCGAGGTATTCGTTGACGCCGATGGCCATGGCGCGGTCGCGGTGCTTCTGCCCGGTGCGCGAGGTGATCATGATGATCGGCAGGTGCTGCAGGCGCTCGTCGCTGCGCACCCGGGTCGCCACTTCGAAGCCGTCCATGCGCGGCATTTCGATGTCCAGCAGCATGACGTCGGGCAGGTGCTCTTCCAGCAGCAGCATCGCATCGACCCCGTCCTTGGCGGTGAGCACGTTCATGCCGTGGCGCTCCAGCAGGCGGCTGGTGACCTTGCGCACGGTGACCGAGTCGTCCACCACCAGCACCAGCACCGGCCGCTGCGGTTCGCTGTCGATGTCCGGCTGCGCCGGCCGTTGCGGCAGGCGGGCCTGCATCGCGCGGATCGGCGCCAGCAGGTCGAGGATCAGCACCACCCGGCCGTCGCCGAGGATGGTCGCCCCGGACACCCCCTGCACCGCCGCGAACTGCGGGCCCAGGCTCTTGACCACGATCTCGCGGGTGCCGGCCATGGCGTCCACCTGCACCGCCACATGCCGCTCGTTGCACTGCACCAGCAGCACCGGCAGCGGCAGGCTCTGGCCCAGCAGCTTGGGCCGGGGGACGGTCTTGAGCAGTTCGCCCAGGTAGCACAGCTCGTAGCGCTGGCCGGCGTACTCGTACACCGGCGGGTCGAGCCGGAAGTGCCCTTCCAGTTCGTTCGGCGGCACCCGCACCATGCCGTCGATGGTGTTCAGCGGAATCGCGTACTGATCGTCGCCGCACTGCACCATCAGCGCCCGGTTGACCGACACCGTGAACGGCAGGCGGATGCGAAAGTGCACCCCCTGCCCCGGCACCGAATCGATGCTCATGGTGCCGCCCAACTGGCGCACCTCTTCGTGCACCACGTCCATGCCCACGCCGCGCCCGGAGATCTGGGTGATCTTCTCGGCAGTGGAGAACCCCGGCTGAAGGATGAACTGCAGCACGTCGCGGTCGCTGATCTCGGCGTCCGGCGCCAGCAGGCCGCGCTTGACCGCCTTGCGCCGCACCGCGTCCAGCGGCACCCCGGCGCCGTCGTCGCGGATGTCGAAAACGATGTCGCCGCCCTCCCGGGACAGATCGAGGGTGATTTGCCCCTGGGCCGGCTTGCCCGCCGCCAGCCGCACGTCGGCAGGTTCCAGACCGTGGTCGACGGCGTTGCGCAGCATGTGTTCCAGCGGCGCGGCCATGCGCTCCAGCACGTTGCGGTCCATCTCGCCCTCGGCGTTGCCGACGGTGAAGGCCACGTCCTTGTCCAGCTCCTCGGCCACCTGACGGACGATGCGCTTGAGGCGCGGCAGCATCCGTTCGAACGGCACCATGCGCGTGCGCATCAGCCCTTCTTGCAGTTCGGAGTTGATCCGGCCTTGCTGCTGCAGCAGGTTTTCCGCGTCACGGGTGCGCCGGTCGAGGGTCTCCTTCAGGTCCAGCAGGTCCGAGGCGGACTCGAACAGCGCCCGGGACAACTGCTGCAGCTGCGAATGGCGATCCATCTCCAGCGGGTCGAACTCTTCGTAGCCCAGCCGCTCGTTGTCCACCTGCTGACGGCTGAGGATGCGCCCCTGGGTCTCGGTGTCGAGGCGGCGCAACTGGTCGCGCATCCGTTCGATGGTGGTTTCCATCTCGTTGAGCGCCACCTGCGCATCGCTGACCTGCTGCTCGATCCGCCCGCGGACGATCGAGGTTTCGCCGGCCAGGTTGACCAGGTCGTCGAGCAGTTCGGCCGACACCTTGACCATGTCCGCGCCGCTGTCGGCGGCCGGAGCGGCGGGCTCGGCCTTCACCGGCGCGGCCGGCACCGGCGCAGTGGCCTGCGGCGCCGCCGGGTGGCTGAAGTCGCGGATCGCATTGATCAGCCGGTCCGCCGGCGGACACGGCTGCCCGGCGCGCACCGCGTCGAGCATCTGGGCCAGACGGTCGTGGCTGCGCTGCACCAGCGCGAACAGTTCGGCCCCCGGCTGCAAGGTGCCGGCGGACACGCGTTCGTAGAGGTTCTCCAGCTCATGGGCCAGGTCGCCGATGGGGCCGATTTCCACCATTCGCGCGCCGCCCTTGAGGGTGTGCAGGTCGCGCAGCAGGGTTTCGACCTCCTGGCGGTTGCCGGGGCCGGCCTGCCAACGGCTCAGGGCCGCGCCGGAGCTTTCGATGATGTCGGAACCTTCGTCGAGGAACACCTCCAGCAGCTCCGGGTCGTGCCCGGCGCCCTCCTCGTGGACGGCCGCCGGGGAGGCCTCGGGCTCGCCTTGGCGGAACCGGCGCAGCGCCTCGATCAGTTCCAGGGCCGGGCCCGGCGGCTGTCGGTCGTGCAGTTGGTCGAGCTGCAGCGCCAACCGCTCATGGCACTGGCGCAGCAGCTGCCCCAAGGCGTCGCTGTGGCTGTGACGGCGCTCCGCCAGGCCTTGGTAGACGGTTTCCAGTTCCTGGGCCAGATCACCGACCGCATCGACCTCGGCCATCCGCGCACCGCCCTTGAGGGTGTGCAGATCCCGTTGCAGCGACGGCAGCGGCGCCCCGTTGGCAGGATCCGCCAGCCAGCGGCGCAGGGCTTGCCCGGCGCTGTCGAGCAGGTCCACCGCCTCTTCCAGGAAGATCTCGACGATCTCGTCGTCCGGCCCGCTGACGGCGGCCTTGCTCAGTTCGGCGGTGGCGCTGCCCAGCTCGCGGATGCTCAGGGTACGGCTGCCGTCGCTGCGGATCAGGCCCATGGACGCCGGATCCAGGCTCTGGTCGAGCAATTCGTGCAAGGCGCGGATGCGCTGGGGTTGCGGGGTGATTTCCTGGCCGGCGGCCAGTTCGTCGAGCATGTTGATCAGTGCTTCGTGGGCCAGTTGCGCCTGCTCGAAGAACCCCTCGCTGACCGCCAGGCTGCTTTCCTCGACGGCGCCGTAGAGGTCGAGCAAGGCTTCGCACAGTACGTCCACCGGCAACAGGTCGGCCAGGTGCGCGGCCTCGCCCAGGGTGGTCAGCTCATCCAGCAGCGCGCTCAGTTCCTGGCGTTCGCCGGGGTGCTGCTGCCAGCGCTGCAGGAGGTTTTCGGCGTCGAGCAGGATGTCCATGCCCTGGGCCAGGAAGTCGTTGATCAGTTGCGGATCGCGCTTGACCCGCAGCCCGCCGCTGGGCCCGTCGAGGATCGACGCCAGCCGTTCGGCCAGCAAGGTCTCGGTGCGCTTGATCAGCGATTGCGCACCGACGATCGGCGCCAGCGGATCGCTGCCCAACTGGCGCAGGCCGATGCGCAGCAGCCCTTCGGCCTCCAGCAGCAGCTCCACTTCGTCCAGGTCCAGCGCCATCTGGTGGGCCTTGAACTCCCGGGCCAGGTGATCGAGCGGCGCCGCCAGTTCGGCGATCGGCAAGACGCCGGCCATCGACGCGCTGCCCTTGAGGGTGTGCAGCGCGCGCTGCAATTCGTCGCTGGCCGGCAGCGGCACATGCTCGGCCGCCTGGTCGAGGAAGCGGTTGAGGCTGGCCAGATGGGTTTCGGCCTCGTTGCGGAAGATCTCCAGCAGCAGCGGATCCGTCGCGGCGGTGTCCTTCACGCCCGGGGCGGCCGGCGGCGCATCACCCCTGGCCAGGGCATGGGCCCGGGCCGCGAGCCGGTCGACATCGCTGCGCTGGCGCTGGGCGTTGGCGGCGAATTCGGCGATCAGCTCCGGCAGCAGTTGCAGGCAGTCCGTCAGCACCTGGCCCACCGCAGGCGCGGGCTCGACGCTGTGCTCCAGCACGCGGTTGAGCAGGTTCTCCACGGCCCAGGCCAGTTCGCCGAGGATCAGCGCCCGCACCATGCGGCCACTGCCCTTGAGGGTGTGGAAAGCCCGGCGCAGTTCGCTCAGGGCCGCGCGGTCGCCGGGATCGGCCGACCAGCGCGGCAGGTACTCGCCCAGCACATCGAGCACCTCGCCGGTCTCCTCGAGGAACACCTCGCGCAGTTCGTCGTCCACCGGCGCTTCATCGGCGGGCGGCGGCAGCAGGCTTTCGGGGGTGGTCTGCGCCGGCGGGTTGACCGCCGACACCGGGCTGGCCAGCACCTCGGCCAGCGACTGGACGATCCCGGGATCCTCCAGGGCCTGGCGGTCCTGCAGCGCCTGCGCGTCAACGGGGCTGACCACGTCGGCCAGCACCGGCACATAGGGTTCGTCAGGGAAATAGCCGAGCTTGGCGAGGCTCTTCTGCGCCACGTCCAGCAAGGGTTCGGTGGCGGCCTGCGGGTCGTCGCCCAGGCGTTCGAGGCAGTATTCCAGGCTGGCGATGGCATCAGCCAGGCTGTCGAGCTGTTGCCAGCCGGGCTCGTGCGGGTCGAGCAGCAGGCGTTCGCGGATGAACCCGTTGCAGGCCTCCACCAGGCTCGCCGCCCGGCTGAGCGGGATCATCGCCAGTGCGCCGCGCACCTGGGTCAACAGCTCCGGCAGCGGCTGCAGCGGCTGGCGGTCCCAGTCGGCCTCGATGTAGTCGACGATCATGTCCTTGGCCTGCTGCAGGCAGATGCGCGCTTCCTTGATCACGATCTGGTGGATCTGCGTCAGGTCCGTGGTGGGCAGGCGGCTGTCGTCCGGATCCTGCGGCTCGACCGTGCCGACCATGCCGGCCAGGGTCGCCTCGACGTACAGCAGGGCGCCGGCGACGTCCATCAGCGTGGCGTCGTTCGGCGCGCGCTGGCCCTGGGCCAGGCCGAGCACCACCGCCAACTGGTCGATGATCACCTTGCGCGGCTGGCCGAAGCCGAGCACCGCCAGGGTGTCGGCGATCTGCCGCAGCGGCGCCAGCAGGCTGTCCAGGTCCGCGACGTGCTGGCGGTCGCTGCGCACGAACAGGTCGAGGCGCTCCTTGACCCGCACCAGCTCTTCGCACAGCGCCACCAGCACCGAGCGCATGGCATCGCGGTCGGGGCCGGCCAGGCGCGCGCGTTCTTCATCGACCATCGCGCTGTCGGGCAGCGCGTCGTCCAGGGAGTAGCGGTCTTTCATGGTCAGCATCTGCCCGGTGGGATGTTCGGCTTTGGCGATGTAGAACAGCAGGCTCTTGAGCAGCTCCGGCGGGGGCGGCCGGTTCAGGGCCGGCATGCCTTGGTCGAGCAGGCGCTTGAGCTGCTTGTCGGCGTCCTTGAACAGGCTGCGCAGGGCCGGGCTGTTGGCGATCCGCCCTTCGCGCATGCCCTCGACCAGCGCCGAGGCGACCTGCCACAACGGGCTGAGCGGCGCGGCGCCGCTCAGCGCCTCAAGACGCAGGAAGACCTTGGCCAGGTAACCCAGGTGCGTCTGGTCGTCCTGTTCGCGCAGCAGGCCGACCAGGGCCATCTGCAGCGTCTGGCGCAGTTTGCGCAGCACGTTGGGCAAGTCCGGCGGCTCGAGCGCTTTGAGGGTCTCGGCGTCCAGCGGCGGGCTGTCGGGCAACTGCGGGCTGAACAGGCTGGTCTCCGACAGCAGGCTTTCGCCCCGGGCGCTGCGCAGGTCGTTGAGCAACGGCAGCACCACCAGCGGCAAGTCGCGCCGGGCGCCTTGCACGCGGTCGAGGTAGAGCGGCAACTGGCCGATGGCTTGCAGCAGCAGGTGCAGGGCTTCTTCGCGGTGGCTGACGCGGCCCTCGCGCAGGGCTTCGACCAGTTGCTCCATCTCTTCGGCCAGCAGCGCCGCACCGTAGAACTCGATCATTTGAAGGCTGCCGTGCACCTGATGGATGCAGGCCAGGCACTCGTCCAGCCCGGGGACGGACGACGGTTCGTCGAGCACCGCCTCGACGGCCTGGTGCGCCAGCCTCAGGGTTTCGGCGATCTCGCCCTTGACCCATTCCAGGGCCACATAGTCGTGCCGGTCGCCCATGACCGCTCCGTCCGCCAGCCTCACGCTTTGTCCGTTGCCGGCGCCGGCGTCGCCGGCAAGGTGAAGCCGGACACCGAACGGCGCAGCTGGCTGGCCATTTTCGCCAGGTTGCCGATGCTGTCGGCGGTGGCGGTGGAGCCGGACGAGGTCTGCGAGGTGATCTGCTTGATCACGTTCATCGTCAGGGAGATCTGCCCGGCCGACGAAGTCTGCTGCTGCGCCGCGTTGGAAATGCTCTGGATCAGCGCGGCGAGGGTCTTGGACACGCCTTCGATCTCTTCCAGGGCCACCCCGGCGTCCTGCGCCAGGCGTGCGCCGCGCACCACTTCGGTGGTGGTCTGCTCCATGGAGATGACCGCTTCGTTGGTGTCGGCCTGGATCGCCCGCACCAGCGTCTCGATCTGCCGGGTGGCGGCGGAGGAACGCTCGGCCAGGCGCTGCACCTCATCGGCGACCACCGCGAAGCCGCGCCCGGCGTCACCGGCCATCGAGGCCTGGATCGCAGCGTTGAGCGCGAGGATGTTGGTCTGGTCGGCGATGTCGTCGATCAGGCTGACGATGTCGCCGATTTCCTGGGACGACTCGCCCAGGCGCTTGATCCGCTTGGCGGTGTCCTGGATCTGCTCGCGGATGTTGTCCATGCCGTGGATGGTGTTGTGCACCACCTCGTTGCCCTTGTTGGCGATGTCCACCGAACGCTCGGCCACCGCCGACGACTCGGCGGCGTTGGCCGACACCTGGTCGATGGACTGGGCCATGTCGCTGATCGCGTTGGAGGCTTCGGCGATCTGCTGGGCCTGATGTTCCGAGGCCTGGGCCAGGTGGATCGCGGTGGCCTGGGTCTCCTGCACCGCGGCGGCGACCTGGCCGGCGGTGAGGTTGATGGTCGCCACCAGGTCGCGCAACTGGTCGACGGAATAGTTGATGGAGTCGGCGATGGTGCCGGTGAAGTCCTCGGTCACCGAGGCGGTCACTGTGAGGTCGCCGTCGGCCAGGTCTTCGATCTCGTCGAGCAGGCGCATGATCGCGTTCTGGTTGCGTTCGTTCTTCTCGGCGGTCTCGCGCAACTGGCGGTTTGTCTCGCGCACCATGACCATGCCGATCAGGATGATCGAGGCCAGCGCCAGCAGGCCCAGCACATAGCCGCCGATGGTGTCGGTGCTGCGCCCGCCGGCCAGGTTCTCGAAGCGGCTGGCCAGGTGCGAGGCTTCGTCGAGCAGGGTCTGCGACAGGCTGAAGATGTTGGTGGCCGACTCGCGCACCTTGAACAGCTCCGGCGAGGTTTCGAGGATCTCGTCCACCGAGCCGGAAACGAACTGGAACAGCTCGGCGATCTCGCCCAGCCGCGCCCGGGCGTCGCGGTCCTCGACCTGGCTGATCTTCAGCGAAGGGTTGCCCTGGAGCATGCCGTTGAGCACCTGGCCGAACCGGGTGGCGTCGCGGCCGAAGGCATCGGCGGCCTGCTGCGAGTTCTCGTCGCCGGACAGCACGGTGTTGACCGCCCCCAGGATCCGCTCCGCCAGCAGCGACTGGCGCTGGGCCATCGCGACCTGCCCCGCCGGGGCGCCGCGCTGGAGCAGGATATCCACGACCTTTTCGTACTCGATCTGCAGTTGCGGCACGGTTTCGGCCAGGGTCGCCGCCACCTGGTGCAGGGACAGCACGGTCTGTTCGCTGGAAAGGATGGCGTCGGTGTTCTTCAGCAGGCGCTCCCAGTCCAGCTGCACGGCGCGCATCTCCGGGCGCACGGTAGACGGCGCGGGCGGCAGGCCGGTGGCGGCGTCGCCCTTCTTCAGGTAGCCCCAGCGCTGGGCGAAGTCGTTGCGCGCATCGCTCAGCAGCTTGAACGCGGCGGCCTTGCCGGCGGCGGCTTCGGTGGCGTTCTTGGCGATGCGCTGGGACAGCACCCGCAGCTCCCCGGCGTGGCCGATGTACTGCTTGTCGTAGTTGGCCTGGGTGTTGAGGTACGCGAAGTTGGCGAACAGCAGCATGATGAACACGATCAGCGCGATGAACAGCACGATGATCTGCGAGCGGCTGCGCGAGCCTTCTGCGGGCATGCCTGGTTTTGCTTTTGTCATCGGTCCTCGCCTGTCTGAAGCCCACCGAAGCCCCTGTGGGAGCGAGCCTGCTCGCGATTGATCGGTAACGCGGTGTGCCCGGCACACCGCGGCGGCTGAATCGCGAGCAGGCTCGCTCCTACATGGATTCTCTGTTGTTGCGGCTATATTGCGATGTTCATGAAACCCGGGGACTGCGCCAGGGCAAACAGGCTGAACACCCGCCAGTCCTGTTCGCGCCGGAAGTGCCCCTTGAGAAACCCGGCCTTGGCGCCCTGCCGCTCGCTGATCGGCAGCGGCTCGAAGCTGTCCTGCTCGAAATGCTGCAGCCCGAAGACCTCATCGACCAGCAGCCCGGCGAACACCTCCCGGTGCTCCACCACCAGCACCCGCCGCTGCTTGCGCAACGGCGACAGCTCGTGGCCGAAGAAACCGCACAGGTCCATGACCGGCAACAGCCGCCCGCGCAGGTTGGCGACGCCCTTGACCCACGGCTTGACCCCCGGCAACTGGGTGAAGCGCGGTTCGGGAAGCACTTCGCCGATCTCGCCCATGGGCGTCACGTACCAGTGCTCGCCCAGGCGGAAGCCGATGCCGCTCCACAGGTCCCGGCTGGGCGGCGGCGACGGCAACTGCGCCGCCAGCGACCGGCAGCGCTGATCCATCTGCCACAGCAGCTCGAACGCGGTCAGCGACCCGCTCATGGCTGCGCGCTCAACCGGCCAGCACGTTGTTCAGGGTCTTGATCAGGGTGTCTTCCTCGACCGGCTTGGTCAGGTAGTCCTTCGCGCCCTGGCGGGTGCCCCAGACCTTGTCGGTCTCCTGGTCCTTGGTGGTGATGATGATCACCGGGATATGGCTGGTCTCGGCATCCTTGGTCAACTGGCGGGTGGCCTGGAAGCCGTTGAGCCCGGGCATGACGATGTCCATCAGCACCGCGTCAGGCTTCTCCTGACGGGCCAGGGCCACGCCGTCGGCGCCGTTTTCGGCCTTGAGCACCTCATGGCCGTGCTTTTCCAGCATGCCGGTCAGTTTGTACATTTCGGTCGGCGAATCATCGACGATCAGGATACGAGCCATGGTCTTCCCCATTTTTCTTGTCGACGCCCGGCCCGCTGGCCGCGCGTCCTTGTACGTGTCTCACTGCAGCACTGCGGCAAAGCCCGGCACATGGGCCGCTATCGCGTCGAGCAGCTCTTCCTTGCTGAACGGCTTGGTCAGGAATTGGTCGGAGCCGACGATCCGCCCCTTGGCCTTGTCGAACAGCCCGTCGCGGGACGACAGCATGATCACCGGCGTCGCCTTGAACGCGCTGTTGTTCTTGATTAAAGCGCAGGTCTGATAACCATCCAGACGCGGCATCATGATGTCCACGAAAACGATGTCCGGATGGTTGTCGACGATCTTGGCCAATGCCTCGAAACCGTCGACCGCCGTGATGACGTCGCACCCTGCGTTTTTCAGCAAGGTCTCGGCGGTGCGGCGAATCGTTTTCGAGTCGTCGATCACCATGACCTTCAAGGCGCTGGACTGCTGTTCCATAAGGGGGCTCTACCGTCGCCTTTGCGAATCAATATGTCCGTTTTGCGATGACTGCCGGCTGCAAACCCTTGCCGTTCAAGGGCCAGCCCGGTATGGCAGCCTTTTTAGCACAGTCTCCCCATGCAATCTATCGACGGGTTTTCCCTTGACCGCAAACCCGCCCGGCGCCACTCTGACGCCACTTTTTGCGTACCGTTCCGGTAGCCCATTTTCGAGGAAAACCCCATGAGCGTTCGCGTCGGGATTGTGATGGACCCCATCGCCAGCATCTCCTATAAAAAGGATAGCTCGCTGGCCATGCTGCTGGCCGCGCAGAAACGCGGCTGGGAACTGTTCTACATGGAGCAGCGCGACCTGTACCAGGCCGAAGGCCAGGCCCGGGCGCGGATGAAGCCCCTGAAGGTGTTCGCCGACCCGCAGAAGTGGTTCGAGCTGGGCCAGGAGCAGGATTCGCTCCTCAGCGACCTGAACGTGATCCTGATGCGCAAGGATCCGCCGTTCGACATGGAGTTCGTCTACTCCACCTACCTGCTCGAGCAGGCCGAAAGCGCCGGCGTGCTGGTGGTCAACAAGCCGCAGAGCCTGCGCGACTGCAACGAGAAGCTGTTCGCCACGCTGTTCCCGCAGTGCACGCCGCCGACCGTGGTCAGCCGCCGCGCCGACGTGCTGCGCGAGTTCGCCGCCCGGCATGGCGACGTGATCCTCAAGCCGCTGGACGGCATGGGCGGCACGTCGATCTTCCGCCACCGCGCGGGCGACCCGAACCTGTCGGTGATCCTGGAGACCCTGACCGCCCTCGGCACCCAGCAGATCATGGGCCAGGCGTACCTTCCGGCCATCAAGGACGGCGACAAGCGCATCCTGATGATTGACGGCGAGCCGGTGGACTACTGCCTGGCGCGGATCCCGGCCCAGGGCGAGACCCGCGGCAACCTGGCGGCCGGCGGCCGGGGCGAAGCCCGCCCGTTGACCGACAAGGACCGCTGGATCGCCGCCCAGGTCGGCCCGACCCTGCGCGCCAAGGGCCTGCTGTTCGTCGGCCTGGACGTGATCGGCGAGCACCTGACCGAGATCAACGTCACCAGCCCGACCTGCATCCGCGAAATCGACAACGCCTTCGGCACCGACATCGGCGGGCTGCTGATGGAGGTGATCGAAGGTAAGCTGCAAGCGGTAAGCGGTAAGCGGTGAGCTGCAAGCGGTAAGCCGCAAGCGCCAAGCGCCAAGCGGTAGCGGTAAGCCGCAAGCACCAAGCGGTAGCGGCAAGCGGCAAGCGGCAAGCCATGCAGCTTGTCGCTTGAAGCTAGTAGCTTGCAGCTAAAAACCAACATTGCGTTATGATGCCGAGCCCGTAAAAACGCGATGTTGGTTTTTTTCGAATGACACTTCCGTCCGATCTGCCCGTAGAACTCGCCCACACCGGCGTGCGTCCGGTCGATCGCCTCGGATTTACCCTGTTCCTGGCGGCGCTGATCCATTTGGCGCTGCTGCTGGGCGTGGGCTTCACCATGGTCGAGCCCAAGCAGATCAGCAAGACCCTGGAAATCACCCTCGCCACCTTCAAGAGCGAGAAGAAGCCCGCCAAGGCGGATTTCCTCGCCCAGGAAAACCAGGAAGGCAGCGGTACGCTGGACAAGAAGGCGATTCCCAAGACCACCGAGGTCGCGCCGTTCCAGGACAACCAGGTCAAGAAGATCACCCCGCCGCCCGCCGCCAAGGCCGAGGTGAAGGAAGCCGCGCCCAAGGCCGCCGTGACCACGGTCGCGCCGAAACCGCAGAAGGCGCCGACCAAAAAGGAAGAGACCAGGACCGAGACCCGGCCGGCGGTCGACGCGCCGACGTTCGACAGCTCGCAGCTGTCCAGCGACATCGCCAGCCTGGAGGCGGAACTGGCCCACGAACAGCAGCTGTACGCCAAGCGCCCGCGGATCCACCGCCTGAGCGCCGCCTCGACCATGCGCGACAAGGGCGCCTGGTACAAGGACGAATGGCGCAAGAAGGTCGAGCGCATCGGCAACCTCAACTACCCCGACGAAGCACGGCGCCAGCAGATCTACGGCAACCTGCGGCTGATGGTGTCGATCAACCGCGACGGCTCGCTGTATGAGGTGATGGTGCTGGAGTCCTCCGGCCAGCCGCTGCTGGACCAGGCCGCCCAGCGCATCGTCCGCCTGGCCGCGCCGTTTGCGCCGTTCACCGGCGACCTGTCGGACATCGACCGGCTGGAAATCATCCGCACCTGGAAATTCGCCCGGGGCGACCGCCTGTCCAGCAACTGACCGTGGGCTTCACGGCCGCTGCGCAGCCGGGCGCAAGCAAGCGTCATCGCCACCGGGGATATGCATCCCCGGCTTGTCAGTTCGCCCCTTGACCGCCACACTAGCGCACATGAAAAACGTCAGCCCCAGCTACCTCAAGCATCACTTCCTGATCGCCATGCCGCACATGGCCGACCCCAACTTTGCCCACACCTTGACCTACATCGTCGAGCACACGGCCAATGGCGCCATGGGGCTGGTGGTGAACCGACCGCAGGAGCTGAACCTGGCCGACATCCTGGAGCAGTTGCGTCCGGACATCGAGCCGCCGGCGCGCTGCCAGCACGTGCCGATCTACATCGGCGGCCCGGTGCAGACCGACCGCGGCTTCGTCCTGCACCCGGCGGGCCAGACCTTCCAGGCCACGGTCGAGCTGGACGGCCACCTGGCGCTGTCCACCTCCCAGGACGTGCTGTTCGCCATCGCCGACGGCGTCGGCCCGCAACAGAGCCTGATCACCCTGGGCTACGCCGGCTGGGAAGCGGGGCAGCTTGAGGCCGAACTGGCCGACAACGCCTGGCTGACCTGCCCGTACGACGCCGACGTCCTGTTCAACACCCGCAGCGACCTGCGCCTGGAAGCCGCCGCCAAGCACCTGGGCATCAACCTGAGCCTGTTGACCAGCCAGGCGGGGCACGCCTGATGGCTTTGCGCCTTATCCTCGGCTTCGACTACGGCACCCGCTCGATCGGCGTGGCGGTCGGCCAGGTCATCACCGGCCAGGCCCGCGAGCTGTGCACCCTGAGGGCGCAGAACGGGGTGCCCGACTGGAACCAGGTCGAGGCCCTGATCAAGGAATGGAAACCCGACGCCGTGGTGGTCGGCCTGCCGCTGAACATGGACGGCACGCCCAGCGAGATGTGCGAGCGCGCCGAGAAGTTCGGCCGCCGCCTCAACGGCCGCTACAACCTGCCCTTCTATACCCACGACGAACGCCTGACCACCTTCGAGGCCAAGGGCGAGCGCATGGCCCGCGGCGGTCAGAAGGGCAGCTACCGCGACAACCCGGTGGACGCCATCGCCGCCGCCCTGCTGCTGCAGGGCTGGCTCGACGAAAACACCGCATTGTTTGAATCCTGACAAGCGCTTCGGCGCTTTTCTTTTGGCTACGACCCGGGCCGCCGTCCACACGCGCCGGCCCGCCCCCGAGAAGGAGCAACCATGAGCCTGCCCAATCCCGCCGATCTGATCAGCCAGATGGCGACCCGCCTCAAGGCGCACCTGGACGCGCGCGGCATCGGCGAGCCGCGTTTCATCGGCATCCGCACCGGCGGCGTCTGGGTCGCCCAGGCCCTGCTCAAGGAACTGGGCAGCGATGCGCCGCTCGGCACCCTGGACGTCTCCTTCTACCGCGACGACTTCAGCCAGAACGGCCTGCACCCGCAGGTGCGCCCCTCGGCCCTGCCCTTCGAGATCGAAGGCCAGCACCTGGTGCTGATCGACGACGTGCTGATGAGCGGGCGCACCATCCGCGCCGCCATGAACGAACTGTTCGACTACGGCCGCCCGGCCAGCGTGACCCTGGTCTGCCTGCTGGACCTGGACGCCGGCGAGCTGCCGATCCGCCCGAACGTGGTCGGCGCCACGCTGAAGCTGGCCGCCCACGAGCGGGTCAAGCTGTCCGGCCCCGAGCTGAACCTCGAACTGCAAGACCTTGCCTTTTAATCCGCCCTATTGAGAGTCCCCTTCGCGATGACGCCTCTAGACACCAAGCGCCCGCTGCAGCTCAATGACCAGGGCCAGCTGCGCCACTTCCTCTCGCTCGACGGCCTGCGCCGCGAGCTGCTGACGGAAATCCTCGACACCGCCGACTCGTTCCTCGAAGTCGGCGCCCGGGCGGTGAAGAAAGTCCCGCTGCTGCGCGGCAAGACCGTGTGCAACGTGTTCTTCGAAAACTCCACCCGCACCCGCACCACCTTCGAACTGGCGGCCCAGCGGCTGTCGGCGGACGTGATCACCCTGAACGTGTCGACCTCGTCGGCCAGCAAGGGCGAAACCCTGCTCGACACCCTGCGCAACCTGGAGGCCATGGCCGCCGACATGTTCGTCGTGCGCCACGGCGACTCCGGCGCCGCGCACTTCATCGCCGAGCACGTCTGCCCGCAGGTGGCGATCATCAACGGCGGCGACGGCCGCCACGCCCACCCGACCCAGGGCATGCTCGACATGCTGACCATCCGCCGGCACAAGGGCAGCTTCGAGAACCTCTCGGTGGCCATCGTCGGCGACATCCTGCACTCGCGGGTGGCGCGCTCGAACATGCTCGCCCTCAAGACCCTCGGCTGCCGGGACATCCGCGTGATCGCGCCCAAGACCCTGCTGCCGATCGGCATCGAGCAGTACGGCGTGAAGGTCTACACCGACATGGCCCAAGGCCTGAAGGACGTCGACGTGGTGATCATGCTGCGCCTGCAGCGCGAGCGCATGACCGGCGGCCTACTGCCGAGCGAGGGCGAGTTCTACCGCCTGTTCGGCCTGACCACCGCGCGCCTGGCCGGGGCCAAGCCCGACTGCATCGTCATGCACCCCGGACCGATCAACCGCGGGGTGGAGATCGAGTCGGCGGTGGCCGACGGCCCGCACTCGGTCATCCTCAACCAAGTCACCTACGGCATCGCGATCCGCATGGCCGTGCTGTCCATGGCCATGAGCGGACAGACCGCCCAGCGCCAATTCGAGCAGGAGAACGCCCAGTGAAGCTCAGCATTCTCGGCGCACGCGTCATCGACCCGGCCAGCGGCCTGGACCGCGTCACCGACATTCACGTCGAAGCCTGCAAGATCGTCGCCCTCGGCGCCGCGCCGGCGGGGTTCGCCGCCGTGGAAACCATCGACGCCCAAGGCCTGGTGGCCGCTCCGGGGCTGGTGGACCTCAACGTCGCCCTGCGCGAGCCGGGCTACAGCCGCAAAGGCACCATCGCCAGCGAAACCCGCGCGGCGGCGGCCGGCGGCGTGACCAGCCTGTGCTGCCCGCCGAAGACCAGACCGGTGCTCGACACCTCCGCCGTGGCCGAACTGATCCTCGACCGCGCCCGCGAGGCCGGCAACACCAAGGTGTTCCCCATCGGCGCCCTGAGCAAAGGCCTGGACGGCGAACAACTGGCCGAACTGGCGGCCCTGCGCGACGCCGGCTGCGTGGCGTTCGGCAACGGCCTCAAGAGCTTCGGCAACACCCGCACCCTGTGCCGGGCGCTGGACTACGCCGCGACCTTCGACCTGACGGTGATCTTCAACTCCCAGGACCACGACCTGGCCGACGGCGGCCTGGCCCACGAAGGCGCCACCGCCAGTTTCCTCGGCCTGCCGGGCATCCCGGAGACCGCCGAGACCGTGGCCCTGGCCCGGGACCTGCTGCTGGTGGAGCAGACCGGCGTGCGCGCGCACTTCAGCCAGCTCACCAGCGCCCGGGGCGTGGCGCTGATCGCCCAGGCCCAGGCCCGCGGCCTGAAGGTCACGGCGGATGTGGCGCTGTATCAGCTGATCCTCACCGACGAGGCGCTGATCGACTTCAGCAGCCTCTATCACGTCCAGCCGCCGCTGCGCACCCGCGCCGACCGCGACGGCCTGCGCGAAGCGGTGAAGTCCGGCGTGGTCACGGCGATCTCCAGCCATCACCAGCCCCACGAGCGCGACGCCAAACTGGCGCCGTTCGGCGCCACCGAACCGGGCATCAGCAGCGTCGAGCTGTTGCTGCCGCTGGCGATGACGTTGGTGGAGGACGGTCTGCTGGACCTGCCGACCCTGCTGGCGCGCCTGAGCGCCGGCCCTGCCGAGGCCCTGCGCCTGCCGGCGGGCAAACTTGAGGTGGGCGGCGCGGCGGACATCGTGCTGTTCGATCCGAAGGCGTCGACCGTGGCCGGCGAGGCCTGGCTGTCGAAGGGCGAGAACTGCCCGTTCATCGGCCACAGCCTGCCGGGCGTGGTGCGCTACACCCTGGTGGACGGCCGGGTCAGCCACCAGGCGTAACCCGGCGGCGAGGGAGCTTGCTCCCTCGCCGCCATTCGCTTCACTGGAACGCGCTGCGGTTTTGCTGGTTACGCAGCGAAACCTGATCGTTCAGCGTCCAGAAGTCATACAGCACCCCGACGAAGAACAGCCCGCCGGTCAGCAGGTACAGCAATCCGCTGATCCACTTGCCCTGGTACATGCGGTGCACGCCGAACACCCCGAGGAACGTCAGCAGGATCCACGCCACGTTGTATTCGATGGGGCCGGCGGTGAAACGCAGGTCGGCCTCGCGGTCCATCGCCGGGATCAGGAACACGTCGATCAGCCAGCCGATGCCGAGCAGGCCGAAGGTGAAGAACCAGATCGTCCCGGTCACGGGCTTGCCGTAATAGAAGCGGTGGGCGCCGGTGAAGCCGAAAATCCACAGCAGATAGCCGATCACTTTGCTGTGGGTGTCCTGGTTCGCACCAGGCGGTTGATAGCGGTTCATGAAGACCTCGATTCACGCAATAGATAAATATTCTTTAATTCTTTGTGACTTTTTTACAGGTAGCCGACGTACGGCAAATGCTACCGTGTTCCCCGTCAAAGCCTTATAGCACCTGACTTCTGTCCGACAATGGCGTCCATTTGCCGCTTGTTTGGTTCCGTTGCCCCCTGTTCGAATCGACCAACGGCCTCGGAAGGGACAAAAAAGCTGTTATAAAGTTGCGCGCTAACACACAAGAGCCCTGCCTAATGCGTCCATTTTTCAAGACATGGCTGACCATTTGCCTACTGATGCCACTGGCCGCCCACGCCACCAACCGTGAGCAACGACTTCCCAACGTCAACGGCTACACCCCCAAATCCCATGCGTCTGCTCCGTCGAACAAGGGCAAGCAGAGCAAGCACACCACGCTCAGCAGCAACGGCCACAGCAAGGTCGTGCCGCCGATGGCGAACAAGGAAAGCAGCAACGTCCTGAGCCGCGCGGTGAACGTCCTCGGCACGCCGTACCGCTGGGGCGGCAGCAGCCCGAGCAAGGGCTTCGACTGCAGCGGCCTGGTGAAGTACGCGTTCAACGACGCCACCTTCGACCTGCCCCGCACCTCCAACGCAATGGCCAGCGGCCATGGCGAGAAGGTCGAGCGCAAGGACCTGAAGCCGGGCGACCTGATCTTCTTCAACATCAAGAGCCGCCGGGTCAACCACGTCGCCATCTACCTGGGCAACGACCGCTTCATCCACGCCCCGCGCCGCGGCAAGGCCGTGAGCATCGACACGCTGAACAAGCCGTACTGGGAACAGCACTACGTGGTCGCCAAACGCGTACTGCCCAAAGAACCCAAGCAAATGCGCGTCGTCCAGCGCTGAGCCCTGTGGTGAGGGAGCCTGCTCCCTCACCACACACCGCCCCTCAGAAATTGTCCGGCGTGCGCGCCTTCTCCCGCGCATGCTCGCGACTGATCAACCCCTTGGTCACCAACTCCTTCAGGCACATGTCCAGGGTCTGCATCCCCAGCGACCCGCCGGTCTGGATCGCCGAATACATCTGCGCCACCTTGTCCTCGCGGATCAGGTTACGGATCGCCGAGGTGCCGAGCATGATCTCGTGGGCCGCCACCCGCCCGCCACCGATCTTCTTGATCAGCGTCTGCGACACCACCGCCAGCAACGACTCGGACAGCATCGAGCGCACCATCGATTTCTCGTCGCCGGGGAACACGTCCACCACCCGGTCGATGGTCTTCGCCGCCGAAGTGGTGTGCAGGGTGCCGAACACCAGGTGGCCGGTCTCGGCGGCGGTCAGCGCCAGGCGGATGGTTTCCAGGTCGCGCATCTCGCCCACCAGGATCACGTCCGGGTCTTCACGCAGCGCCGAACGCAGGGCCGTGGCGAAACTGCGGGTATCGCGATGGACTTCGCGCTGATTGATCAGGCATTTGCGCGATTCGTGGACGAACTCGATGGGATCTTCGATGGTCAGGATGTGATGGTGGCGGTGGGTGTTGAGGTAGTCGATCATCGCCGCCAGCGTGGTGGACTTGCCTGAACCGGTGGGCCCCGTCACCAGCACCAGGCCGCGCGGGGCGTCGGTGATCTTGCGGAACACGTCGCCCATGGCCAGGTCCTCCATGGTCAGCACCTTGGACGGGATGGTGCGGAACACCGCGCCGGCACCCCGGTTCTGGTTGAAGGCATTGACCCGGAACCGCGCGACGCCCGGCACTTCGAAGGAGAAGTCAGTTTCCAGATGTTTCTCGAAGTCCACCCGCTGGGTGTCGTTCATGATGTCGTAGATCAGCTCGTGCACCTGCTTGTGGTCCAGCGCCGGCAGATTGATCCGCCGCACGTCGCCGTCCACGCGGATCATCGGCGGCAGGCCGGCCGACAGGTGCAGGTCGGAAGCGCCCTGTTTGGCGCTGAAGGCCAGCAGTTCGGTGATATCCATAGCGTCCCCCAATTCCAGTAGAATGCCGCGAACCCTCAGACCGCCGGCGCCTCTTGATGTCCACGATAGCAGACAACATTTTCCACGTCGGATCGCGCATCCAGGCCGCGATCCAGGCCGCCGGGCGCGCCGAAGACAGCGTCCGGCTGCTGGCCGTGAGCAAGACCAAACCCGCCCAGGCCCTGCGCGACGCCTATGCCGCCGGCTTGCGGGACTTCGGCGAGAACTACCTGCAAGAAGCCCTGGGCAAGCAGCAGGAACTGGCCGACCTGCCCTTGATCTGGCACTTCATCGGCCCCATTCAGTCGAACAAGACCCGCTCGATCGCCGAGCATTTCGCCTGGGTGCACTCCGTGGACCGCCTGAAAATCGCCCAACGCCTGTCCGAGCAGCGCCCGGCCGACCTGCCGCCGCTGAACATCTGCATCCAGGTCAACGTCAGCGGCGAAGCCAGCAAGTCCGGCTGCGCCCCGGCCGACCTGCCCGCCCTGGCGCAGGCCATCAGCCAGTTGCCGCGCCTGAAGCTGCGCGGGCTGATGGCGATTCCCGAGCCGACCGAGGACCGGGACGCCCAGGACGCCGCCTTCGCCGCCGTGCAGCGCTTGCAGGCCAGCCTCGACCTGCCCCTCGACACCCTTTCCATGGGCATGAGCCACGACCTCGAGTCGGCCATCGCCCAGGGCGCCACCTGGGTCCGTATCGGCACCGCCCTGTTCGGCGCCCGCGACTACGGCCACATTTCTCAATAAGGACCTGACATGAGCGATACACGCATTGCCTTTATCGGTGCCGGCAACATGGCGGCCAGCCTGATCGGCGGCCTGCGGGCCAAGGGTCTGGAAGCGGCGCGGATCCGCGCCAGCGATCCGGGCGCAGAGACCCGCGCCCGGGTCGGCGCCGAACACGGCATCGAGACCTTCGCCGACAACGCCCAGGCCATCGACGGCGCCGACGTGGTGGTGCTGGCGGTCAAGCCCCAGGCCATGAAAGCCGTGTGCGAAGCGATCCGCCCGAGCCTCAAGCCGAACCAGCTGGTGGTGTCCATCGCCGCCGGCATCACCTGCGCCAGCATGACCGCCTGGCTCGGCGAGCAGCCGATCGTGCGCTGCATGCCCAACACCCCGGCGCTGCTGCGCCAGGGCGTGAGCGGCCTGTACGCCACCGCTGCCGTCAGCGCCGCGCAGCGCCGGCAGGCCGAGGAACTGCTGTCCGCCGTGGGCATCGCCCTGTGGCTGGAGCAGGAGCAGCAGCTGGACGCCGTCACCGCCGTGTCCGGCTCAGGCCCGGCCTATTTCTTCCTGCTGATCGAAGCCATGACCGCCGCCGGCGTCAAGCTCGGCCTGCCGAAGGAAACCGCCGAGCGCCTGACCCTGCAGACCGCCCTGGGCGCCGCGCACATGGCCGTGTCCAGCGACGTCGACGCCGCCGAACTGCGCCGCCGCGTGACCTCGCCGGCCGGCACCACCGAAGCCGCCATCAAATCGTTCCAGGCCGACGGCTTCGAAGCCCTGGTGGAAAAGGCCCTCGGCGCCGCCGCGCACCGTTCGGCCGAAATGGCCGAGCAACTGGGCCGCTGATCAGCACTTCATAAGGAATCAACAATGCTTGGACTCAACGACGCTGCCATTTTCGTGATCCAGACCCTGGGCAGCCTGTACCTGCTGGTCGTCCTGATGCGCTTCATCCTGCAACTGGTGCGGGCGAACTTCTACAACCCGCTTTGCCAGTTCGTGGTCAAGGCCACCCAACCGCTGCTCAAGCCGCTGCGCCGGTTCATTCCGAGCCTGTTCGGCCTGGACATGTCGTCGCTGGTGCTGGCCCTCGTGGTGCAGATGCTGCTGTTCGCCGTGATCCTGCTGCTCAGCGGCTACAAGGTCGATGTGCTGTTCCTGGCGCCGTGGGCGCTGATCGGCATCTTCGCGCTGTTCCTGAAGATCCTGTTCTGGGCCATGATCATCAGCGTGGTGCTGTCCTGGGTCGCGCCGGGCAGCCACAACCCCGGCGCCGAACTGGTGCAGCAGATCACCGAGCCGGTGCTCGCGCCGTTCCGCCGCCTGGTGCCGAACCTGGGCGGCCTGGACATCTCGCCGATCTTCGCCTTCATCGTCCTGCAACTGCTGCAGAGCTGGCTGATCCCGCGCCTGGCCTACTACGCCCTGATGCCGCGGGAACTGTTCGGCCTGATCTGATGGCCTGGTTCCGCTGGGACGGCGACGACCTGATCCTGGAGTGCCACTTGCAACCTGCGGCCCGCAGCGATGATTTCGCCGGGCTGCACGGCGACCGCCTGAAGATCCGCCTGACCGCGCCGCCGGTCGAAGGCAAGGCCAATGCGTACCTGATGGGGTTCCTGGCCAAGGCGTTCGGGGTCTCCAAGAGCCAGGTCAGCCTGGTCTCCGGCGAGCTGAACCGGCAGAAGCGGGTTCGGGTGCGCTCGCCCAAGACGTTGCCCGACTTGCCGGGGCTGGTGCGTCCGGCAGGCTGAGCGTGCCATCTTCATCCCAGGCAGGCTCGCTGCTACAGGGGCTCCCGTTCCCTTGTGCGAGCGAGCCTGCCCGCGATCGATGCACCACCGTTTCGACCGGGTGAAATCAGGCCCGACGGTTGCTTGCCGCTGACCCCACCGGTCTTTAGACTTACGCCTCATTTCAACGAGAGCAGGGTCGATGCCAGCTGCCTTTCCCCCCGATTCTGTTGGTCTGGTGACGCCGCAAACGGCGCACTTCAGCGAACCGCTGGCCCTGGCCTGCGGCCGTTCGCTGGCCGCCTACGACCTGATCTACGAAACCTACGGCACGCTGAACGCCCAAGCGAGCAACGCCGTGCTGATCTGCCACGCCCTGTCCGGCCACCATCACGCCGCCGGCTACCACAGCCCCGACGACCGCAAACCCGGTTGGTGGGACAGTTGCATCGGGCCCGGCAAGCCGGTCGACACCGACAAGTTCTTCGTGGTCAGCCTGAACAACCTCGGCGGCTGCAACGGCTCCACCGGCCCGAGCAGCGTCAACCCGGACACCGGCAAGCCGTTCGGCGCCGAATTCCCGGTGCTCACCGTCGAAGACTGGGTGCACAGCCAGGCGCGCCTGGCCGACCGCCTCGGCATCGCGCAGTGGGCGGCGGTGATCGGCGGCAGCCTCGGCGGCATGCAGGCGCTGCAATGGACCATCACCTACCCGGACCGCGTGCGCCACTGCCTGGCCATCGCCTCGGCGCCCAAGCTGTCGGCGCAGAACATCGCCTTCAACGAAGTGGCGCGCCAGGCGATCCTCACCGACCCGGAGTTCCACGGCGGCTCGTTCCAGGAACACAGCGTGATCCCCAAGCGCGGCCTGATGCTGGCGCGGATGGTCGGGCACATCACGTACCTGTCCGACGACTCCATGGGCGAGAAATTCGGCCGGGGCCTCAAGAGCGAAAAGCTCAACTACGACTTCCACAGCGTCGAGTTCCAGGTCGAAAGCTACCTGCGCTATCAGGGCGAAGAATTCTCCGGACGCTTCGACGCCAACACCTACCTGTTGATGACCAAGGCGCTGGACTACTTCGATCCGGCGGCGAACTTCGACGATAACCTGGCGAAAACCTTCGAAGGCGCGAAGGCCAAGTTCTGCGTGATGTCGTTCACCACCGACTGGCGTTTCTCCCCGGCCCGCTCGCGGGAACTGGTGGACGCGCTGATGGCGGCGCGCAAGGACGTCAGCTACCTGGAAATCGACGCGCCCCAGGGCCACGACGCCTTCCTGATTCCGATCCCGCGCTATCTGCAGGCGTTCGGCAACTACATGAACCGCATCACGCTTTGAGGAAGACATGAGAGCCGATCTGGAAATCATCCAGGAATGGATCCCCGCCGGCAGCCGCGTGCTCGACCTCGGCTGCGGCGACGGCGAACTGCTGACCTGGCTGCGCGACCACAAGCAGGTCACCGGCTACGGCCTGGAAAACGACCCGGACAACATCGCCGAGTGCGTGGCCAAGGGCATCAACGTCATCGAGCAGGACCTGGACAAGGGCCTGGGCAACTTCGCCAGCAACAGCTTCGACATCGTGGTGATGACCCAGGCCCTGCAGGCCGTGCACTACCCGGACAAGATCCTCGACGAAATGCTGCGGGTCGGCCGCCAGTGCATCATCACCTTCCCCAACTTCGGCCACTGGCGCTGCCGCTGGTACCTGGCGAGCAAGGGGCGGATGCCGGTGTCGGAGTTCCTGCCGTACACCTGGTACAACACGCCGAACATCCACTTCTGCACCTTCGAGGACTTTGAGGAACTTTGCCGCGAACGTGAGGCGAAGGTCATTGATCGGCTTGCCGTGGATCAACAGCACCGCCACGGGTGGGCCAGTAAGCTATGGCCTAATCTGTTAGGTGAGATCGGCATCTACCGCGTCAGCAGCCCGGGGCTGCAGGATCACAAAATCGCGGTCTGAACCACGACATTGCGAGGAGAACAAACATGGGACGCCTGATTACCACGCTGTTGGCCGCCTGCCTGAGCCTTTCTGCCGTGGCAGCCGATGCCATCAAGAGCGAGCGCCAGGAAACCTTCGGCGACGTGACGGTGCACTACAACACCTTCAACTCGACCTACCTGCAACCGGACATCGCCAAGGCTGCCGAACTGATCCGCAGCAAGAACCAGGGCGTGATCAATGTCTCGGTGATCAAGGACGGCAAGCCGTTGATCGCCAATGTCACCGGCACGGTCAAAGACCTGACCAGCCAGAGCGTGACGCTCAATTTCCGTCAGGTCACCGAACAGGGCGCGATCTATTACATCGCCCAGTACCCGGTGGAACAGCAGGAAACCCGCACCTTCGAAATCAAGGTGCAGAACGGCGACAAGATCAACACCATCAATTTCAACCAAGAGCTTTTCCCCGGCGAATGATGAACCTCAAGCAACTCGTGCTGGCCAGCCATAACGCCGGCAAACTCAAGGAACTCCAGGCCATGCTCGGCGAGTCGGTGCAATTGCGCTCGATCGGCGAGTTCAGCAGCGTGGAGCCGGAAGAAACCGGTCTGTCGTTCGTCGAGAACGCGATCCTCAAGGCCCGCAACGCCGCGCGCATCTCCGGCCTGCCGGCGCTGGCCGACGATTCGGGCCTGGCGGTGGATTTCCTCGGCGGTGCGCCGGGCATCTACTCGGCGCGCTATGCCGACGGCCAGGGCGACGCGGCGAACAACGCCAAGCTGCTCGACGCCTTGAAGGATGTGCCTGAGGCCGAACGCGGCGCCCAGTTCGTCTGCGTGCTGGCGCTGGTGCGCCACGCCGACGATCCGCTGCCGATCCTCTGCGAAGGTCTGTGGCACGGGCGCATCCTGACCGCCGCCAGCGGCGAGCACGGCTTCGGTTACGACCCACTGTTCTGGGTGCCGGAGCGCAACCTCTCCAGCGCCGAACTGACCCCGGCGGACAAGAACCGGATCAGCCACCGCGCCCGCGCAATGGATCTGCTGCGCCAGCGTCTGGGCCTGAAATGACCGACAGCCGTCCTGCGTCGCCGCTGATCTTCGGCGGCGGCGCCGTTTCGTCCCGGGCGCCGCTGCCGACGCTGCCGCCCCTGGCGCTGTACGTCCACATCCCGTGGTGCGTGCGCAAATGCCCCTACTGCGACTTCAACTCCCACACCGCCACCCAAGTGCTGCCGGAGCAGGAGTACGTCGATGCGATGCTGGCCGACCTCGATCAGGACTTGCACGCGGTGCATGGCCGCGAGCTGAGTTCGATCTTCTTCGGCGGCGGCACGCCGAGCCTGTTCAGCGCCGAGGCCTTGGGCCGTCTGCTGGAAGGCGTCAAGCAACGCATCCGCTTCGCCGACGACATCGAGATCACCCTGGAAGCCAACCCCGGCACCTTCGAGCAAGAGAAGTTCGTGGCTTACCGGGCCTTGGGGATCAATCGCCTGTCCATCGGCATCCAGAGCTTCCAGCAGCAGAAGCTTGAGGCCCTGGGGCGCATCCACAACGGCGACGAAGCGGTGCGCGCCGCCGGCATGGCCCGCCAGGCCGGGTTCGACAACTTCAACCTCGACCTGATGCACGGTTTGCCGGACCAGTCCCTGGACGACGCCCTGAGCGACCTGCGCCAGGCCATCGCCCTCAAGCCGACGCACATTTCCTGGTATCAGCTGACGCTGGAGCCGAACACGGTGTTCTGGAACCAGCCGCCGGTGCTGCCGGAAGACGACACCCTGTGGGACATCCAGGAAGCCGGGCAAGCGCTGCTGGCCGAGCACGGCTACGCGCAGTACGAGGTGTCGGCCTACGCCCAGCCCGGCCGGGCGGCGCGGCACAACCTCAACTACTGGAGCTTCGGCGACTTCATCGGCATCGGCGCCGGCGCCCACGGCAAGCTCAGCCATCCCGACGGGCGCATCGTGCGCACCTGGAAAACCCGCCTGCCGAAGGACTACCTCAACCCGGCCAAAAGCTTTCAGGCCGGCGAGAAGGCCCTGGCCGACGACGAAATGCCGTTCGAATTCCTGATGAACGCCCTGCGCCTGACCGCCGGGGTCGAATCGCGCCTGTACCCGGAACGCACCGGCCTGCCCCTGGAAACGCTGGCCGAGGGCCGGCGCGAAGCCGAACGAAGCGGCCTGCTGCAGGTCGAACCGTCACGTCTGGCGGCCACCGAGCGCGGACAACTCTTTCTCAACGACTTGCTGCAGACATTTCTGAGCTGATTTCAGCCCTAAGGAAACCCGCATGGATCTGATACTCGACCTGCTCGCCACCGTCTCCCGGTGGAGCCGCAGCAACCTTTCGGAAATCGCCCTGGCGCTGGTGGGTTGCCTGCTGGTGCTGTTCGGCGCCGACTTCAAGGGCTGGGTCGAGCAACGCCTGGGCAGCATCGCCGGCGCCTTGCGCGTCCCGCTGATGGCCCTGCTGTGCATGATCGGCAGCGGCGCGGCGCTGATCTACGCCACGCCGTGGATAGTGAAGGGGCTGAGCCAGTTCAACAACTACAGCCTGGCGCCGGTGCTGCTGGTGGTGCTCGTTTTGATCGGCGTGGTCGCGGATCGCCGCTGATTTTGAGTACGCCATAAATACTTGTGGGAGCTGGCTTGCCCGCGATGGGGGCGCAACAGTCGACGATAATGTTGAATGTTATGCCGTCATCGCTGGCAAGCCAGCTCCCACAGGTTTATCTACAGCCTGAATCAGGACTGCTTTTCGAACTTCAGATCCCACACGCCATGCCCAAGTCGTTCGCCACGGCGTTCGAACTTGGTGATCGGCCGCTCGGCCGGGCGCGGTACGCACTTGCCGTCTTCGGCGAGGTTGCGGTAGCCCGGGGCGACGTTCATCACTTCCAGCATGTACTCGGCATACGGCTCCCAGTCGGTGGCCATGTGCAGGATGCCGCCGACCTTCAGCTTGCTGCGCACCAGCTCCGCAAAGGAGGCCTGGACGATGCGGCGCTTGTGATGGCGGCTCTTGTGCCAAGGGTCCGGAAAGAACAGCATCAGGCGATCGAGGCTGTTGTCGGCCACGCAGCGGTTGAGCACTTCGATCGCATCGCAGTCGTAGACGCGGACGTTGCTCAGGCCTTGGGTCAGCACGCCGTTGAGCAGCGCGCCGACACCCGGACGGTGAACCTCCACGCCGATGAAATCCTGCTCCGGCGCCGCCGCGGCCATTTCCAGCAGCGAGTGGCCCATGCCGAAACCGATCTCCAGCGAGCGCGGCGCCGAGCGGCCGAACACCTGATCGTAATCCACCGGCGCGTCGGCCAGCGGCAGCACGAACTTCGGCGCGCCCTGCTCCAGGCCGCGCTGCTGGCCTTCGGTCATGCGCCCGGCGCGCATCACGAAACTCTTGATGCGGCGGTGTTGGCGCTCGTCGCCTTCTTCCGTCTGGATTGGCGTGTCGTTCGATTCAGTCATCAATGGCTCTTACTTGATCAGACCATCCAGCGGCGAAGAGGCGCTGGCATAGAGTTTTTTCGGCATGCGGCCGGCGAGGTAGGCCAGGCGGCCCGCGACGATCGCGTGTTTCATGGCTTCGGCCATCATGACCGGCTGCCGGGCGTGGGCGATGGCCGAGTTCATCAGCACGGCGTCGCAGCCCAGCTCCATGGCGATGGCGGCGTCGGAAGCAGTGCCGACACCGGCATCCACCAGCACCGGGATGTTCGCCTCTTCCAGGATGATCTGCAGGTTGTACGGGTTGCAGATCCCCAGGCCCGAGCCGATCAGGCCGGCCAGCGGCATGACCGCGATGCAGCCGGTTTCCGCCAGCTGGCGGGCGACGATCGGGTCGTCGCTGGTGTAGACCATCACGTCGAAGCCTTCCTTGACCAGCGTTTCGGCGGCCTTGAGGGTTTCGATCACGTTGGGGAACAGGGTCTTCTGGTCCGCCAGCACTTCCAGCTTCACCAGGTTGTGCCCGTCGAGCAGCTCACGGGCCAGGCGGCAGGTGCGCACGGCTTCGACCGCGTCATAGCAGCCGGCGGTGTTCGGCAGGAAGGTGTAGCGGTCCGGCGACAGCACGTCGAGCAGGTTCGGTTCGCCCTCGATCTGGCCGAGGTTGGTGCGGCGCACGGCGAAGGTGACGATCTCGGCGCCCGAGGCCTCGATGGCCAGACGGGTCTCTTCCATGTCACGGTACTTGCCGGTGCCGACCAGCAAACGCGACTGGTAGGTACGACCGGCCAGAACGAAAGGCTTGTCGCTGCGAACGATGCTCATGGGAAATCCTCTTCAAAGGTGAGGGTCTTGCAGGATGGCCGGGCCACGGGGCCGGCGGGACTAGCCGCCGCCGATGGCGTGCACCACTTCGACGCTGTCGCCGTCGTTGAGCGTGGTCTCGGCATGCTGGCTGCGCGGGACGATATCCAGATTGAGCTCGACCGCCACCCGGCGTCCGGTCAGTTCCAGACGGGTCAGCAGGGCCGCAACGGTCTCACCGTCGGGCAGTTCATAGGATTCGCCGTTCAACTGAATGCGCATGCGCGATGCCGCCATCATTTTTAGGGGCTGGCATTCTAGCCCGATCATGACCTAAAGGTCAGCACCAAGCGTCAAGCGGTCAGCGGCAGACGCCAGGCCGCCAGCCCCAGGCACACCCAGCCGGCCAGGAAAGCCAGGCCGCCGAACGGGGTAATAATGCCGAGCTTGCCGATGCCGACGGTGGTCAGCAGGTACAGGCTGCCGGAGAACAGCAGGATGCCGACGCTGAAGGAAACCCCGGCCCAGGCGACCAGACGCCCCGGCACCTGGGTGGCCAGCAGCGCCACGCCGAACAGCGCCAAGGCGTGAACCAGCTGATAGGTGACGCCGGTGTGGAAGATCGCCAGGTACTCGGGCGTCAGGCGGCTTTTCAGGCCGTGGGCGGCGAATGCGCCCAGGCCGACACCGGTGAAGCCGAAAAAAGCGGCCAGCATCAGAAAGCTACGCAGCATGAAGAACTCCAGTCAGACTCGGTCGGCAGGGTCTGTATAATGGCCCGCTCATCCGGTTCGGCCAAGCCATCTCTATGCTGCGTTCATTTTTCCGTCGCCTGTCGAAGGCGCTGCTCTGGTTCGCGGGCGGCAGTGTCTTGCTGGTCGTGCTGTTCCGCTTCGTGCCGCCGCCGGGCACGGCGCTGATGGTCGAACGCAAGGTCGAGTCCTGGGTCGACGGCGAGCCCATCGACCTGCAACGCACCTGGAAGCCGTGGGACGAGATCTCCGACGACCTCAAGGTCGCGGTGATCGCCGGGGAAGACCAGAAATTCCCCGAGCACTGGGGCTTCGACATCAGCGCGATCCGTGCGGCGCTGGCCCACAACGAACTGGGCGGCTCGATCCGCGGCGCCAGCACGCTGAGCCAGCAGGTCTCGAAGAACCTGTTCCTGTGGTCGGGCCGCAGCTATCTGCGCAAAGGGCTGGAGGCCTGGTTCACTGCGCTGATCGAAGTGCTCTGGCCCAAGCAGCGGATCCTTGAGGTGTACCTGAACAGCGCGGAATGGGGCGACGGCGTGTTCGGCGCCGAGGCGGCGGCACGGCACCATTTCGGCACCGGCGCCCGCTCGCTGTCGCGCCAGCAGTCCAGCCTGCTCGCTGCCGTGCTGCCCAACCCGCGGGCCTGGAGCGCCAGCCGCCCGAGCCCGTACGTCCTGCGCCGGGCGAGCTGGATCCGCCAGCAGATGAACCAGCTGGGCGGGGACAGCTATCTGCTGGGCCTGAACGATTCGCGCCGGGCGCCTTGGACCCAATAAGGCCGTCATCGCCAGCCGAGGCACCCTCCAACCCGAACAGGGCCACAAACGAAAACGCCCCGATCATCGCTGATCGGGGCGTTTTCTTGTGCCGGGCTGCCGGTCATGCGGCAATCGACGACTTGAGCTTGTTCATCGCGCTCTTCTCGAGCTGACGGATACGCTCGGCCGACACGTTGTACTTCTGCGCCAGGTCGTGCAGCGTGGCCTTCTCTTCCGCCAGCCAGCGCTGGTAGAGGATGTCACGGCTGCGTTCGTCCAGCACTTCCAACGCTTCGTGCAGGTTGTGGTTGGAGTTGTCGCTCCAGTCGGCGTCTTCCAGCTGACGGGCCGGGTCGTACCGGTGGTCTTCCAGATAGTTGGCCGGCGACTGGAAAGCGCTGTCGTCGTCCGCTTCCGCGGCCGGATCGAAGGCCATGTCGTGGCCGGTCAGACGGCTTTCCATCTCACGCACTTCCCGCGGCTCGACGCCGAGGCTTTCCGCCACGCGGTGGACTTCCTCGTTGTTCAGCCAGGCCAGACGCTTCTTCTGGCTGCGCAGGTTGAAGAACAGCTTGCGCTGGGCCTTGGTGGTCGCGACCTTCACGATCCGCCAGTTGCGCAGGATGAACTCGTGGATCTCGGCCTTGATCCAGTGCACCGCGAAGGACACCAGACGAACGCCCATTTCCGGGTTGAAACGCTTCACGGCCTTCATCAGGCCGACGTTGCCTTCCTGGATCAGGTCGGCCTGGGCCAGACCGTAGCCGGAATAGCTGCGGGCAATGTGTACGACAAACCGCAGGTGGGCGAGCACCATCTGCCGAGCCGCCTCAAGATCCTGCTCATAGTAGAGACTCTCGGCCAGTTCACGCTCCCGCTCCGGCGACAGCAACGGAATGCTGTTGACGGTGTGCACATAGGCTTCCAGGTTCGCACCCGGAACCAACGCGTACGCAGGCTGCAAAGAATTGGTCATGCGAAAAAACCTCCCACTTACATACTCGTGCCATTGGCACTGCGAAAATTGACCGGGAACCGCTGAACAAGTTCCCCTTGAAACCGTGAGGTCAATCACGCGCAAAAAGATTCTACTTCGGCGCCAGCTCCCTGAGATGACGTGCGACTGCAATCCATGCACCGATATAACCCAACAGCACCGCGCCAAGCAAGAGCGACAGACCGTCGGCCACCGGCACGCCGGCCAGCGCGAAATCGCTGCCGTACAGGCCGGCCAGCCCGACCACCGCGTCGTTCAGCCAGTCCAGGCCGAACGCCAGGACACCCCAGGACAGAATCCCCGCACCGAAGCCGTACAACGCCCCCATATAAAGGAAGGGACGCCGCACATAGCTGTCGGTGCCGCCGACGAGTTTAATCACTTCTATCTCTGTGCGGCGGTTTTCAATATGAAGACGAATGGTATTGCCTATCACCAAAAGTAATGCGGAAACCAGCAGCACCGTCAGCCCGAACACGAAACGGTCGCCCAGCTTGAGGATGGCGGCCAGACGCTCGACCCAGACTAGATCAAGTTGCGCCTGCTGTACCTTGGGCAGCTCGGAAAGTGTTTGTCTCAATGCTTCCAGGTTCGCCTTGTCGACTTCCTTCGGCGTCACCAGCACCACGCCAGGCAGCGGGTTTTCCGGCAGCTCGCGCAGGGCTTCGCCCAGGCCGGACTGCTGCTGGAACTCTTCCAGCGCCTGGTCGCGGCCGACGTACTCGGCCTCGGCAACGCCCGGCATGCGCTTGATCCGGTCACGCAGCGACTCGCCCTGCTCCGGGCTGGCGTCGAGCTGCAGGTACAGCGAGATCTGCGCCGCCCGTTGCCACGAGCCGCCCAGGCGTTCGATGTTGTTCAGCAGAAGTGACAGGCCCATCGGCAGGCTCAGCGCCACCGCCATCACCATGCAGGTGAAGAAGCTGCCGATCGGCTGCTTGCCCAGGCGGCGCAGGCTGTCGACCCAGCTGGCCCGGTGGCTTTCGAGCCAGGCGCGGAACAGCGTGGCGAAGTCCGGGCCGTCATCGTCGTGGCTGGCCTTTTTCTTCGGCGGTTGCGGATCGGCGGCCTTGGGGGCCACACGTTCGGAAACCTTCGGACTGCGAGTCGCGCTCATACGCCGGCCTCCCCGTCGCCGATCAATCGGCCGCGCTGCAAGGTGAGCATGCGGTGGCGCATGCGGGCGATCAGGGCCAGGTCGTGGCTGGCGATCAGCACACTGGTGCCCAAGCGGTTGATGTCCTCGAACACGCCCATGATCTCGGCCGCCAGACGCGGGTCGAGGTTACCGGTGGGTTCGTCCGCCAGCAGCAGGGCCGGCCGGTGGACGATGGCGCGGGCGATGCCCACGCGCTGCTGCTGACCGGTGGAGAGGTCGCCCGGGTACAGGTCGGCCTTGTCCGACAGCGCCACGCGCTCCAGCGCCGAGTCGACGCGCTTGGCGGTCTCGGCCTTGGACAGCCCGAGGATCTGCAGCGGCAGCGCGACGTTGTTGAACACCGTGCGGTCGAACAGCAACTGGTGGTTCTGGAACACCACGCCGATCTGCCGGCGCAGGAACGGGATCTGCGCGTTGCTGATGGTGCTCAGGTCTTGCCCGGCCAGCAGCAGCTTGCCGCTGGTCGGACGCTCCATCGCCAGCAGCAGGCGCAGCAAAGTGGACTTGCCGGCACCGGAGTGGCCGGTGACAAACAGGAATTCGCCACGGCGGACACGGAAGCTCAGCTCATGCAGGCCGACGTGACCGTTCGGGTAGCGCTTGCCGACCTGTTCGAATCGAATCATGAACGCTCCCGCTCGGCAAACAAGGCCTGGACAAAGGGTTCGGCTTCAAAGGTGCGCAGGTCGTCGATGCCCTCACCGACGCCGATGTAGCGGATCGGCAGGCCGAACTGCTTGGCCAGGGCGAAGATCACCCCGCCCTTGGCGGTGCCGTCGAGCTTGGTCAGGGCCAGGCCGGTCAACGCGACGGTCTGGTTGAACTGCTTGGCCTGGTTGATGGCGTTCTGGCCGGTGCCGGCGTCGAGCACCAGCAGCACTTCGTGCGGCGCGTCGGCGTCGAGCTTGCCGATCACCCGGCGAACCTTCTTCAGCTCTTCCATCAGATTGTCTTTGGTGTGCAGGCGACCGGCCGTGTCGGCGATCAGCACGTCGATGCCCCGGGCCTTGGCGGCCTGCACGGCGTCGAAGATCACCGAGGCCGAATCGGCGCCGGTGTGCTGGGCGATCACCGGGATCCGGTTGCGCTCACCCCAGACCTGCAACTGCTCCACCGCCGCGGCGCGGAAGGTGTCGCCGGCGGCCAGCATGACTTTCTTGCCTTCGAGCTGCAGCTTCTTGGCCAGCTTGCCGATGGTGGTGGTCTTGCCGGCGCCGTTGACGCCGACCACGAGGATCACGTACGGCCTGGCCTGCGAGGCGATCTTCAGCGGCTGCTCGACCGGTTTGAGCATCGCGGCCAGTTCGGCCTGCAGGGACTTGTACAGCGCATCGGCGTCGGCCAGCTCCTTGCGGGCGACCTTCTGGGTCAGGCGCTGGATGATCACCGAGGTGGCCTCGACGCCGACGTCGGCGGTCAGCAGGCGGGTCTCGATCTCGTCGAGCAGGTCGTCATCGATGGCTTTCTTGCCGAGGAACAGGCTGGCCATGCCCTCGCCGATGCTGGCGCTGGTCTTGGACAGGCCTTGCTTGAGGCGGGCGAAGAAACCGGCCTTGGCCTCTTCGGTGCGCGGCGGTTCGGCCGGAACCTCGACGGCGGCGGCCGGCGCAGCGACAACCGCTGCAGGTGCAGGTGCAGGTGCAGGTGCAGGTGCAGGTGCAGGTGCAGGTGCAGGTGCAGGTGCAGGTGCAGGTGCAGGTGCAGGTGCAGGTGCAGGTGCAGGTGCAGGTGCAGGTGCAGGTGCAGGTGCAGGCTCGGGCGTTTCGACGACCGGCGCAACCGGCGCGGCTACGTGAGAGGCTACGTGAGGGGCTGCGGGAGGAACGACACGAGCGGTCGGCTCGGCAACGACCGCAACCTCAGGAACGACCGGCGCCGCTGCCGGCTCCGGGGCGAAGGCAACAGGCGCCGCCGGGATCGGCGGCGTCACATGGGCCACCGCTTCCTCGACCAGCGCCACCGGTTCTTCCGCCACGGGCAGGGTCAACCAGGGTTCTTTGGCCGGGGTCAACGGCAGCTCAGGGGCAACCGCAGGCTCAGGCGCAGCGTGGGCAGCCGGCTGCGACAGGGGCTCGGCGACCGGCGGAACAACCGGCGTCTCTTGCGCAACGGGTGCAGGCGTCGGGGCCGGCTCAGGCGCGGCCGCCGGCTGTTCGGCGGCCGGCTTCTTGCGCAGCCATCCGAACAGGCTTTTCTTCTCGCCAGCGGCAGCTGGGTTCTTCTTGTCGTCGTTGGAACCAAACATGGAGGACGGCTATCTCACGGTAGCGACGCGCCATCAGGCGCCCCGGCAATTGAATATTCGATGCAGAACAGACTGTGTTTGATCCAGCTTGTTCACGCGCAACCTGTTGTCGAGGCGCCCGCGGCACCTCAAGGGAATCGTCTTAACGAAGGACTAAACCGGCAAAATCGGCGAAAAGGCAGAGTTTAGCTGACAAACCAAAGCCTTTTGCCGCGAACCCATACAGCCCGAACAAGTCTGCGGACCCGATAGGCGTGGCCGCCGGTAAAACGGATCAGTATCCTAGCACCTCCTCGCCCGCCTAGGCTAAGGCCAAGCGGGCAGCACAACAGGTTTGAAAATCAATGAACGCTCTCGCCCGCCGCGCCGCCGGCCTGCTGCTCGGCACCCTCTGCCTGCCCTTGTCGGCCCTGGCGGCCGACCCGCAACCGACCCATGAATTCACCCTCGACAACGGCCTGAAGGTCGTCGTGCGCGAAGACCACCGCGCGCCCGTGGTGGTGTCGCAGGTCTGGTACAAGGTCGGCTCCAGCTACGAGACCCCGGGCCAGACCGGCCTGTCCCACGCCCTCGAACACATGATGTTCAAGGGCAGCGAGAAAATCGGCCCCGGCGAAGCCTCGCTGATCCTGCGCGACCTGGGCGCCGAGGAGAACGCCTTCACCAGCGACGACTTCACCGCGTACTACCAGGTGCTGGCCCGCGACCGCCTGGGCGTGGCCTTCGAACTGGAAGCCGACCGCATGGCCAGCCTGCGCCTGCCGCCTGCGGAGTTCGCCAAGGAGATCGAGGTCATCAAGGAGGAGCGCCGCCTGCGCACCGACGACAAGCCGATGTCCAAGGCCTTCGAACGCTTCAAGGCCATGGCCTACCCGGCCAGCGGCTACCACACGCCGACCATCGGCTGGATGGCCGACCTCGACCGGATGACGGTCCAGGAGCTGCGCCACTGGTACGAGTCCTGGTACGTGCCGAACAACGCCACCCTGGTGGTGGTCGGCGACGTCACCCCAGACGAGGTGAAGGCTCTCGCCCAGCGCTACTTCGGGCCGATCCCCAAGCGTGATGTGCCGCCGGCGAAGAAGCCGCTGGAGCTGGCCGAGCCCGGCGAGCGCCAGATCACCCTGCATGTGCAGACGCAACTGCCCAGCCTGATGCTCGCCTTCAACGTGCCGAGCCTGTCCACCGCCGACGACAAGCGCTCGGTCAATGCCCTGCGCCTGATCTCGGCGTTGCTCGACGGCGGCTACAGCGGGCGCATCCCGACCCAGCTGGAGCGCGGCGAAGAGCTGGTGTCCGGCGGCGCGTCGGGCTACGACGCCTACACCCGCGGCGACAGCCTGTTCACCCTGTCCGCCACGCCCAACACCCAGAAGAAAAAGACCATGGCCCAGGCCGAGGCCGGCCTGTGGAAACTGCTGGAGCAGTTGAAGACCACCGCACCGTCCACCGAAGAGCTGGAGCGGGTGCGCGCCCAAGTGATCGCCGGCCTGGTGTTCGAACGCGACTCGATCACCAGCCAGGCCAGCGCCATCGGCCAGCTGGAGACCGTCGGCCTGTCGTGGAAACTGATGGACACCGAACTCGCCGACCTGGAAAGCGTCACCCCGCAAGACATCCAGAACGCCGCCAAACTGTATTTCACCCGCGAACGTCTCAGCGTCGCCCATGTCCTGCCCCTGGAGACGACTCATGAGTGAGCGCAAAACCCCACGCCTGATGCTCGGCCTGCTCGCCGTGGCGCTGATCGGCGCCAGCGCGCTGTACTTCGCCCCCGGCGACAAGACCGGCGCCAGCGAAGCGCTGGACAACGCCAAGTCCAGCCAGAAACTCCAGTCGCTGGCCGAACTGGACGGCAAGGCCCCGGCCAGCCGCAAGCTCGACGTGCAGACCTGGCACACCGCCGAAGGCGCCCGGGTGCTGTTCGTCGAGGCCCGCGAGCTGCCGATGTTCGACATGCGCCTGATCTTTTCCGCCGGCAGCAGCCAGGACGGCAACGCGCCGGGCCTGGCCGTGCTGACCAACGCCATGCTCAACGAAGGCGTGGCCGGCAAGGACGTCAGCGCCATCGCCCAGGGCTTTGAGGGCCTGGGCGCGGACTTCGGCAACGGCGCCTACAAGGACATGGCCATCGCCTCGCTGCGCAGCCTGAGCGCGGCGGACAAGCGCGAGCCGGCGCTCAAGCTGTTCTGCGAGGTGGTGGGCAAGCCGACCTTCCCCGCCGACTCCTTCGCCCGCATCAAGAACCAGATGCTCGCCGGTTTCGAATACCAGAAGCAGAGCCCCGGCAAGCTCGCCAGCCTGGAGCTGATGAAGCGCCTCTACGGCGACCATCCGTATGCCCACGCCAGCGACGGCGATGCCCGGAGCGTGCCGAAGGTCACCCTGGCGCAGCTGCGCGAGTTCCACGCCAAGGCCTACGCCGCCGGCAACGCGGTGATCGCCCTGGTGGGCGACCTGTCGCGCAGCGAGGCCGAGGCCATCGCCAACCAGGTGTCCGCCGCCCTGCCCAAGGGCCCGGCGCTGGCGAAGATCGCCCCGCCGCAGGAGCCCAAGGCCAGCGTCGGCCACATCGAGTTCCCGTCCAAGCAGACCAACCTGATGCTCGCGCAGCTGGGCATCGACCGTGACGACCCGGACTACGCGGCACTGTCGATGGGCAACCAGATCCTGGGCGGCGGCGGTTTCGGCACCCGGCTGATGAGTGAAGTGCGCGAAAAGCGCGGCCTGACCTACGGCGTGTACTCGGCGTTCAGCCCGATGCAGGCCCGGGGCCCGTTCATGATTAACCTGCAGACCCGCGCGGAAATGAGCGAGGGCACCCTGAAACTGGTGCAGGATGTGCTGGCCGACTACCTCAAGAGCGGCCCGACCCGGAAAGAACTCGACGACGCCAAGCGCGAACTGGCCGGCAGCTTCCCGCTGTCCACCGCCAGCAACGCCGACATCGTCGGCCAGCTCGGCGCCATGGGCTTCTACAACTTGCCCCTGAGCTACCTGGACGACTTCATGCGCCAGTCCCAGAGCCTGACCGTCGAGCAGGTCCGGGACGCCATGAACAGACACCTGAGCACGGACAAGCTGGTCATCGTCAGCGCTGGCCCGACCGTGCCGCAAAAGCCGTTACCGGCCCCATCTGACAAACCCGCCGAGCAGCCGCTCGGGGTTCCGGAGCATTAATGGCCCAGCAGAAGAAATCCCCCCAGCGCCAACACAACGGCGTGAACCAGCTGCGCATCATCGGCGGCGAATGGCGCAGCCGCAAACTGAGCTTCCCCGACGTCGAGGGCCTGCGCCCGACGCCGGACCGGGTGCGCGAGACCCTGTTCAACTGGCTCATGCCGTACGTGCCGGGGGCCAAGGTGCTCGACCCGTTCGCCGGCAGCGGCGCGCTGTTCCTTGAGGCCCTGTCCCGTGGCGCGGCCATGGGCCAGGCGCTGGACGCCAGCCATGTGGCCGTGTCCAGCCTCAAGGAGCACCTGGGCACCCTGCGCTGCACCACCGGCCAGGTGCAGACCGCCGACGCCCTGCGCTACCTGGAGACCCAGCCGGCCCGCGCGTTCGACCTGGTGTTCCTCGACCCGCCGTTCAACCAGAACCTGCTGCCGGCGGTGTGCGTCCTGCTGGAGGAACGGCAGTGGCTGGCCGCCGATGCGTGGATCTACACTGAAAGCGAAAGCGCACCGTCGACCCTCGGCCTGCCGGGCAACTGGCGCCTGCACCGCGAACAGAAATCCGGGCAGGTGCATTACGCGCTGTGGCAACGCATGGCCGCGACCGCCGGCTGACGAAGTGCTGAACACCTTGTGGCGAGGGAGCCTGCTCCCTCGCCACTGCAGGATTTGATCGCCACGCCGCATCGAGAACCATCGTGTCCGCCTCACCTGAACCGTTCACCCCCGCCTTCGGCCTCGGCAATCCGCACCTGCAGACCCTGTGGGGGCCGCTGTGGCGCAAGACCGTGCACCTTGACCGCCAGCGCGAACGGCTGTGGCTCGACGACGGCGACTTCCTCGACCTCGACTGGCACGGCCCCCACAGCGCCGAGGCGCCGTTGGTGCTGGTGCTGCACGGGCTGACCGGATCGTCCAACTCGCCATACGTCGCCGGGATCCAGGCGGCCCTCGCCGCGCAGGGCTGGGCCAGCGTCGCGCTGAACTGGCGCGGCTGCTCGGGCGAACCGAACCTGTTGGCGCGCAGCTACCATTCCGGCGCCAGCGAAGACCTGGCCGAAGCCATCCGCCACCTGAAGGCCAAGCGGCCCTTAGCGCCTTTGTATGCGGTCGGCTACTCCCTGGGCGGCAACGTGCTGCTCAAGCACCTGGGGGAGACCGGCAGCGCCAGCGGCGTGCTCGGCGCCGTGGCGGTGTCGGTGCCGTTTCGCCTCGACCAGTGCGCCGACCGCATCGGCCAAGGCTTCTCCAAGGTCTACCAGGCGCACTTCATGCGCGAGATGGTCGCCTACATCAAGAACAAGCAGCGAAGGTTCCAGCACGACGGCCGCGAAGACGGCCTGGCGACGCTGGCGGCCTTAGGCTCGCTGGAGAACATGCGCACCTTCTGGGACTTCGACGGCCGGGTGACCGCGCCGCTGAACGGCTTCGCCGATGCCCAGGACTACTACCGCCGCGCTTCCAGCCGCTACTTTCTCGGCGAGATCCGCACCCCGACCCTGATCATCCAGGCGGCGGACGACCCGTTCGTGTTCCCCCACAGCCTGCCGCAGGCCGGCGAGCTGTCCGCCTCGACCCGTTTCGAACTGCAGGCCCGGGGCGGCCACGTCGGCTTCGTCGACGGCACGCTGCGCCAGCCCGGCTATTACCTGGAACGGCGCATCCCGCAATGGCTGACCGCGGCCGGGCGCGGTTGACGGCATGAGCGGCCCGGGCGAGTCGATCCGTTTCTGGCAGACCGAGCCGCTGGCCGGGATCGAGCTGCTGTCGGCGCGCTACATCGACCACCGCTTCGCGCCCCATGTCCACGACGGCTACGTGATCGGCATGATCATGGCCGGCGCCCAGCGCTACCGCTACCGCGGCGCCGAACACCTGGCGGGCAGCGGCACCCTGGTGCTGATCAACCCGGACGAACTGCACACCGGCCACAAGGGCACCGACGACGGCTGGCTGTACCGGGCGTTCTATCCCGACACCGGCAAGATCCTGTCGCTGCTGGAAGAACTTGAGCTGCCGACCGCGCCGCTGCCGGCGTTCGGGGCGACGCTGTACCGCGACCCGGACCTGGTCGCCGGTTTCTGCCAGTTGCACCGCCTGCTGGAAAGCCCGGTCACCGCGCTGCAACAGCAAACGGCGTGGCGCGAGATGATGATGCAACTGCTGCAGCGGCACGCGGCGGTGCCGGACGCGGGCAAGCCGGGCAAGGAACACCGGGCGGTGGTGCACGCCAAAGAACTGCTGCGCGCGCAACTGGCGGCGCCGCCTTCACTGGAGGAACTGGCGGCAGCGGTGAACCTGTCGCCCTTCCACTTCGCCCGGGTGTTCCGCCGCGCCACCGGCATGCCGCCCCACACCTGGCTGATGCAGCAACGGATCGCCTGCGCCCGGGGCTTGCTGCAGAGCGGCTGCTTGCCGGTGGAGGTCGCCGCGCAACTGGGGTTTGCCGACCAGAGCCACCTCAGCCGGCAGTTCAAGCAGGTCTATGGCGTGGGGCCGGCGGCGTACCGCAGCGCGCGGCATTCGCTGGCGCGCTGACACGCACTGTTCTGCCTCGCCTTGCGGGAGCGGTGTTTCCGTCAGTGCGGCGTTGCCCGCAAAAGCGTCAGCAAGGCCGCCGCCGGGCGTCCGCTGCGCCTGTCACTCGCCGGTGGCGATGCCCCGGGCCGGGTCGTTGATCCATTCGCTCCAGGAACCGGCATACAGCTCGGCCAACGGATAGCCCGCCAGGCACAGGGCGAACAGGTTGTGGCACGCCGTCACCCCGGAGCCGCAGTAGGCCACCAGTTCGCCCGGCGAGCGGTCGCCGAGCAGCGCGGCGAAACGCTGCTTGAGCCGGTCGGCCGGCAGGAACCTGCCGTCGCTGCCCAGGTTGTCGGTGAACGCCGCGCATTGCGCGCCGGGGATGTGACCGGCGACCGGGTCGATCGGCTCCACCTCGCCCTTGAAGCGCGGCAGGGCCCGCGCGTCGAGCAGGGTCAGGCCGCTCTGGCCCAGGCGCTGCTGCAGCTGCGCGGCGCTCAGCAGCAAGCGCAGGTCCGGCTGACCGCTGAAGCTGCCGCGGACCGTCGACGGCGCATCCAGGCTCAGCGGCAACCCGGCGGCGTGCCAGGCCTTGAGCCCACCGTCGAGGATGAACACGCCGTCGCGCTTGCCCAGCCACGCCAGCAGCCACCAGGCCCGCGCCGCGTAGGCGCCGGGGCCGTCGTCGTAGAGCACGACGTCGCTGCCGGCACCGATGCCGAACGCTTGCAGGCGCTCCACCAGCGCCGCCGGCTCCGGCAGCGGGTGGCGACCGGTCACGCCCTTGACCACCGGGCCGCTGAGGTCGCGCTCAAGGTCGGCGAAATGCGCCCCGGCGATGTGCCCCTCGGCGTAGCTGCGCTGGCCGTAATCCGGATCCTCCAGGGCAAAGCGGCAATCGAGGATCACCAGTCCCGGCTGATCCTTGCGGGCATCCAGCGCTTGAGGGCTGATCAGTTGCGCAATCGGCATAGCGGACGACTCCTTGTTCAAAAGAAGGGGTTACGGCGTTTCTTCGAGGGCCTGGGCCAGCGGCACGTAGAACTCGTCGAACAGGGCGTTGACTTCGTCGCGCGCCTGCTCGGTGACGAACCCCGCCTCCAGCACCAGCACCTGGTACACGCCGCGTTTGACGGCCTGTTCGCTCAGGTGCTTGGCGTTCTCGCGGGTGGTGCACAGGAACCGCACCCAGGAGGTGAGGATGATCCAGGCGTTGAGGGTCAGGGATTCGATCTGCACCCGGTCCATCTTCAGGATCCCGGCGGCGACGAACCCCTCGTAGATGGCCGTGCCCTGGATCACGCAGCGCTGGGAAAAGCGCCGGTAGCGCGCCGCCAGGTCCGGGTCGCTGTCGAGCAGGTGCTCCAGGTCGCGGTGCAGGAACCGGTAGCGCCACATCGCCGACAGCAGCTCCTTGAGGTAGTAGCGCTTGTCCTCGACCGTGGCCGGGCGCCCCTGGGGCGGGCGCAGGAAGCTGTCCACCAGGGTCTCGTACTCACTGAACAGCACGGCGATGATCGCCTGCTTGTTGGGGAAGTGGTAGTACAGGTTGCCCGGAGAGATCTCCATGTGGGCGGCGATGTGGTTGGTGCTGATGCTGCGCTCGCCCTGCTGATTGAACAGCTCGAGGCTGTTCTGCACGATGCGCTCGCTGGTTTTGATCCGTGGGGCCATGGCTTGAGCTTTAATTCAGAGTGCGTTGAGGGGCATCTTACGACCTATCCGGAACGGGATAAAACCTTGCCGCGCCAGGAAGTGAATTGACTTTCTAGAGCATAGACTCTAAAAAGTTCCTCACGACAACAAAACCGGAGCCGACAATGACTGCCGATATCGCCTACCTGCAATCGCTGCAACAGCCGCTGGAAGAGCTCAACCGGCTGTTCGACGCGCAACGGGCCGCCTACGCCGCCAACCCGATGCCACCCGCCGCCCAGCGCCAGCAATGGCTCAAGGCCCTGCGCGACCTGCTGAGCGATGAACGGCAGGCGTTGATCGACGCGATCAGCTCCGACTTCAGCCACCGCAGCGCCGACGAGACCCTGATCGCCGAGCTGATGCCCAGCCTGCACGGCATCCACTACGCCAGCCGTCACCTCAAGGGCTGGATGAAGCCGTCGCGGCGCAAGGTCGGCCTCGCCTTCCAGCCGGCCTCGGCCAAGGTGGTGTACCAGCCGCTGGGCGTGGTCGGCGTGATCGTGCCGTGGAACTACCCGCTGTTCCTGGCCATCGGCCCACTCACCGGCGCGCTCGCGGCGGGCAACCGGGTGATGCTCAAGCTCAGTGAATCCACCCCCGCCACCGGCCTGCTGCTCAAGGCCCTGCTGGCGCGGATCTTCCCCGAAGACCTGGTGTGCGTGGTGCTGGGCGAGTCGGACGTCGGCGTCGCGTTCTCGAAACTGCGTTTCGACCACCTGCTGTTCACCGGCGCCACCAGCATCGGCAAGCACGTGATGCGCGCGGCGGCGGAGAACCTCACGCCGGTGACCCTGGAGCTGGGCGGCAAGTCCCCGGCCATCGTGTCCCGGGACGTGCCGCTCAAGGACGCCGCCGAACGCATCGCCTTCGGCAAGATGATCAACGCCGGCCAGACCTGCGTTGCCCCGGACTACGTGCTGGTGCCGGAAGACCGGGTCGGCGCCTTCGTCGAGGCCTATCGCCAGGTCGCGCACCGGTTCTACCCGACCCTGGCCGACAACCCGGACTACACCGCGATCATCAACGAGCGCCAATTGGCGCGGCTCAACGGTTACCTCAGCGACGCCACCGGCAAAGGCGCGCTGCTGATTCCGCTGTTCGAGCAGGGCCAGGGCCGGCGCATGCCCCACAGCCTGCTGCTCAACGTCAGCGACGACATGACCGTGATGCAGGACGAGATCTTCGGCCCGCTGCTGCCGATCGTGCCGTACCGGGACGTGGATCAGGCATTCTCCTACATCAACCAACGCCCCCGTCCTCTGGCCCTTTACTACTTCGGCTACGACAAGCGCGAACAGGAACGCGTGCTGCACGAGACCCACTCCGGCGGCGTCTGCCTCAACGACACGTTGCTGCACGTGGCCCAGGACGACATGCCGTTCGGCGGCATCGGCCCGTCCGGCATGGGCCACTACCACGGGCACGAGGGGTTCCTGACGTTCAGCAAGGCCAAGGGCGTGCTGGTCAAGCAGCGCTTCAACGCGGCGAAGCTGATCTACCCGCCCTACGGCACAGCGATCCAGAAACTGATCCAGAAACTGTTCATTCGCTGACCACCGTCACCGCCGGGTAATAACAACAATGCACCCAAGCCTGACCGAAACACCTGCGCTGTCGCGCCGCGGCCTGCTGAAGTTCAGCCTCGGCGCCACGGCGTTCCTTGCCACCGCCGGCCTGGGCGCCAGCCTCAGCGGCTGTTCGTCCAGCGTGCCGGCCGGCGGCTATGCCGCGCTGCGCAGCAACGACCTGCCGTTCCTGCGCGCCCTGATCCCGGTGATGCTCGACGGCGCCGTGGCCGCCGACAAAATGGCCGCCGCCGTCGAGGGCACCCTCCAGTCACTCGACCAAGGCCTCGACCACCTCTCGCCGGAAATGCTCAAGCTCAGCCGGCAACTGTTCGACGTGCTGGGCATGGCCGTGACCCGGGGCCCGCTGACCGGGATCTGGGGCAGTTGGGAAAACGCCGACCCCGACGCCGTCCGGCACTTCCTCGAACGCTGGCGGAACAGCTCGCTGAGCCTGCTGCGCATGGGCCACAGCTCCCTGCTGCAGATGGTGATGATGGCCTGGTACAAGCGCGTCGAGTCCTGGGCCCATTGCGGCTATCCCGGCCCGCCCTCTGTCTGAACCGCGTCGCGGCCGCCGCCCCCTGCCGTCCGGCAGTCAACAATAAGAGAGCCTGAACATGCCCGTACCCGACCCGTTCCGCGAAGGCCTCGCCCGCGGCTGGAAGACCCACAACGGCGCGCAGCTGACCGAAGACCTGACCCTGGAAGCCGACGTGGCGATCATCGGCAGCGGCGCCGGCGGCGGCACCACTGCGGAAATCCTCAGCGCCGCCGGCTACAAGGTGCTGCTGATCGAAGAAGGGCCGCTCAAGACCAGCAGCGACTTCAAGCTGCTGGAGGACCAGGCCTACAGCAGCCTCTACCAGGAAGGCATCGGCCGCATGAGCAAGGACGGCGCGATCACCATCCTTCAGGGCCGGGCGGTGGGCGGCACCACGCTGGTCAACTGGACCTCGAGCTTCCGCACCCCGGAGCCGACCCTGGAGCACTGGGCCAAAGAGCACAACGTCAAGGGCCACAGCCCCGCCGACATGGCGCCGTGGTTCGAGAAAATGGAGCAGCGCCTCGGCATCGCCCCGTGGAGGGTGCCGCCCAACGCCAACAACGACGTGATCCGCAAGGGTTGCGAGGCGCTCGGCTACAGCTGGCACGTGATCCCGCGCAACGTGCGCGGCTGCTGGAACCTGGGCTACTGCGGCATGGGCTGCCCGACCAACGCCAAGCAGTCGATGATGGTCACGACCATTCCCGCGTCCCTGGAAAAGGGGGCAGAACTGCTCTACCTGGCCCGAGCGGAAAAACTGCTGATGAGCGGCGACAAGGTCTGCGCCCTGCAATGCGTGGCGATGGACGAACGCTGCGTGGCGCCGACCGGGCGTACGGTCACGGTCAAGGCGCGGCACTACGTGCTGGCCGGCGGCGGCATCAACAGCCCGGCGCTGCTGATGCGCTCGCAGGCGCCGGATCCGCACCGGCGCCTGGGCCAGCGCACGTTCCTGCACCTGGTGAACATGTCCGCCGGGCGCTTCGACGAGGTGATCAACCCGTTCTACGGCGCACCGCAGTCGATCTACTCCGACCATTTCCAGTGGAAGGACGGCACCACCGGCCCCATGGGCTACAAGCTCGAAGTGCCGCCGCTGCACCCGGCGCTGGCCGCGACCCTGCTCGGCGGCTTCGGCCGGGACAACGCGCAGCACATGGCCGACCTGCCGAAGACCCATGCGATGCTCGCCCTGCTGCGCGACGGCTTCCACCCGGACAGCCCCGGCGGCACGGTCGAACTGCGCGGCGACGGCTCGCCGGTGCTCGACTACCCGGTCTCGCCCCACACCTGGGAAGGCCTGCGCCGGGCGTTCCACAGCATGGCCGAAATCCAGTTCGCCGGCGGCGCCAAGGCCGTGATGCCGATGCACGCCGATGCGCGCTACGTGAACAGCCTGGCCGAGGCCCGCGCAATGATCGACGGCCTGGACCTTGCGCTGTACCGCACGCGTCTGGGCAGCGCCCATGTCATGGGCGGCTGCGCGATGGGCGAAGACCCGAAGGCCGCCGTCGCCGACAGCCTCGGCCGGCATCACCAGCTGGGCAACCTGTCGATCCATGACGGCTCGCTGTTCCCCACCAGCATCGGCGCCAACCCGCAGCTGTCGGTGTACGGCCTGACCGCGCAACTGGCGACGGCCCTGGCCGAGCGGCTGAAGAACCCATGAAAGGGCGCCGTTTCCCCGACGTCTATAGTGCTTTCTTACCCAACAGGCGACTTGGCCGACCGGGACGGCTGCGATACCATCCGACTCCCCAACGGATTCCCGCCAGGACGACGCGATGAACCGAGTGTTGTACCCAGGAACCTTCGACCCTATCACCAAGGGCCATGGCGACCTGGTCGAACGCGCCTCGCGCCTGTTCGACCATGTGGTCATCGCCGTGGCCGCCAGCCCGAAGAAAAACCCGCTGTTCCCGCTGGAGCAACGGGTCGAGCTGGCCCGCGAGGTCACCAAGCACCTGCCGAACGTGGAAGTGGTCGGTTTCTCGACGCTGCTGGCGCACTTCGCCAAAGAGCAGAACGCCAACGTATTCCTGCGCGGCCTGCGGGCGGTCTCGGACTTCGAATACGAATTCCAGCTGGCCAACATGAACCGCCAGCTGGCCCCGGACGTGGAAAGCCTGTTCCTCACCCCGTCCGAGCGCTATTCGTTCATTTCCTCGACCTTGGTGCGCGAGATCGCGGCCCTGGGCGGCGACATCAGCAAGTTCGTCCACCCGGCCGTGGCCGAGGCCCTGACCCTGCGCTTCAAGAAGTGACGACCGTTCAAACGGCGCCTGCGTGCACTGCAGGCGCCAATGCGGCACAATTGCGCGCACTGATAGATAGCGCCCGGGCCTGCCGCCCCGGCTGGAGTTAGCATGTCCCTGATCATCACCGACGATTGCATCAACTGCGACGTCTGCGAACCCGAGTGCCCGAACGAAGCCATTTCCCAAGGCGAAGAGATCTACGTGATCGACCCGAACCTGTGCACCCAGTGCGTGGGCCACTACGACGAGCCGCAGTGCCAGCAGGTCTGCCCGGTGGACTGCATCCCGCTGGACGAAGCCCATCCGGAAACCGAAGAGCAACTGATGGCCAAGTACCGCCGGATCACCGGCAAGGCCTGATCCCCCTGAAGCGCGGGCAAGCATCCTGTGACGTGGGAGCTCGCTCCCGCCGGGTGCGCAGCGCCCCCCGGCAAAGGAATGGCCTGCTGCGCAATCCAGCGCGAGCAAGCGCCCTCGCCACCGTCACTCGCGCTGTTCGAACCCCTCCCCCGTGCACCCCAGGCACCGCGCGAACGCCGCTTTTGCCGGCGCCACCACCAGCGCCTCGCCGGCATCGCCGATCCCGCCGCCCAGGGCGGTGAACGGCAACGACACGACAAACACCCCCGCCCCGATCACCGTCGCCACCGTCAGCAACGGCCGGGCGATCAGCAGGTCGCCGATCATGGCGTAGGCCGGCGGGTTCTGGATGGCGTAGCGCGGATCGCCGCTGCCGCCCTCCGTCGCCCGGGCGGGCAGGCTGGAACACAGCGACAGTGCGATGAGCAGGGCAGGAAGGGATTTCATGGCACGATCCTTCGGGCTGAACAGTGAGACACCTCACTATAGACCGTAGGATCCTTTCAGCCGTCTTGCCTCAGGTCTGGCAGCGCGGGCACCAGACGCTGGCGCGCTGGCCGAGCTTGATTTCCCGCAGCCCGGTGCCGCACACCTTGCAGTGCTCGCCGCCGCGGCCGTAGACGAACAGCTCCTGCTGGAAATACCCCGGCTGGCCATCGCCGCCGATGAAGTCGCGCAGCGTGGTGCCGCCGCGCTCGATGGCGGCGGCGAGGATGCGTTTGATCTCGATGGCCAGCTTCAGGTAGCGCGCCCGGGAAATGCCCCCGGCCTCGCGGCGCGGATCGATGCCGGCGGCGAACAGCGCTTCGGTCGCGTAAATGTTGCCCACGCCCACCACCACCGCGTTGTCCATGATGAACGGCTTGACCGCCATCGACCGTCCCCGCGACAGCTGGAACAGCCGCTCGCCGTCGAACAGGTCGGTCAACGGCTCAGGCCCCAGGCGGATCAGCAGCTCGTGGTGCAGCGGATCGGTGCTCCAGAGCATGGCGCCGAACCGGCGCGGATCGGTGTAGCGCAGGGCCAGGCCCGATTCGAGCTCGATGTCGACATGCTCATGCCGGCCCGCCGGCAACCCGGCCTCCACCAGCCGCAGGTTGCCCGACATGCCCAGGTGGCTGATCAGCGTGCCGACCTCGGCGTTGATCAGCAGGTACTTGGCCCGCCGGTCGACCTGCACGATGCGCTGGCCGGACAGCCGTACATCGAGGTCTTCGGGGATCGGCCAGCGCAGGCGCCGCTCGCGCACGATCACCCGGCTGACCCGCTGGCCCTCCAGGTGCGGGGCGATGCCCCGGCGGGTGGTCTCGACTTCCGGCAGTTCAGGCATGTCGTTCTCGAATCAATGGGCGCCGAGTTCGCGGATCGTCTGCTTCAGGGTCTCGAAGTCGTACTCCGACAGGCCGACGTAGTCGAGCACCAGGGGGCCGACGCAGTTCCACTCGTGGTCTTCGGCCTGGTTGCCCAGCACCCGGTAGGAGGCGCAGATGTGCTCGGCCATCTTGAGGATCGCCAGCAGGTTCTTCATCTGGTTGTTGCGCGACGACTCGTCGCTGAAGATCGCCAGCGCGTTGTGGTGGTTGGCGATGGCGTTGCTGACGTGCTCCGGCAGGCGCCAGGACTTGGCGGTGTAGTAGCCGACCACCGAATGGTTGGTGTTGTAGACACGGTTCTCGGTGTCCACCACCCGGCATTCGGCGCTGGCGCTGGCGTAGGCCTCTTCGAGCGTCGACATGTAGTCGGGGAAGCGCTGCAGCATCAGCGGCACGCCGCAGTCATGGAACAGGCCCAGCGCATAGGCCTCGTCGCACGCCTCGGTGCCGACGCGCTTGGCCAGGGTCAGGCAGGTCATCGCCACGTCCTGGGCGGTGTCCCAGAAACGGTTGAGGGTGACGATGGTGTCGTCGTTCATCTCGCCCTTGATCGACTGCGCGTTGATCAGGTTGATGATCGAGCGGCTGCCCAGCAGGTTCACCGCGCGCTTGATCGAGGTGATCTTGTTGCTCAGGCCGTAGTACGGCGAATTGACGATCTTCAGCAGCGAGCCGGACATGCCGGGATCCTGGGAGATCAGCTTGGCGATCGTCTCCAGGTCCGGGTCGGGCATGTACTGCTCCATTTGCAGATCCACCATGATCTGCGGCTGCGCGGGCACGCTGATGCCCTGCAGGGACTGTTGAATCTGTTCGGTGGTCAGCTCTTGGGACATAAGTACACACTCTGGGACAGGCGGCGATTCTAACCCCTAAAAACCGACGAACGACACATCGCAGGGCAGATCGGCCAAATCTTTCATTGAAGACCACCCCGGCGACTGCGTCTGGCGGCCTGCGCAAAATGCGCGGCAGACCCGCCGGCGGCGGGTGATTCATCGCTCCTGCGGCCCGCGTCGCGCGCAACACGGTATACTCCCGCTCTTTTTTTCCGGAGCGACGTCATGTCCCTGCCTAGCTTGCGCCTCAAAGCCAACGCCGACCGTCGCCTGCGCGCCGGCCACCTGTGGGTCTACAGCAACGAAATCGACGTGGCCGCCACCCCGCTGCACGGCTTCAAGGCCGGCGACCAGGCCCTGCTCGAAGCCGCCGGCGGCAAGGCGCTGGGCATCGTGGCGATGAGCCCGAACAACCTGATCTGCGCCCGCCTGCTGTCCCGCGACGCCAAGCTCGCCCTGGACAAGTCGCTGCTGGTGCACCGCCTGAACGTGGCCCTGTCCCTGCGCGAGCGCCTGTTCGACAAGCCGTTCTACCGCCTGGTCTACGGCGACTCCGACCTGCTGCCGGGCCTGGTGGTCGACCGTTTCGGCGACATCCTCGTGGTGCAGCTCGCCTCGGCCACCATGGAAGCCCACAAGGCCGACGTGATCGCCGCGCTGACCCAGGTGCTCAAGCCGAGCGGCATCCTGTTCAAGAACGACTCGGCCGCCCGCGATGCCGAGGGCCTGGAGCGCTACGTCGAAACCGTGTTCGGCGTGGTGCCGGAGTGGGTGCCGCTGGAAGAGAACGGCGTGAAGTTCGAAGCCCCGGTCATCGGCGGCCAGAAGACCGGCTGGTTCTACGACCACCGCATGAACCGCGCGCGCCTGGCGCCGTACGTCAAGGGCAAGCGCGTGCTGGACCTGTACAGCTACATCGGCGGCTGGGGCGTGCAGGCCGGCGCGTTCGGCGCCAGTGAAGTGTTCTGCGTCGACGCCTCGGGCTTCGCCCTCGACGGCGTGGAGCGCAACGCCGCGCTGAACGGCTTCGCCGACAAGATGACCTGCATCGAAGGCGACGTCTTCGAAGCCCTGAAGGAACTCAAGGCCAGCGAAGAGCGTTTCGACGTCATCGTCGCCGACCCGCCGGCGTTCATCAAACGCAAGAAAGACCTGAAGAACGGCGAAGGCGCCTACCGCCGCCTGAACGAGCAGGCCATGCGCCTGCTGACCAAGGACGGCATCCTCGTCAGCGCGTCGTGCTCGATGCACCTGCCGGAAGACGATCTGCAGAACATCCTGCTGACCAGCGCCCGCCACCTGGACCGCAACATCCAGCTGCTGGAGCGCGGCGCCCAGGGCCCGGACCACCCGGTGCACCCGGCCATCCCGGAAACCCGCTACATCAAGAGCATCACCTGCCGCCTGCTGCCCAACAGCTGATACGCGGCCGGACAGCAAAACGGGGAGCCCATGGGCTCCCCGTTTTGCTTTTGGCCTGCGCCCCGCCCTGTTTCATAGAACTTCCTACATGTTCCTTCCTACAGGCTTGCAGGATATTTCATTAAAAGAAACATCCAGCAAGAAACAACTTACAAGTCCAAAAACAATCGGTAAGCACTCCGACAAAATTACTGGAACATTCCTACCAAATATCCGCTTGCCAACAATCCATTACAAACTATGATTGAGTTGTCACCACGAGGTGACTTCAATTACCAATGAACAAGGAGTTCATCAAATGAAAGCAATCACTCTGGAAACCAACAAAATCGCAAACCTGGCTTTTCTGGTCGCCCCTAAAGCCCGCTAAGTAAATGAAGGCGCCGGAGCACGCCGGCACTCCGGCGCCTTCAAAGGCTCACAGCACAGAGTGAATCGCCTCATGCACATCAACCCTTATGTTTTCATACTGCCCAAGCCGCCTACCCAGATAGTCTGGAACTATAAAGACCACACGCAATACGAACTCGACGCCCGTTATTCGACTCGTCTTGCGCAACTTATAGAAAACCCGAACAACTTTGACGACAACAACATCATAGACGCACAACTTCTGGCAGCCGGAATATTAACCGCTTCAAAAAGCGACATGCCAGAATGGGGATGGGACGAACTTTCAAAGATCTTTCATATCGGCACCCAAAACATCCCTTTTGAACACCCCCCACAGAACATTCAAGAATGGTCCAGGCAATACCTGGAACATTGCACCGACGTACTGGCCACGCCAGCGCCCGTCGACACCCGGACACCGCCGGACACCCAAACGCACATCGCCCTGCCCGAACCGTCCCGGCTGACCGGCGCCGACCTGCACGCCACGCTGCTTGGCCGCAAGACCTGCCGCTCCTTCACCCAGGCCCCCGTTGCGCTCACCGACCTGAGCACCCTGCTGTACCTGACGCTCGGCCACCTGCGCGAACGCAGCCCCGACGACAACGCCGCCCCGGGCCTCACTGCACGGCGCAGCAGCCCGTCCGGCGGCGGGCTCAACGCCTGCGAAGGCCTCTTGCTGGTACAGAACGTCAGCGGCCTGGCGCCCGGCGTCTATGCCTACCATTCGGCGCAGCACGCCTTGAGCCTCACAAACCCGCTGCCTGACTCGGCACTGGGCAACCTCTTGTGCGGCCAGCACTTCATCAACGATCTGCCGCTGGGCCTGTTCATCACCGCCCGGTTCGACCGGCTCTGGTGGAAGTACCCCCACTCACGGGCTTACCGGATGGCATTCGTCGAGGCAGGGCATCTGTCCCAGACCTTTCAGCTGGTGGCCACGGCATTGGGCCTCAACACCTGGCTGACCGGTGCGTTCGCCGACGGCCCGGTCGAAACCCTGCTCGACCTCGAGGGCAGCCCCGAACAGCCCTTGTTCTTCGTCGGCTGCGGCAAAAGCGATGGTCAGGCCATGTGCCGGGAACTGAGGGATCTGCTGGAACGACAGGCGGTGACGTCATGACCCGACTGCTCGATGTCCCGGCCGAACCGCCGGTGTCCTGGGCGCTGCGCTTCACGCTGGGAGAATGGGACACCCGCGCCTCGGTGCGGGTCAGCCGCCACGACTACCCATTGCCTGCGGACCTTGCGCAGCAACTGGAGTCCCGTCACTGGTTCCCGCCGGGTTTCCTGCCTTACCTGTCCCATCCGGCCATCGAAGCGGCGGGGCGCGAGGTCATCCACCGCCTGACCGCCAACCACCTGGTGCATTTTCTCGACTACACCACGCTGCTCGAACACCGCATCGTCAACCGGTCGGTGGAGACCATCGTCCATGGCGAGATCCCCGCCTATGTGCCCCCGCGCATGAAGACCGCCGCCCTCCAGCTCTACACGGACGAGGGGTATCACGCGCTGTTCTCCAACCAGTTGGCCGAACAGATCGCCGCGCACTACGGCTTCACCCAGCGTCCGGCCATGCCCCGACGGATCACCCGGCTCAACGCCCTGATCGAGCGCACGCCGCAGCACAGCCGGCCGCTGGCGTGGTTCCTGCTCGGCTTCGTCTCGGAGACCCTCATCGCCCGCGAACTGCTCGACGTCTGCCGTGACAGCCTGGTGTCCTGCGTCGCCGACATGCTGCGCGACCATCTGGGCGACGAGGCCCGTCACAGCCGCTACTTCGCCGAGGTGTTCCATTACCTCTGGCTGACCATGAACACCCGCAAAAGGACGTTCACGGCCAGAACGCTTTTGGAGGCCATCGGCATCTTCTTCGAGGTCGACGAGGCCTGGCTGCTCCAGAGCCTGCGCGGTGCCGGGATCGATGAAGGATCGGCCACGGACATCGTCGCCGAATCGGCCACCGCGCAGGCCAACCGGCGCCGCGCCCGGGCAGGCGCCGTCGCCACCCTCGCTGCGCTGACCAAGGCCGGATTCTTCGCCTTGCCCCACAACCGCAGACTCTTCGCCAAGGCAGGACTGATCGATGAATGAAGGAACTGTGGCGGCGACCGCCCGCCAACGTCGCGGGGCCGTGGGCCTGTTGCTGGCGATGGTGCTGCTCGGCGTGTTTCCGCTGGATGTCCTGCTGCCGTCGTTTCCGGCCCTGGCCGAGCACTTCCGGCGCACGCCCACGGACATCGCGCTGTCGATCAGCGTGTTCGCCGTGGGCATCGCCTTCTCTCAGTTGCTGATAGGCCCATTGTCGGACGTGATCGGGCGCAAGTGCCTGCTGCTGGCCGGGATCGCGGTCTCGATCCTCGGCGCCGTCGGTTGCCTGCTGTCCCGCGACTACGCGCTGTTCCTGGCGTTCCGGGTGGTGCAGGCAGCGGGCTGCGGCTGCTTCGTGCTGTCCCAGGCCCTGGTGCAGGACCTGTTCGACGGGGAAGAACGTGACCGGTTGCGGATCCTGATGGTCACCGCAGGCGGCCTCTTCATCTCGGTGTCGCCGTTGGCCGGCACCCTGCTGCAATCCGCCTTCGGCTGGCGCGCCAGCTTCTGGGCATTCGCGGCCCTGGCCTCGGTGGTGCTGCTCAAGGCCGGGCTGTTCCTGCCAGGCGGCCGGCCGGCGGCCGCAGGCGCCCCGGCGCACTTCCTCCTGACCTACCGCCGGGTGCTGGGCGACTTCGACTTCCTCGGTTACTGGCTGATATCGGCCTTCGCCTTCGCCTGCCACTTCTCGTTCATCGTGATTTCGCCGCTGATCTTCATGGATCGCCTGCAACTGTCCGCCTACGAGTTCTCCCTTGTCCTGCTGGTCTACGGCGCCGCCTATGTGCTGGGGGGGATCGTCGCCACCGTGCTGAGCCGACGGATCACCCCCGCCCGCCAGATCAGCGCAGGGCTGGGCCTGATCCTGCTGGCGGGCCTGGCCTTGCTGTGCCTGCCTTCGGGTTTTGCGCTGACCCCGGCGACGGTGCTGGTGCCGATGCTGATCTGCACCGCCGGCACCACCATCGTCCGGCCGGCGGCCACCTCCCGGGCCATGGACCTGTACCCCGAACACGCGGGCACGTCGGCCTCGGCCGGCAGCACCCTGGTCTTCATCTGCGGCGGCGCGATCAGTGCCTTGATCAGCCTGAGCCCGGCCGACCTGCAGCCCACCCTCGGCGGCTGCTTCCTGATCCTCGGCGGCGTGGCGCTGGGGTTGAACGCCCGCATCAACCGTCGGGCCGCAGGCCTTCGTCACGGCACCGTCGCGCAGCCGGGCCGCGACTGAAACCGCCGGCCGTCATCCCGCAGGCGCCCTCGGCGGCCGAACAGCGTTTTGCGCCATTCCCTCCAGACGCCAGCGGTGTAGAATCGCGGGATTCATCGCCATTCATCCCCGGCGGGTTTATGAGCTCAGGCTGAGGCAAGCGGCGATCCCGCAAAGTCATCGGCAACATCAGGACACACGGCCATTTTCGGGTGTTCCGGACGTCAACAGAAGCTCACTCCCCTTTAGTACCTGATTAGCCGCCCGGAGTGCTCCAATGCCTGATTACCGTTCAAAGACTTCCACCCACGGCCGCAACATGGCCGGCGCCCGCGCACTGTGGCGCGCCACCGGGATGAAGGATGACGACTTCAAGAAGCCGATCATCGCCGTCGCCAACTCCTTCACCCAGTTCGTGCCGGGCCACGTCCACCTCAAGGACCTGGGCCAACTGGTGGCCCGCGAAATCGAACGGGCCGGTGGCGTCGCCAAGGAATTCAACACCATCGCCGTGGACGACGGCATCGCCATGGGCCACGACGGCATGCTCTATTCGCTGCCGAGCCGCGAGATCATCGCCGACTCCGTCGAGTACATGGTCAACGCCCACTGCGCCGACGCCATCGTCTGCATCTCCAACTGCGACAAGATCACCCCCGGCATGCTGATGGCCGCCCTGCGCCTGAACATCCCGGTGATCTTCGTCTCCGGCGGCCCGATGGAAGCCGGCAAGACCAAACTGGCCAGCCACGGCCTCGACCTCGTCGACGCCATGGTGATCGCCGCCGACTCCAGCGCCTCTGACGAGAAGGTCGCCGAGTACGAGCGCAGCGCCTGCCCGACCTGCGGTTCGTGCTCCGGCATGTTCACCGCCAACTCGATGAACTGCCTGACCGAGGCCCTGGGCCTGGCGCTGCCGGGCAACGGTTCGACACTGGCCACCCACAGCGACCGCGAACAGCTGTTCCTCGAGGCCGGCCGCACCATCGTCGAGCTGTGCAAGCGCTACTACGGCGAGAACGACGAGTCGGTGCTGCCGCGCAACATCGCCAACTTCAAGGCGTTCGAGAACGCCATGATGCTCGACATCGCCATGGGCGGTTCGACCAACACCATCCTGCACCTGCTGGCCGCCGCCCAGGAAGCCGAGATCGCCTTCGACCTGCGCGACATCGATCGCCTGTCGCGCAAGGTGCCGCAGCTGTGCAAGGTCGCGCCGAACATCCAGAAGTACCACATGGAAGACGTGCACCGCGCCGGCGGCATCTTCAGCATCCTCGGTTCGCTGGCCCGCGGCGGCCTGCTGCACACCGACCTGCCGACCGTGCACAGCCGCAGCATGGAAGAAGCCATCGCCAAGTGGGACATCACCCAGACGAACGACGAGGCCGTGCACCACTTCTTCAAGGCAGGCCCTGCCGGCATTCCGACCCAGACCGCGTTCAGCCAGTCCACCCGCTGGCCTTCCCTGGACGACGACCGTGAGAACGGCTGCATCCGCAGCGTCGAGCACGCCTACTCGAAAGAGGGCGGCCTGGCCGTGCTGTACGGCAACATCGCCCTGGACGGCTGCGTGGTGAAGACCGCCGGCGTCGACGAGTCGATCCTGGTCTTCGAAGGCAACGCGAAGATCTTCGAAAGCCAGGACAGCGCCGTGCGCGGCATCCTCGCCGACGAAGTGAAGGAAGGCGACATCGTCATCATCCGCTACGAAGGCCCGAAAGGCGGCCCGGGCATGCAGGAAATGCTCTACCCGACCTCCTACCTGAAGTCCAAGGGCCTGGGCAAAGCCTGCGCCCTGCTCACCGACGGCCGCTTCTCCGGCGGCACCTCGGGCCTGTCCATCGGCCACGCTTCGCCGGAAGCGGCGGCGGGCGGCGCCATAGGCCTGGTGCAGGACGGCGACAAGGTGCTGATCGACATCCCGAACCGCTCGATCAACCTGTTGATCAGCGACGAAGAACTGGCCGCGCGCCGGGTCGAGCAGGACAAGAAAGGCTGGAAACCGGTCGAACAGCGTCCGCGCAAAGTCACCACCGCCCTGAAGGCCTACGCCCTGCTGGCCACCAGCGCCGACAAGGGCGCGGTGCGCAACAAGGCGATGCTCGACGGAATGTGAAAAAGCGGCAAGCGGCTAGCTACAAGCGGCAAGTAGAAGCTCGACGGCTTTTACTTGAAGCTTGCAGCTAGCTCGACGCCTTTTACTTGCAGCTTGCAGCTTGTCACTTGCAGCTGCTTTTATCGGATCTCTTCGGGCTTGACGATCACCCAGTTCTTGTCCGCCGTCACCGGCAAGCCTTCCTTGGCTTGAATGTAAAAAAGCTGCGAGCGGCTAGCTACAAGCGGCAAGTAGAAGCTCGACAGCTTTTACTTGAAGCTTGCAGCTTGTCACTTGCAGCTGCCTTTATTGGATCTCTTCGGGCTTGACGATCACCCAGTTCTTGTCCGCCGTCACCGGCAAGCCTTCCTTGGCCTGGGCCGCGGCGTGCTTGGCCATCATGCCGTTGAGCTGGGTCATGTACTTGTCCTTGCGGTTGACCCACAAGTGGATGCCGCCCTTGGCCACGTCGACATCGTGGAACAGCATGTAGCCGTCGCTGCTCGGGGTGTCGCCGCCCACCAGCACCGGTTTCTTCCATTCGTCGATGTAGGTCAGGATCGCCGCGTGCTTGCCGGCCATCCAGGTGGCCGGGGTCCACAGGTACGGGGTCAGCTCCAGGCCGAGGTTGGCCTTCTCGTCATACTTGCCGGCGGTGATCTGCTTGCGGGCGGTGGTCAGCTCGCCGGTCTTGGGGTCCTTGAGCAACAGCGACACGCCAATGACGTTCTGCGGCTTGACGTTGTAGCCGTACTTCGGATCCGCCGCGACCATGCGCACCAGCTCCTCCGAGGCGGCAGTCATCACGTAGACCTCGATGCCGTTCTCCATCAGCTTGTTGTACAGCTCTTGCTGGCCGGTGAAGAGCTTCGGCGGATTGACGTCGAGTTTCTTGACCACGTCGCCTTCGTAATAGGTGGCCGGCACCGGCTTGCCCGAGGCCATCATTTCGTCGACGTAGCCCTTGAGCTCCTTGAGGGTGAAGCCGGAGAACACTTGCGCCACCCACGGGTAGCAGACCATGTCGTCGACTTCGCAGAGGCGATAGTAGTAGCTGAACAGGCTTTCCTTGTGGTCGGCGGTGTCCTTGAACGGCATCAGCTTCAGGGAGGGGTCGAGCTTGTCGCGGGTGATCAGGCCCTTGTTTTCCATGAACGGCAGCAGCGATTCTTCAAGGTCGTAGCGGTAACTGGTGTTGTCCATGTCGAACACCGCGTAGTTGCCCTTGTTGGCGTTGGCCGCGATCATCGCGTCCAGGGCCTTGGCCTGATCCGCCGGCCAGTGCTTCAAGTCGGTGGCGAGCGCCTGGCCAGCGAGGCCAAGGCAAAGTGCGGCAGCCAGAAATGTCGGTGCGAATTTCATCAGCGTTTCTCCCCGGTTGAAAAGAATCGACGCTAACAAATCAGTGTGACAGTTCCCGTCTGTCAGCGACCGTGCGCGTCTTTTTTGCGCCAGTTGCATCGCGGATGCGACACGCGCTTATTCCAAAAACGACGGTCGCCCTGCGATTTCGGTATTAATTCATTGCAAATCAAGCTGTTAGGCTTTCCGGTTCGCAGCGGCCCCGGAAGGCTGCTGGCAACGTCTTTTCGGGAGTCCTCATGAATCTGCCGCTGATCCTCAATCTGCTGGTGTTCCTCGCCCTGCTCTTCGGCCTGGCGCAAACCCGCCATACCGCCTGGAGCCTGGCGAAAAAAGTCCTGCTCGCGCTGGTGCTCGGCGTGGGCTTCGGCGTGGCGCTGCACACCGTCTACGGTGCCGGCGACCCGGTGCTCAAAGCCTCGATCGGCTGGTTCGACCTGGTGGGCAACGGTTACGTGCAGTTGCTGCAAATGATCGTGATCCCGCTGGTGTTCGCCTCGATCCTCAGCGCCGTGGCCCGCCTGCACAACGCCTCGTCGCTGGGCAAGATCAGCTTCCTGACCCTCGGCACGCTGCTGTTCACCACCGCGATCGCGGCGCTGATCGGCATCGGCCTGACCAACCTGTTCGGCCTCACCGCCGAAGGCCTGGTGGCCGGCACCCAGGAAATGGCCCGTCTGCAAACCATCCAGACCGACTACGCCGGCAAGGTCGCCGACCTCAACGTGCCGCAGCTGCTGCTGTCGTTCATCCCGCAGAACCCCTTCGCCGACCTTGCGCGGGCCAAGCCGACCTCGATCATCAGCGTGGTGATCTTCGCCGCGTTCCTGGGCATGGCTGCGCTGCAATTGCTCAAGGATGACGCCGACAAAGGCCAGAAAGTGATCAACGCCATCGACACCCTGCAAGCCTGGGTGACGCGCCTGGTGCGCCTGGTGATGAAGCTGACCCCCTACGGCGTGCTGGCGCTGATGACCAAAGTGGTCGCCGGCTCCAACCTGCAGGACATCATCAAGCTGGGCAGCTTCGTGGTCGTGTCGTACCTGGGCCTTGGCCTGATGTTCGTGGTGCACGGCGTGCTGGTGTCGGCGGCCGGGATCAACCCGCTGCGCTTCTTCCGCAAGATCTGGCCGGTGCTGACCTTCGCCTTCACCAGCCGTTCCAGCGCGGCGACCATCCCGCTGAGCATCGAGGCGCAGACCAGCCGCCTGGGCATCCCGCAGTCGGTGGCCAGCTTCGCCGCCTCGTTCGGCGCGACCATCGGCCAGAACGGCTGCGCCGGCCTGTACCCGGCCATGCTGGCGGTGATGGTGGCGCCGACCGTGGGCATCAACCCGCTGGATCCGCTGTGGATCGCCACGCTGGTGGCCATCGTGACCCTGAGTTCGGCCGGTGTGGCGGGCGTGGGCGGCGGCGCGACGTTCGCGGCGCTGATCGTGCTGCCGGCCATGGGCTTGCCGGTGTCATTGGTGGCGTTGCTGATTTCGGTCGAGCCGCTGATCGACATGGGTCGCACGGCGCTGAACGTGAGCGGTTCGATCACCGCTGGCGCGATCACCAGCCAAGTGATGCAGCAGACCGACAAGGCGCTGCTGGAGGCCGATGTGCATGCGGAGCTAGCGAGCTAGCTGCAAGCTGCAAGCTGCAAGCTGCAAGCTGCAAGCTGCAAGCTGCAAGCTGCAAGCTGCAAGCTGCAAGCTGCAAGCTGCAAGAAGAGCGTTCCGGCTTTTACTTGCGGCTTGCAGCTCGAAGCTTGTAGCTATCTTTTCTCCCAGACTTCGAAGTTGTAGGCCGGCTTGTCGCCTTCAGCCGGATTCGGCACGTTCGATACCAGTTTCCACTGGTTCAGATCGAACTCCGGAAACCACGCATCCCCTACCGGGCTCAGTGCCACGCGAGTCAGATACAAACGATCCGCCTGCGCCAGCCCCTGCGCATACAACTGCGCCCCGCCGATCAGCATCAGCTCACCGACGCCCTGCTCTTTCGCCCACGCTTCGGCACGCGAAACGGCGGCCTCCAGCGACGGATAGACCTCTGCGCCTTCCAGCGCCAGGCCGGCCTGGCGGCTGACCACGATGTTCAGGCGCCCCGGCAGCGGACGGCCGAGGGAGTCCCAGGTCTTGCGGCCCATGATGATCGGCTTGCCGAGCGTCGTGGCCTTGAAGTATTTGAAGTCCCCCGGCAGGTGCCAGGGCATGCTGTTGTCGATGCCGATCACACGGTTTTCGCCGAGGGCTGCGATCAGGCTCAGGGGGAGTGATTTAGTCATGCCGGCGAGGATACCAGAGCCCCGCTTGCCCCGATAAGCGCCGCAGCGGTTATGCTCACCCTTCAATCAAGCAACGGGACGCCGCGTGACTGAACTGACTCCACTGCAAAACCTCTGGCTGACCGAAGCCGTGCGCCTGCGCGAAGAACACGCAGGTCCCTTGGACGACCTGGAAGCCAATCGCCTGGCCCGCGCCGCCGGCGGCGATCTGGCGGGGCGCATCCAGCGCCGGGCGCTGTGGCTGGCCGAACGCGACGGGCTGACCGCCGCGCTCAGGCACTGGCTGCAAGGCGCACGCCTGGCGGTGCTGCTGATGGCGGCGCTGGCCTGCATCACCGGGGCGGGCATGGCGTTTTCCGCGCTGGGCAACGGCCTCGGGCCGGTCAACATCTTCTGGGCCCTGGGCACGCTGCTCGGGCTGAACCTGATTCTGCTGCTGAGCTGGGCGGTCGGCCTGGTGTTCGCCGGGGAGCACGGCGCGGCGCTGGGCCGCCTGTGGCTGTGGCTCAGCGAGAAACTCGCCCGGGACGCCAAGGCCGCCCAGCTGCCGCCGGCGCTGATGCTGCTCCTGCAACGGCACAGGCTCAACCGCTGGGCCATCGGCACGCTGGTCAACGGGCTCTGGCTGCTGATCATGCTCAGCGCCCTGATTATGCTGGTGCTGCTGATGGCGACCCGGCAATACGACTTCATCTGGGAAAGCACCCTCTTGGGCGCCGACTTCTTCGCGGCGCTGACCGATGCCCTGACCGCCGTTCCCCATGCCCTGGGCTGGAGCGCGCCGCGGGTCGACATGATCCGCGTCGGCCTGGACAGCGACTACAACCGGGCGCTGGTGCGCCAGGCCTGGGCCATCTGGCTGGTCGGGGCGGTGCTGATCTACGGCGTGCTGCCGCGGCTGATCCTGATGCTGCTGTGCCGCTGGCGCTGGAACCGCGGACGCGCCCGCCTGCACCTGGACCTGAACCTGCCCGGCTACGCCCAGCTGCGTGAACGCCTGATGCCCAGCAGCGAACGCTTAGGGATCAACGACGCGGCGCCGGAGCACCTGCACCGGGTGGAAAGCGCCGTCGGCGCAGAGGTCAGCGAAGGGGCGCTGCTGGTGGCGATCGAGCTGGACGAGCAGCGCCCATGGCCGCCGGCACTGCCCAAAGGCGTCAGCGACGCCGGCATCCTCGACAGCCGCGAGTCCCGGCACCGCCTGCTCGAACAGCTGACCCGCTTCCCGCCCGCACGCCTGGCCATCGCCTGCGATCCCCGGCGCTCGCCGGACCGCGGCAGCCTGGCGCTGGTCGCCGAGCTGGCGCGCAACGCCGCCGCCACCCGCGTCTGGCTGTTGCAGGCGCCTCAAGGGCAGGCGCTGGACGCCGAACGCCTCGGCGATTGGCACGTGGCGCTGCAACGGCTGGAGCTGCCGTTCGCCGATTGCGCCCCGATGGGCTGGCTGGAGAACGGTCATGACTGAAGCCTGGAAAGTGCCGCTGAAACTGGCGGTGGTCGGCCACACCAACGTCGGCAAGACTTCGCTGCTGCGCACCCTGACCCGCGACGTCGGCTTCGGCGAAGTCTCGCACCGCCCCAGCACCACCCGGCATGTCGAGGGCGCGCGGCTGTCGGTGGAGGGCGAGCCGCTGCTCGATCTCTACGACACGCCGGGCCTGGAAGACGCCATCGCCCTGCTGGATTTTCTCGAGCGGCTGGAGCGCCCCGGCGAACGCCTCGACGGCCCGGCGCGGCTGGCGCGGTTCCTCGACGGCAGCGAAGCGCGCCAACGTTTCGAGCAAGAGGCCAAGGTGCTGCGGCAACTGCTCGCCTCCGACGCCGGGCTGTATGTGATCGACGCCCGGGAGCCGGTGCTGGCCAAGTACCGGGACGAGCTGGAAGTGCTGGCCGGCTGCGGCAAGCCACTGCTGCCGGTGCTGAATTTCGTCCGCAGCGCCGACCACCGCGAACCGCAGTGGCGCGAGGCGCTGGCGCGTCTTGGCCTGCATGCGCTGGTGCGCTTCGACAGCGTCGCCCCGCCGGAGGACGGCGAGCGGCGGCTGTACGAAAGCCTGGCGCTGCTGCTGGAGAATGCCCGGCCGCAACTGGAACGCCTGATCGCCGACCAGCAGGCCCAACGCCTCGCCCGCCAACAGGGCGCCGTGCGCCTGATCGCCGAGCTGCTGATCGACTGCGCCGCGTGCCGGCGCAGCGTGGCCAGCGAGGCAGCGCAGGAGCGACAGGCCATGGAAGACCTGCGCAAAGCGGTGCGCCAACGCGAGCAACGCTGCGTCGAATCCCTGCTCAAGCTCTACGCCTTCCGCCCCCAGGACGCGGCCGCCAGCGACCTGCCGTTGCTGGACGGACGTTGGGGCGATGACCTGTTCAACCCCGAGACCCTCAAGCAACTCGGCGTACGGGTCGGCGGCGGAATCGCCGCCGGCGCCGCTGCCGGGGCCGGGGTCGATCTGCTGGTGGGCGGCATCACCCTCGGTGCCGCCGCGCTGGCCGGTGCGATCGCCGGCGGTGCGCTGCAGACCGCCCGCGGTTATGGCAACCGCCTGCTGGGCAAACTCAGGGGCCAGCGTGAGCTGACCGTCGACGACAACGTGCTGCGCCTGCTGGCGTTGCGGCAACGGCAGTTGCTGCAAGCCCTGAACGCACGCGGGCATGCGGCGCTGGACAGCATTCAGGTGACCGATCCGCACGACACGGCCTGGCGCGAAGGCAAGCTGCCGGAAGCGTTGGGCAAGGCTCGCGGCCATCCGCAGTGGTCATCGCTCAACCCAAAGGCAAGCCTCAGTCAGGCTGCGCGTCAGGAGCAGATCGAGTCCCTGGCATCGCAGCTGCTGTGACCGGGCGATTCAGCGCCAGTTGAATTTGAGGAATGCCCTGGCCAATTGCAGCACCAGGGCCTGATCCACCCGGTCGACCTGACCGTCACGATTGACGTCGCCCTGCACGCTGCCGTCGAGCCTGCCGTCGTTGTCCGCGTCGAACGCCACACTCCAGGCGCCCCGCATGCAGTCCGAGGCCAGCCCTTGGCCTTCGTGCCATTGCAGCCGCACCACGTTCGGCGTGCCGTCGCGATGGAAATCCTCGGCAAACAGCTTGATGAAACGCGTCCACGTCGCTCCGCGATTGAACCAATGGAGCTTGAGGCAGGCGTTGGCGAAGCTTTCCAGCAAGCGTTGGTCGACGTTGTTCTCCCGGCCGTTGCCGGTGACGTCGCCCATCTTGTAATCGACGCGGCCATCGGCGTCGAAGTCCAGGGCGAAGGCCTTGTCGATCACCTGATCCTCGCCCGGTTTGCCGACCTGCTCGCAGAACTGCAGCAGAACCGAATCCGCCCGCCCGTTGCCGGTTCGATCCTGGACGGTGACTTTCAAATAGCGCATTGGGCATTCCTTGCCTGGTCAAAAAAACACACGCTACGCCTTCCTGGCCGCCGGTTCTGTCGCCGCGGATCGCTCCTGTGCGTCAGGGAATTCGTTATGGCTCGTGGGCCTTGTTGACTTGCTCCAGCACCCTTTGCGCCTTCTCCTTGAGCAGCGCCAGATCCATCACCGGCACGTTCATTTCCTTGGCCCGCTCGTCCCAGTGGCGCATGCGCAGGCTCACCCCGCACAGTGGATCCCGCTCGAACGCATCCGCCTCGGCGTCGGTCATCACCCCGCCCTGATAGGCCAACGTGCGCCGGCTGGCCTCGCTCAGGCGCTCGTCGTAACCCGGCTCGCGCAACGTCAGGTAACGCTTGGCCTGCACGTGGTACTCCACCAGCCGCGCCAGCCGCTCGCCGAAGCCGGCACGACGCAGGTACTGCGCCCCCAGGTGCTCGTGGCTGACCACGCCGTAACCGCCCATGTTCGCCGCGCCTTCGGCACACAGGTGGCCGATGTCATGGAAGAACGCCGCCAGCACGACCTCATCGTCGAAGCCTTCGGCCATGGCCAACTGCGCCGCCTGGGACATGTGCTCGATCTGCGACACCGGTTCGCCGATGTAGTCGCTGGCGCCGAAACGCTCATATAGCCCGAACACCCGGTCGATGACTTGCTCGTGACTCGACATCAGTTCTCTCCGAAAAGCTGTGCGACATTGCGCTCGGCCATGGCCGGGCCGACGCTCATGCCCACCCCGGTGTGCATCAGCGCCACGCCTAGCCCCGGCGCCGGCCGCAGGAACGAAGACGGCCCCGGCCCGCGGGAGCCGTAGACACCTTGCCAACGCTCGACCACCTGCACCTTGCAGCCAAGGGTGTGCTCGGCCAGGCCGATCATCCAGTCGTCCACCTGTTCGGCGTTGAACGGCGACGGATCCCTACCGTAATGGTGCGAATCGCCGATGATCAGCTCGCCATGGGGCGTGGGGCTGATCAGCAGGTGAATGCCGTTGTCGTGCAGGTGTGGCGTCTCGCGCAGGATCTGCGCCTGCACTGCCGCCGCTTCCGGCAGGTCGGCGAAGGCGCCGTAGTGCACGCAGCTGAGGCCGGTGAGCAGCGCGTGCTGCAGGTCGAGGCTGGCCTGCGGCCGGGCGCGCAGCATCTGCAGGCGGCAGACCTGCGGGTCGAGGGCGGCGATGGGCTCGGCCAGCAAGGTCTGATAGTCGTGGCCGGAGCAGACGATGATCTGCCCGGCCGTGAACGTTCCGGCGGTGCTGTGCAGGCGCCCCGGTTCGACGTCGCGCACCAGGGTCGAGAAATGGAACTCGACGCCCAGCTCGCGGCGCAGCCAGTCGATCAGCGCCGGGATCGCTTCGCGCGAGTACAGCTGCTGGTCGTCCAGGCCGTGCAGCGCGGCGCGGTGACGGCTGAACCGGCCGCCGTACAGATCACGCAGTGCGGCGCCGCGCAGCAGCTCCACGCGATAGCCGTGCTCGACGGCGCGGCCGGCGCAAAAGGCTTCCAGCAACTGTTCTTCCGCCTCGGTGCGGGCGAACAGGTACGAGCCGTTGCGCTTGAGTTGCAGGCCGGCGAGCTGCGCCCACTGGCCCCAGATCTCGCGGCTGGCCTTGGCCAGCTCCAGCATCGGCCCCGGCGGCTGGCCGGTGACCAGCGCCTGGCCGAAGTTGCGCACCGACGCGCCGAGTGGCGTGGCGGTGCGCTCGAAAACCGTGACCTTGAGGCCGCGCCGGGCGGCGGCATAGGCGTGGGACAGGCCCAGGATGCCGGCGCCGACGATCAGCAAGTCTTTGTGTTGTGTCATCTAGAGGTGCTCTGAAAGAGAGACCGCCATCGCTGCAAGTCGATTCGTCGAACCGCAGCTCCCAAAGGTTTGGTGGTGTCCACACAATGTGTGTTCCACACCGGCCAATGTGGGAGCTGGCTTGCCAGCGATGGGGCCCTGTCAGTCGATGAAGGTCTTACTTGGCGGCGACTTTCTCGGACTTGCCGTCATAGCGCTTGCGCCATTCGGTCAGGATCTCGTCGCGGTTTTTCGAAGCCCAGGCGAAGTCGTTCTTGATCAGGCGCTGCTCGTAGTCCGCCGGCAGTTCGGTCTGCGGCTTGGCGATGCCCGGCTGGGCGAGCACGGCGAAGTTTTCCTTGTACAGCTCCATGGCCGCCGGGCTTGCGGAGAAGTCGGCGAGCTTTTTGGCCGCCTCTTCGTGGGCGGTGCCCTTGATCACGGCGGTGGCTTCGATCTCCCAGCCCAGGCCTTCCTTCGGCAGGATGATGTCAAGCGGCGCGCCCTGACGCTTCAGTTGAACGGCCGGGTACTCGAAGGAAATGCCGATCGGGAATTCACCCGCCGCCGCCAGCTTGCACGGCTTGGAGCCGGAATGGACGTACTGGCCGATGTTCTGGTGCAGGCCGTCCATGTAGGCCCAGCCCTGCTTCTCGCCGAAGGTCTGCAGCCAGGCGCTGACGTCGAGGAAACCGGTGCCGGACGAGGCCGGGTTCGGCATCACGATCTTGCCTTTGTACTCAGGTTTGGTCAGGTCCTGCCAGCTCACCGGTTTGCTCAGGCCCTGCTTTTCGGCCTCGACGGTGTTGAAGCAGATGGTTGCCGCCCACACGTCCATGCCCACCCAGGCCGGCGGGTTGGCGGCGTCGCGGTAGTTGCCGCCGATCTTGCCCAGGTCTTTCGGCGCATAGCTTTGCAGCATGCCCTGCTGGTCGAGGATCGCCAGGCTGGACGCCGCCAGGCCCCAGACCGCGTCGGCCTGCGGACGCTCCTTCTCGGCCAGGAGCTTGGCGGTGATGATCCCGGTGGAGTCGCGCACCCACTTGATCTCGACGTCCGGGTTGGCCTTCTCGAAGGCTTCCTTGTAGGTCTTCAGCTGTTCGGCTTCGAGGGCGGTGTACACCGTCAACTCGGTTTTCGCCGCGAAGGCATTCAGGCTGAAAGCGGCGAGCGCGGCGGCGGCCAGGGCCATAGGCTTGAACATGATCTTTTCCTGTCTTGAGTTGAGGGGATGGGACGACAATCAATGGCCGGGCGCGGTCTGCCGCCAGGCCTGGGAACGGCGCAGCAAGCCGCGCGAAGCCCACGCCAGCAGCAAGGACACGCCTGCCGAGGTGAACAGAATCAGGGTCGACATCGCCGCTGCGCCGCCGACGTTGCCGGCGTCGTCCATGTTCAGCACCGCCACCGCCGCGAGGATGGTGTCGGGGCTGTAGAGGAAGATCGCGGCGGACACGGTGGTCATCGCCGAAACGAACAGGTAGCGCACGATGTCCAGCAGCGCCGGCAGGCAGATCGGCACGGTCACCCGCAGGTAATGGCGGTACAGCGGCGCCTTCAGCGACAGTGCGGCGGCTTCGAATTCGGCGTCGAGCTGGCGCAGCGCGGTGGTGGCGGTCATCTGCGCAGTGGTCAAATAGTGCGCAATGGTGCAGACGATCAGCAGGGTCATGGTTCCGTACAACACGTGCAGCGGGTTGCCGGTCAGGTTGAAGAAGAAGACGTAACCCAGACCGAGCACCAGCCCCGGCACCGCCATCGGCACGAAACTGAGCATCCGCAGCGTCAGATTCAGCCCGCGCTGGCTGCGGGTCTTTTCCATCAGGTAGGCGCCGGTGAAGATCAGCACACTGCCGATCAACGCCGTGCCCAGCGCCATCTTCAAACTGTTGCCGTAGGCCAGCCAGCCACCGCCGGCGGTCTCGTCGAACTGGTAGTGGTTGAGCGACAGCGACAGGTTGTACGGCCAGAACTTCACCAGCGACGAGAACACGGCCATGCCGAACACCAGCAGCAACGCTGCGCTGATCAGCAGGACCACGCTGAGATAAAAGGCATCGCGCTTCTTCGACGGTGCCGGTTTGAACACCTGGGCGCGACCGTTCATGGCGTCGCCATGACGGCGACGCAGCCACGCATCGACACCAAAACTGAACAGCGCCGGCAGCAGCAGAACCATGCCGATCAACGCGCCGCGACCGAATTGCTGCTGGCCGACCACCGCTTTGTAGGCTTCCAGCGCCAGCACCTGATAGTCGCCACCCACCACCACCGGCACACCGAAATCGGTGATGGTCAGGGTGAACACCAGACAGAACGCGGCGAACACGGCCTGACGGGTCGCGGGCCAGGTGATGCTGCGAAAGGCCTTCGCAGGACTGGCACCCATGCTCGACGCAGCGTCGAACAGACGCGCATCCGCCAACGACAGTGCTGACAGCAAGATCATCAAAGCGTGTGGGAAGGTGTAGATCACCTCACCCAGAACAATCCCCCAGAAACCATAGATGTTGTCCGACAGCAGCCCGCGCAACAGGCCCTGATTGCCGAACAGATAGACCAGGGCAATCCCCGGCAGCATCGATGGCGCCATCAGCGGCAGCAACGAAATCCCGCGCCAGATGCCTTTGCCGGGAATCAACGTGCGCTGCAAGGCGTAGGCAAACAGGTAGGCCAGCGGTACGACGATGGCCGCGACGCTGAGGGAAACCTTCAGGCTATTGCCGAGCAGCCAATGGAAATTGTCGCTGCTCACCAGCTCCTTCGCGGCGAGCCAGCCACCGCCCTGCCCGGCTTCGCTGCTGTAGCCGCGCCAGAAGATCGCCAGCAACGGCAGCAACACCGCAATACCGAGCAGCACCAGCAGCAGGAGCTTGCCGCCGAGCACGAAGACCCGGTCGCCGATCTCGGCCCCGGACACCTGCCGCGCCTGCTTGTGCGGCAGCGGCAGCGCCATGTTTGCGCCCATCAGGCAAACACCTGCAGGCTGCGCGGCGGCAGGGCCACCATGATCTGCTGCGCGCCCAGGCGCGGCATGGCTTCCGGGGCCAGTTCGGCGAGCAGCGCGTGGCCGGGCAACTGGTCGAGCTCGAAGCTCATGCGGCAGCGGTTGCCGAGGAACGTGATCTCACGCACCTTGGCCGGGAACAGGTTTTCCTCGTGCACCAGCGGATTGACGCTGATCGCTTCCGGACGGCAGAACAGGCGGCCGGAAGGGCTGTGGACGCTGCCGTCGGCCAGGCGCAGGTTCATCCCGCCGACCCGCGCATGGCTGTCGCTGCTGCGCTGGAACGGCAGCCAGTTGCCCTGGCCGACGAATTCGGCGACGAACGGCGTGGCCGGACGGTCGTAGATCTCCTGGGGCGTGGCGTACTGCTCGACCTTGCCGTTGTGCATCACGGCGATGCGGTCGGCCATCAGCATGGCTTCGTCCTGGTTGTGGGTGACCATCAGGGTGGTGATGCCGAGGTTGCGCTGCAGTTGGCGCAGTTCGGTGCACAGGTGCTCGCGCACCCGGGCGTCGAGGGCCGACATCGGCTCGTCGAGCAGCAGCAGCGACGGCGACGGCGCCAGGGCCCGGGCCAGGGCGACCCGTTGCTGCTGACCGCCGGACAGTTGGCCGGGGTACTTTTTCTCGCTGCCGACCAGGCCCACCAGTTCCAGCATCTGACCGACCCGGCGGCGCACTTCGTCGCGGCCGCTGCCGGCCAGGCCGTAGGCGATGTTCGCTTCGACGGTCAGGTTGGGGAACAAGGCGTAGGACTGGAACAGAATGCCGTAGTCCCGGGCCTGGGGCGCCAGGTGGGACACGTCGCGCTCGCCGAGGTACAGCTCGCCGCTGTCCTGCTTCTCCAGGCCGGCGATGCAGCGCAGCAAGGTGGTCTTGCCGCAGCCCGACGGGCCGAGCAGGCACACCAGCTCGCCGGCGGCCACGTCGAGGGAGACGTTGTCCAGCGCCGTGAACGCGCCGAAGCGCTTTTGCACGTTGCGCACTTTCATCGGTGCGCCGGGAGTGGTCAGGACGGTTGCAGGGTTCATGGGCAGGCCTCATCGAGCAGATGAGGGCCATCCTAGGGTTGTAATGCGTCCGTCATATGGCAGTCGGGCAAAAACGGCCGATAGTGGTATTCATGGATTTGGGTTCAGGACTTCAGATCATGTGTTGTTTGATCTGTCCCCATCGCTGGCAAGCCGGCTCCCACAGGGAGCTTCAGTGGATACCTATTTTGTGAGCACCAAGGACAACTGCGGGAGCTGCGGTGCGACGACTCGACTTGCCAGCGATGAGGCCGGCACAGGCACCGAAAAGTCTCAGGCTGGGGACATTTCCTGCGCCAGGCCGAGGAAAGCCGCCGGCAACCGGGCGCCTTTGCGCTCTTTGAGGCAGTAGAGGTATTCGGGGATCTGCGGCGCGTTCTCCAGGGTCAGCACCCGCAGCTGCGGATCGTGGGGCACTTCCTGGCGGGCGATGATGCTGATGCCGATGTTGCGCAGCACCGCCTCGCGGATCGATTCGCGGCTGCCGATCTCCAGCAGCGGGCCGAAGCCCACGCCGGCGCCGGCCAGCAGTTCTTCGGTCAGGCGGCGGGTGGTGGAGCCGGACTCGCGCATCAGCAGGGTATGCCCGGCCAGCGCGCTCAGCGCCACATGGTCATGCGCCGCCAGCGGATGGTTGCGGTGCACCGCCAGCACCAGCGGGTCGCTGCCGAGCACCCGGCGGATCAGCCGGGCATCCTCCAGCAACTGCGACGAGGCCGCGACGTCCACCCGGTAGTCCTCCAGCGCTTCGAGCACTTGCTGGGAGTTGCCGATCTCCATCGACACCTCCACCTGGGGCAGCCGCTCGCGGAACGCCTTCACCAGGTCGAGGATGTAGTACGGCGCGGTGGCGGCGATGCGCAACGTACCCTGCACCTGGCCGCTGTTGCGCAGGAAGAACTCGATGTCCGCCTCCTGCTGCAACAGCGCCTTGACCATCGGCAGCAGCCGCGCGCCTTCGTCGCTGACGGTGAGGCGGCGGCCGCCGCGGTAGAACAGCTCCACCGAATACTGGCTCTCCAGGTGGCGGATCTGGGTGGTCACGGTCGGTTGGCTCAGGCCCAGCTTCTTTGCCGCCAGCGTGATGCTGCCCAACCGGGCCACCATGTAAAACGCCTTCAGCTCGGCACTCAGCACAACCGCCCCTCTCTCTTACTTGCGCAGCAGGCGCAAACCGTTGAACACCACCAGCAGGCTGACGCCCATGTCGGCGAACACCGCCATCCACATGGTGGCGACCCCGGCGAAGGTTACCCCAAGAAAGATCGCTTTGATCACCAGCGCCAACGCGATGTTCTGCTTGAGGATAGCCGCCGTGTGGCGCGACAGGCTGATGAACGCCGGAATCTTGCGCAGATCGTCGTCCATCAGGGCGACATCGGCGGTTTCGATGGCGGTGTCGGTGCCGGCCGCCGCCATGGCGAAGCCGATCTCGGCCCGGGCCAGCGCCGGGGCGTCGTTGATGCCGTCGCCGACCATGCCGACCCGGTGGCCTTGGGCATACAGGCCTTCGATGGCTTGCAGCTTGTCGGTGGGCAACAGGTCGCCCTTGGCCTGGTCGATGCCGACCTGCGCCGCGATCGCCTGGGCGGTGTGGACGTTGTCGCCGGTGAGCATCAGGGTCTTCACGCCCAGATCGTGCAATTGGCGAATGGCTTCGCGGCTGGTGTCCTTGACCGTGTCGGCCACGGCGAACAGCGCCAGCGGGCCCGAGCGGTCGAGCAGCAGCACCACGGACTTGCCCTGTTTCTCCAGCGCGAACAGTTTTTCTTCCAGCTGCGGCGAGCACAGCCCCAGCTCTTCCACCAGACGGTGGTTGCCCAGGTGGTAGGTCTGGCCGTCCACTTCGCCCTTCACCCCGCGACCGGTCAGCGCGGTGAAGTTATCCACAACCGGCAGGGTCAGGTTCTTATCCACAGCGGCATTGGCGATGGCCAGCGACACCGGGTGGTCGGAACGCCCGGCCAGGGCGGCGGCGATGGCCGGGGCCAGGGCTTCGGCGGTCGGGTCGAGGGCCAGGTAGTCGGTCTGCACCGGTTTGCCGTGGGTGATGGTGCCGGTCTTGTCCAGCGCCACATAGTCGAGCTTGAAACCGCCCTCCAGGTACACGCCGCCCTTGACCAGGATGCCCTTGCGCGCCGCCGCGGCCAGGCCGCTGACGATGGTCACCGGGGTGGAGATCACCAGGGCGCACGGGCATGCCACCACCAGCAGCACCAGTGCGCGGTAGATCCAGTCGAACCATGCCGCGCCCATGAACAGCGGCGGGATCACCGCCACGGCCAGCGCGAGGATGAACACCGCCGGGGTGTAGACCTTCGAGAACCGGTCGACGAAGCGCTGGGTCGGCGCCCGCGCGCCCTGGGCCTGCTCGACGGCGTTGATGATCCGCGCCAGGGTCGAATGGTTCGCCGCCGCGGTCACGGTGTACTCAAGGGAACCGGCCTGGTTGATGGTGCCGGCGAACACCTTGTCGCCAACGGTTTTCTCCACCGGCAGGCTTTCCCCGGTGATCGGCGCCTGGTCGATGGTCGAGCGGCCGCTCACGACTTCACCGTCGAGGGCGATGCGCTCGCCGGGCTTGACCCGCACCCGGGCACCGAGATCGATGCCTTTGACCTCGCGTTCGACCCAGTTGCCGTCAGCCTGCAATACAGTGGCTTGCTCCGGCGTCATCTGCATCAGGCCGCTGATGGCGTTGCGCGCCCGGTCCAGCGAACGGGCCTCGATCAGCTCGGCCACGGTGAACAGGAACATCACCATCGCCGCTTCCGGCCATTGGCCGATCAGCACGGCGCCGGTCACGGCGATGCTCATCAGGGCGTTGATGTTGAGGTTGCGGTTCTTCAGGGCGATCCAGCCCTTTTTGTAGGTGCCAAGGCCACCGCTGAGGATCGACACCAGCGCGACGATCGCCACCACCCAGGTCGGCGCGGCGTTGGTGAAATGGATGACCTCCGCCGCCAGCGCACCGACTCCGGACAGCGCCAGCGGCCACCAGTGCTTCTTCGCCGGTGCCGGGGCTGGCGTCTCGACGCCGGCCTCCAGCGGTTCGGCCTGCATGCCCAGGGACTTGATCGCCTCAGTGATCGGCGCGGTGTCCGCCAGCGTATGGGTCACGCCGAGCACGCGGTTGATCAGGTTGAATTCCAGTTGCTGAATGCCGGCCAGTTTGCCGAGCTTGTTCTGGATCAGGGTCTGCTCGGTCGGGCAGTCCATCGCCTCGATGCGGAAGCTGCTCAACCGGGCGTCGGCGCTCGGCGCCTCGCTCAGCCGGATCAGTGCCGGTGCGGCGGTTTTCGCCGAGCAGCAGGCGTCGCCGCCATGGGCGTGCTTGTGCACAGGCTGCAGTTTCGGGCTGTGGCCATGTTCGTGATCATGCTCGTGGCTGTGATCGTGCTCGCCAGGTTTGTGGCTGTGGGTGTGCAGGGAATCGCTCATCGGTCGCGTCCATGAAGGTGCCTGTTGCCAAGTAAAGACCCTGTAGCCACTATAGGGTCAAGCACCCTTTTGGAGATTGCCGTCATGAAGATCGGAGAACTGGCAAAACTCACCGACTGCGCCGTGGAGACCATCCGCTACTACGAGCGCGAAAACCTGCTGCCGGAACCGGCCCGCAGCGACGGCAACTACCGGGTCTACACCCAGGCCCACGCCGAACGGCTGACCTTCATCCGCAACTGCCGCACCCTGGACATGACCCTCGAAGAGATCCGCGCATTGCTCACCCTGCGCGACAGTCCGCAGGACCAGTGCGAGAGCGTGAACGCCCTGATCGACGAACACATCCAGCACGTCAAGGCGCGGATCGACGGCTTGCTGGCCTTGCAGGCGCAACTGCTCGACCTGCGCCAGCGTTGTGGCGAGGGGCCGGAAGCGGATCAGTGCGGGATCCTGCAACGGCTGGAAGTGAGCGGCGGGGTTACGGCGACGGAAGTCGAGCATTCCCACGTGGGCCGGAGCCACGGCCATTAAGAACACCCCAAAACAAATGTGGGAGCGAACCCGCCGGCGAAAGCGTTGCGTCAGCCGATCCATCCTTGGCTGACACACCGTCATCGCGAGCAGGCTCGCTCCCACATTGTCTTGCAGTGACCGCCGCCCCAGCATCCAACCGAACGCCCTGTGGGAGCCAGCCTGCTGGCGATGGCGTCAGCCCAGGCTCTGCGGAGCCGGGCTTCAGACCGCCATCGGCGCGGTCATCGGCGCATGGTGCTCGTAGCCTTCCAGGGAGAAGTCACCAGGCTCCACCAATTCCAGCCACTCCGGCTGGTACACGCCGGTCTTGGCGAATTCCGGCACGCGGTCGGAGATCTTCAGTTTCGGCATGGCGAACGGCTCGCGCTTGAGCTGTTCGTTGAGCATGTCCAGGTGGTTCTCATAGACGTGCGCATCGCCGATGAAATAGGTGAACCAGCGCGGCGTGTAGCCGGTCAGGCGGCCGATCAGGCTCAGCAGCGCGGCGCCTTCGGTGAGGTTGAACGGCGTGCCCAGGCCCAGGTCGTTGGAGCGGATGTAGAGCGTCAGGGAGATTTCCCGGGTCTCGACGTTCGGGTGGAACTGGTACAGCAGGTGGCACGGCGGCAGGGCCATCTCGTCGAGCTGGGCGCAGTTCCAGCCGTGGAACAGGATGCGCCGGCTGCCCGGATCCTTGATGATCGTGTCGACGCACTGGCGCACCTGGTCGATGGCCTTGTACAGCACCACGTAGGCCTGGCCGTCCTCTTCGCCCTCGGCGATCTGCCGGTAGCCCTGGCTCAGGGTCTGTTCGATGGCGGCGGCGTTGCTCAGCGGGATCTGCTTGTACGCCGGCCACTTGCGCCACTGCACGCCGTAGATCTCGCCCAGGTCGTCTTCGCCCTGACGGAACGGGTTGGCCAGCCACTGGGCGTTTTCGTTGGCGTTCTGGTCCCAGACCTTGCAGCCCAGCGCCCGGAACTCGGCGGCGTTGTTCACCCCGCGCAGAAAACCGCACATCTCGCCGATGGCCGACTTGAAGGCCATCTTGCGGGTGGTGATCGCCGGAAAGCCTTCCTGCAGGTCGAAGCGCAGCATGGCGCCCGGAAAGCTGATGGTGTTCACGCCGGTGCGGTTGGCCTGCTTGGTGCCGTTGTTGATGACGTGGGACACCAGATCAAGATATTGCTTCATGGGTTACCTGTTTCCTTTGAGCCCCGGCGTCCGGCGCCGGGGTCCGTATGTTAAGCCGTCGGAGCGACCGGCGCCGCCGGCGCGCGACGGTAGGCCAGCCAGATCAGGAACAGCCCGCCGACGATCATCGGCACGCACAGCACCTGGCCCATGGTCAGCCAGTTCCAGGCCAAGTAGCCCAACTGCGCGTCCGGCACGCGGACGAACTCGACGATGAACCGGAAGATCCCGTAGAACAGCGCGAACATGCCCGAAACGGCCATGGTCGGACGCGGCTTGCGCGAGAACAGCCAGAGGATCAGGAACAGCGCCACGCCTTCGAGGGCGAACTGGTAAAGCTGCGACGGGTGGCGCGGCAGCTGCGCCGGATCGCTGAACGGCGGGAAGATCATCGCCCACGGCACGTCGGTCGGCTTGCCCCACAGCTCGGCGTTGATGAAGTTGCCGATGCGCCCGGCCCCCAGGCCGATCGGCACCATCGGCGCGACGAAGTCCATCAGCTGGAAGAACGACTTGTTGTTGCGCTTGCCGAACCACAGCGCCGCCAGCATCACGCCGATGAAGCCGCCGTGGAACGACATGCCGCCCTTCCACACCTCGAAGATCAGCGTCGGGTTGGCCAGGTAGGCGCTCAGGTCATAGAACAGCACGTAGCCCAGGCGCCCGCCGACGATCACGCCCATGGACAGCCAGAACACCAGGTCGGAGAGCTTCTCCTTCGTCCAGGTCGGGTCGAAACGGTTGAGCCGGCGCGACGCCAGCAGCCACGCGCCGCCGATGCCGATCAGGTACATCAGGCCGTACCAGTGGATTTTCAACGGACCGATGGCAACCGCCACCGGGTCGATCTGCGGGTAAGGCAGCATTGCGACTCCTCGTTAGAGTTCAGGTCTTCAACATTCCCGGGGGACGCTGCCACCTCAGGATTAAGTCAGGATTGCGCCGGCTCACAACAGAAAGTTCAGGCCCACGCAGAACAGCAAAGCGGCGAACAGGCGTTTGAGCAACTTCGGCGACAGCTTGTGGGCCAGGCGCGCGCCGAGGCGGGCGAAGACCATGCTGGTCAGGGCGATCCCCAACAGCGCCGGCAGGTACACGAAACCGAGACTATGGGCCGGCAACAGCGGATCGTGCCAGCCCAGAATCATGAAACTTATCGCACTGGCCACCGCGATCGGCAAACCGCAGGCCGACGACGTCGCCACCGCCTGCTGCATCGGCACGCTGCGCCAGGTCAGGAACGGCACGGTCAGCGAGCCGCCGCCGATGCCGAAGATCGCCGAGGCCCAGCCGATCACGCTGCCGGCCACGGTCAGGCCGAGCTTGCCCGGCACCGTCCGGCTGGCCTTGGGCTTGGCCTCCAGGGCCAGTTGCGCGGCGATCACCAGGGCGAACACGCCGATGATCTTTTGCAGGTGAGGGCCCGAGATCGCTTCGGCGGTCAGTGCGCCCAGCCCGGCGCCGACCAGGATGCCGACCGTCATCCAGACGAAGATCGGCCAGCGCACCGCGCCCCGGCGATGGTGTTCGCGCACGGCGTTGACCGAGGTGAAGATGATCGTCGCCAGCGACGTGCCCACCGCCAGGTGGGTCAGGATCGACGGGTCGAAGCCTTGCAAGGTGAAACTGAACACCAGCACCGGGACGATGATGATCCCGCCGCCGACCCCGAACAGCCCAGCCAGTACGCCTGCGCAGGCGCCCAACGCCAGATAGAGCAGAAATTCCATGACCGCCTCCCCCGACGCGTCCCCAAAACCGGAGCGGCATGGTAACGGATGCATGGCCTCAGGCTCCACTTGCGATGGATGCGCGGGCGATGACTGCGTAGAGTGGGCAAAAAACGCACAAGGACAACCTTATGTGCCTGATCGTTTTCGCCTGGCGGCCGGATCATGCCCAACCGCTGATCGTCGCGGCCAACCGCGACGAGTTCTACGCCCGGCCCAGCCTGCCGCTGGCCCCGTGGCCGGAGGCGCCCCACGTCCACGCCGGGCGGGACCTGGAGGCGGGCGGCACCTGGCTGGGCCTGGGCGCCCACGGCCGGTTCGCGGCGCTGACCAACATCCGCGACCCCGGCCAGCCGCCGGCGCAGCGTTCGCGGGGCGGGCTGGTGGCCGGGTTCCTGACCGGGGAGCTGTCGATCGACGACTATCTGGCCGACGTCGTCGAACGCTCGGCGCAGTACGCCGGGTTCAACCTGCTGCTGGGCAACGCCAACGAACTGTGGCACTTCAACGCCCGCGACCCGGAGCCGGTGATGCTGCCGCCGGGGGTCTACGGACTGTCCAACGCCGGGCTGGACACACCCTGGCCGAAACTGCTCAAGGCCAAGGCGGCCTTGAATGCGGTGCTGGACGATCCGCAGCCCGAACGGTTGCTGGCGCTGCTGGCCGACGCGCAACCGGCGCCGGAGGCGGAGTTGCCGGACACCGGCGTGGGACGGGCGACCGAGTCGCTGCTGTCGAGCGTGTTCATCGCCAGCCAGAGCTACGGGACGCGGGCGAGCACGGCGCTGATCGTGCAGGCGGACGGCACGCGCCGGATCGTGGAGCGCAGCTTCGGCCCGTTCGGCGGGCATCTCGGGGAGGTGGACTTGAGCGTCTGACGTGGCGAGGGCGCTTGCTCCCTCGCCACACGTGTTCAGGCGGTCTTGACCGGCGCCGGGTTGATCATCCGCGACAGCCCCAGGTTCTTCAGGGCCAGTTGCAGCGAGCTGTGGATGACCTGCGGGTTGTCGATGGTCATCAGTTCCGCCAACAGGTCCCTGGACTTGCTCAGGTTGATCTGACGCAGCATCCACTTCACCTTCGGCAGGTTGGTGGCGTTCATCGACAGGCTGTCGAAGCCCATCGCCATCAACAGCACCGCGGCCGCCGGGTCGCCGGCCATTTCGCCGCAGATGCTCACCGGCTTGCCTTCGGCGTGGGCGTCGCGCACCACAATCTGCAAGGCCTGCAGCACCGCCGGGTGCAGGTAGTCGTAGAGGTCGGCCACCCGCGGGTTGTTGCGGTCCACCGCCAGCAGGTACTGGGTCAGGTCGTTGGAGCCGACGGACAGGAAGTCCACCATCCGTGCCAGTTCCCTGGTCTGGTAGACCGCCGCCGGAATCTCGATCATCACCCCCACCGGCGGCATCGGCACGTCGGTGCCCTCGTCGCGCACCTCGCCCCAGGCCCGGTGGATCAGGTGCAGCGCCTCTTCCAGCTCGTGGATGCCGGAGATCATCGGCAGCAGGATCCGCAGGTTGTTCAGGCCTTCGCTGGCCTTGAGCATCGCGCGGGTCTGCACCAGGAAGATTTCCGGGTGGTCGAGGGTGACGCGGATGCCGCGCCAGCCCAGGAACGGGTTGTCTTCCTTGATCGGGAAGTACGACAGCGCCTTGTCGCCGCCGATGTCCAGGGTCCGCATGGTCACCGGCTGCGGGTGGAACGCGGCGAGCTGCTCGCGGTAGATCGCCAGTTGCTCCTTTTCGCTGGGGAAGCGCTGGTTGATCATGAACGGCACTTCGGTGCGGTACAGGCCGACGCCTTCGGCGCCGCGCTTCTGGGCGCGGGCCACGTCCGCCAGCAGGCCGGTGTTGACCCACAGCGGCATGCGGTGCCCGTCGAGGGTCACGCACGGCAGGTCGCGCAGCGCGTCGAGGCCCAGGGCCAGCTGCTTCTCTTCTTCCACCACTTCGGCGAACTGCTTGCGCAGCACTTCGCCGGGGTTGGTGTAGACCTCGCCGCGGTGGCCGTCGACGATTATTTCGATGCCGTCGACCTTGGCGTACGGCAGGTCGACCAGGCCCATCACCGTCGGGATGCCCATGGCCCGGGCCAGGATCGCGACGTGGGAGTTGCCCGAGCCCAGCACCGAGACCAGGCCGACCAGCGTGCCTTCCGGCACCTCGCCGAGCATGGCCGGCGTCAGTTCTTCGCTGACCAGGATGGTCTTTTCCGGGTAGACCAGGTTCTGCTGACGCTCTTCCTGCAGGTAGGCGAGCAGGCGGCGGCCCAGGTCCTTGACGTCCGACGCCCGCTCACGCAGGTAGGCGTCGTCCATCAGTTCGAAACGGTTGACGTGATCGGTGACCACCTGGCGCAACGCGCCCTGGGCCCATTGGCCGGTCTTGATCACGGTGGTGACTTCGCTGCCCAGCGAGGCATCGTCGAGCATCATCAGGTAGACGTCGAACAGCGCGCGCTCTTCGGGGCGCAGCTGGGTCGCCAGCTTGGCCGACAAGGCGCGCATGTCGGCGCGCACGCCTTCGAGGGCGTTCTTGAACAGCGCCAGCTCGGCGTCGATGTCGGCGACGGCCTTGTCCGGCACCACGTCCAGGTCCGCCGGCGGCAGCATGACCACGGCGGTGCCGACCGCCGCGCCCGGCGAGCCCGGAACGCCGACGAACTTGGCTTCCTGGATGCCCTTGCCCTGACGGCCCAGGCCGCGGATCGAGCCGGTGGCCTCGGCGTGGGCGATCACGCCCGCGAGCTGGGCGCTCATGGTCACGAGGAAGGCCTCTTCGCCTTCGTCGAACTGGCGGCGTTCTTTCTGCTGGATGACCAACACGCCGACGACGCGGCGGTGGTGGATGATCGGCGCCCCGAGGAACGAGGCGTAGCGCTCCTCGCCGGTCTCGGCGAAGTAGCGGTAGCGCGGGTGGTCCGCGGCGTTTTCGAGGTTCAGGGGTTCTTCACGCGTGCCGACCAGGCCGACCAGACCTTCGTTGGGCGCCATGCTGACCTTGCCGATCGAGCGCTTGTTCAAGCCCTCGGTGGCCATCAGCACGAAGCGGTTGGTCTCGGGGTCGAGCAGGTAGACCGAGCAGACCTGGCTGCCCATGGCCTCTTTGACGCGCAACACAATAATCCCCAACGCCGCCTTGAGATCCTTGGCGGAGTTAACTTCCTGGACGATCTTGCGCAGCGTATTGAGCATGGCTCGGGGTCGAACTCCGTCGTCAGTCGCGCGCCAGCAGGCGCGGGGCAAGCTCTTTGAGGGCGCGCCGGTACACCTCGCGCTTGAATGTCACCACCTGGCCCAGCGGATACCAATAGCTGACCCAACGCCAGCCATCGAACTCCGGTTTACCGGTCAAATCCATCCGCACCCGCTGCTCGTTGGAGATCAGGCGCAGGAGAAACCACTTCTGCTTCTGGCCGATGCACAGCGGCTGGCTGTGGGTACGCACCAGACGCTGCGGCAAACGATAGCGCAACCAGCCCCGGGTACAGGCGAGAATTTCAACATCTTCGCGCTCCAGGCCCACTTCTTCGTTCAGCTCGCGGTACAAGGCGTCTTCCGGCGTCTCGTCGGGGTTGATCCCCCCTTGCGGAAACTGCCAGGCGTCCTGATTGATACGGCGGGCCCATAGCACCTGGCCGGCGTCATTCGTCAGAATGATCCCGACATTGGGGCGGAAACCATCGGGGTCGATCACGGCAACAACCTCGCAAACGCATGTCGCCGCATTGTTCCACAAAGGTCGTGAAGGCGGCAACGAAGGTTCCCAGCTTATGTGCACTCTTGTGAAAAGACCGTATTCTTGTCCCCTTTTCACTGACTTTTCAGCGGGTAACTGCAATGCGCCTGGCACTCTTCGATTTGGACAACACCCTTCTGGGCGGCGACAGCGATCACGCCTGGGGCGACTACCTGTGCGAACGCGGCTTCCTCGACCCGGTCGCCTACAAGGCGCGCAACGACGAGTTCTACCAGGACTATCTGGCCGGCAAGCTGGACAACGCCGCGTACCTGAACTTCTGCCTGGAGATCCTCGGCCGCACCGAAATGGCCGTGCTCGACCAATGGCACAGCGACTACATGCGCGACTGCATCGAACCGATCGTGCTGCCCAAGGCGCTGGCGCTGCTCAAGCAGCACCGCGACGCCGGCGACAAGCTGGTGATCATCACCGCCACCAACCGTTTCGTCACCGCGCCGATTGCCGTGCGCCTGGGCGTCGAGACCCTGATCGCCACCGAGTGCGAGATGCAGGACGGCCGCTACACCGGGCGCAGCACCGACGTGCCGTGTTTCCGTGAAGGCAAGGTGACGCGGTTGAACCGCTGGCTGGAAGAGACCGGGCATTCGCTGGAAGGCAGTTACTTCTACAGCGACTCGATGAATGACCTGCCGCTGCTGGAGCAGGTGGCGAACCCGGTGGCGGTGGATCCGGATCCGAACCTGTTGGCCGAGGCCGAGAAGCGAGGCTGGCCGGTGCTCAGCCTGCGCGGCTGATGCCGCTATCGCCGGCAAGCCGGCTCCCACAAGGTTCTGCGGCGAGCACAGGCACTGTGAACGCTAGAGAGCCCTGTGGGAGCTGGCTTGCCAGCGATTGGCTCACCACGGGTTCAAGCCCTCAGACAGGCTTGGCCCCCATCAATCCGGCAATCGCCACAAGACAGACCAGGCCGAACAGCGCCAAGGCCAGGCTGAACCGCCCCACCCCGCCCGGCGCCTTGCGCAGCCGGTTCAGCCGCACCAGCAGCCAGAACCACGCCAGCGCCGCCACGGTGTAGAGCACGCTGGAGGCCAGCAGCCACGTCTGCCCCAGCGGCCAGCCCACCAGATGCACCATCCACCAGCCGGTGAACGGCATGCTCAGCAGCGCCAGCGCCATCAGCAGCCAGACGAACACCCGCGGCCGCTGCAGCGTGCGGCTGCCTGCGGTGGCGTCACCCTTGCGCCGCGCCAGGAAGACCCAGGCGCCCAAGCCCAGCGCGCCGAGCAACAGCACCGCCGTCGCCGCCGTGTGCGCCACCTTGAGGGCAGTCAACGTTTCCATGATCCGGTTTCCTTATGGCCTGCCCATCAGCGTAGCCGCTCAGCCGAGAAACAGCTGATAGGCCGGGTTGTCGCTTTCGTCCCAGTACGGATAGCCGATCGCCTCGAGCGCCGCAGGCACCAGGTGACGCTCTTCGTGCGGCACCTGCAGGCCCGCCACCACCCGGCCGTCCGCCGCGCCGTGGTTGCGGTAGTGGAACATCGAGATGTTCCAGCGCCCGCCGAGCTTGTTGAGAAAGTTGAACAGCGCCCCCGGACGCTCCGGGAACTCGAAGCGCAGCACCACCTCGTCGACCACCTGCGCCGCGCGCCCGCCGACCATGTGGCGGATGTGCAGCTTGGCCAGTTCGTTGTCGGTCAGGTCGATCACCGGGAAGCCCTGTTCGGTCAGGCTCGCCAGCAGGGCGCTGCGCGGGTCGCTGTCGGGGTGGGTCTGCACGCCGACGAAGATGTGCGCTTCGCTGCCGGTGCTGTAGCGGTAGTTGAATTCGGTGATCTGGCGCTTGCCGATGGCTTCGCAGAACGCCTTGAAGCTGCCGGCCTTCTCCGGGATGGTCACGGCGATGATCGCTTCGCGGCCCTCGCCCAGTTCGGCGCGCTCGGCCACGTGGCGCAGGCGGTCGAAGTTGACGTTGGCGCCGGAGTCGATGGCGACGAAGGTCTTGCCGACCACGCCGCGCTGCTCAACGTACTTCTTGATCCCGGCCACGCCCAGGGCGCCGGCGGGTTCGGTGATCGAACGGGTATCGTCGTAGATGTCCTTGATCGCCGCGCAGATTTCGTCGGTGCTGACGGTGATCACCTCATCGACGTAATCCTTGCAGATGTCGAAGGTGTGCTGGCCGATCTGGGCCACCGCCACGCCGTCGGCGAAAATGCCCACCGTCGGCAGCACCACCCGCTCGCCCGCCGCCATCGCCGCTTGCAGGCAGTTGGAGTCGTCGGGCTCGACGCCGATGACCTTGATGTCGGGACGCAGGTACTTCACGTAGGCCGCGATGCCGGCGATCAGCCCGCCGCCGCCGACCGGCACGAAGATCGCGTCCAGCGGCTGCGGGTGCTGGCGCAGGATCTCCATCGCCACGGTGCCCTGCCCGGCGATGGTGTGCGGATCATCGTAAGGGTGGATGTAGACGTAGCCCTTCTCATCGACCAGCTTCAGCGAATAGGCCAGGGCCTCCGGGAACGAGTCGCCGTGCAGCACCACCTTGCCGCCCCGGGAACGCACGCCTTCGACCTTGATCTCCGGGGTGGTCTTGGGCATCACGATGGTGGCCTTCACCCCCAGCACCTTCGCCGCCAGGGCCAGGCCCTGGGCATGGTTGCCCGCCGAGGCGGTGACCACGCCGCGGGCGCGCTCTTCGTCGGTCAGCTGGGTCAGCTTGTTGTAGGCCCCGCGGATCTTGAACGAGAACACCGGCTGCAGGTCTTCGCGCTTGAGCCAGATGTCGTTGCCCAGCCGCTCGGAGAGCTGGCGGGCGTTCTGCAGCGGGGTTTCTACGGCAACGTCGTAAACGCGCGAGGTGAGGATCTTTTTGACGTACTGTTCGAGCATCGGAAGGCATCACTGGGCGGGTTGGGCAGGGCCAAGGAGTCTAACCCGGCTTTTGGCCGCACGACCACACGAATCCCGAGGTTTTACCCCGGCTTGGGGCTATAATGCCGGCCTTTCCGTTCTCACCTTGCCCGCTTCCGGAGCCCGCATGACCCAGGATCAACTCAAACAGGCCGTGGCCCAGGCCGCCGTCGACTTCATCCTTCCGAAACTCGACGACAAGAGCATCGTCGGGGTCGGCACCGGCTCCACCGCCAACTGCTTCATCGATGCCCTGGCCCTGCACAAGGGTGCGTTCGACGGTGCGGTCGCCAGCTCCGAAGCCACCGCCGCGCGCCTGAAGGGCCACGGGATTCCGGTGTACGAGCTCAACACCGTGAGCAACCTGGAGTTCTACGTCGACGGCGCCGACGAAAGCGATGCCCGCCTGAACCTGATCAAGGGCGGCGGCGCGGCCCTGACCCGCGAGAAGATCGTCGCCGCCGTGGCGCAGACCTTCATCTGCATCGCCGACGCCAGCAAGCTGGTGCCGGTGCTCGGCGCGTTCCCGCTGCCGGTGGAAGTCATCCCGATGGCACGCAGCCACGTCGCCCGCCAACTGGTGAAGCTCGGCGGCGACCCGGTCTACCGCGAAGGCGTGCTGACCGACAACGGCAACATCATCCTCGACGTGCACAACCTGCAGATCACCCACCCGGCGGAGCTGGAAGCGCAGATCAACGCCATCGTCGGCGTGGTCACCAACGGCCTGTTCGCGGCGCGTCCGGCGGACCTGCTGCTGCTGGGCACCCCTGAAGGCGTGAAGACCCTGAAGGCTGAATAAGCCGAAATTTCCGGGCAGATGAAAAAAACTGTGGGAGCTGGCTTGCCAGCGATAGCGGTGTATCAGTCGACATGTTTGGCGACTGATACACCCTCATCGCGAGCAAGCCCGCTCCCACAGTGTCTTGTGAAGCGAATTAGTTTTGCGCAGGCTTCCTGAAGACGTAAAACAGATTCGGCTCGCTCACCAGGTACAGCGTCCCGTCGTCGTCCATCGCAATGCCTTCGGCCTGCGGCACCGTGTTCTTCAGGCCCTGCCGTCCCCCGTTCAGCGACATCGTGCTCAACGGGCGCCCGTCCACATCCAGCTCCAGAATCAGCCGCGACTCGTCGGACAGCGCCAGCAGATGGCCGCTGCGCTCGTCGTACTGCAGGCTCGACAGATCCCGCACGAACATCCCGGCGTCGCGCTTGGGGTTGTTGATCACGTGCACGGCGTAGGACTTCTCCGGATTGAAGTGCGGAAAACCGTGCACCTCATAGATCAGCATCGGATCCCGCTCCTTGGCCACGAACAGGCGCTTGCCCACCGAATCGTAGGCCAGGCCTTCGAAGCCCTTGTTGCCGCTCATGTGCACGCCGAGGGTCATCTGCTCCGCATCGGCCGCATCGAGGAACGTGGTGTCCTGCTCCAGGTGGATCTTGATCAGCCGCTGCTGGCGCTCGTCGGTGATGACGTAGGTGTCGGCGTTGATGAACTCCACGGCTTCCGGATCGCCGAAACCGATCAGCGCCACCCGGCGCAGGATCCGGCCGTCCAGCGACAGCTCGATCAGCTCGGCGTTCTTGTTGGTGACGGTGAACAGGCTATTGCGCACCGGATCGTAGGTCAGGGCCGACACATCGTCGTCCAGCCCGTCGATGACCTTCGCCTCGACAGCCACCCGGTAGCGGTCAAGGCCGATGGCCTCGGCGCTGTGCGGCTGCCACAGCGCATGCAGGTTGAACCAGGCCCGTTCGAACAGGCGCAGGTACTGGCCGACGGCGATCAGCGCGATCAAGGCCACCGCAGACAGCAGAATGAACAGGGGTTTGGGACGGGCGAATCGGCGCATGCGGACGGGCTCGGAATCAAAACGGGCGGATGGAATATCACGCCCGTCTGAACTGAAGCTTAATGGCCGCCGGCCCGTGAGGACAACCGCACGCCTTGGGCGCCGGGGTCACTTCTGCTTTTCGAAGCGATAGAACAGGTTCGGCTCGCTGACGATGTAGAGCGTGCCCGACTCGTCCATGGTCACGCCTTCGGCGCGGGGGATGGTGTTCTTCAGGCCGTTGAAGCCGCCGAGCAGGGTCATGAAACTGACCTGCTCGCCCTTTTCGTCCAGTTCCAGCAACAGGTGCGAGTCGGCGGACAGCACCAGGGTGTGGCCGGTGCGCGGGTCGATGGCCAGGGCCGAAAGGTTGCGCAAGTCCAGTTCGTCGCTCGGCAGCTTCTGCTTGTCGCCCTTGAGGGTCTGGCTGCCGTCACTGCTCCAGGTGAACAGCGCCGGCGGGCGTTCTTCGCCCAGCAGCAGGCGTTGGTTGCGCTTGTCCCAGGTGATGGCCTCGAACGCCTTGTTCTGGTCCCTGGACGGGCCCAGGTCGTATTTCGGATAGTCGTCGCGCTTGAGTTCGCGGGTGGCGGCGTCGACCTTGACGATCGACAGCAGGTGTTCGCGCTCGTCGACGATGGCCATCAGGCCGTTCTCCATCACGGTGACGCCTTCCGGGTTGCTCCAGCCCACCAGCGGCATCTTGCGCAGCACGTCGCCCTGCAGGGTCAGCTCGACCAGGAACGGGTTCTTGCCCATCACCGAAAACAGGGTTTTGGTCTGCGGGTTGTAGGAGAGATCCGATGCCTCGTCCTTTTCCATCCCCGGCAACAGTTTGGCGTCGATCACCGCGCGGTAGCCAGGCAGCCAGATGCTTTCCTTCTGCCCGGCGGGGCTCTCGAAACGCTCCTTCACCCAAAGCAGCCCGCGGTCATCCCAGTGCATGGCATACGCCAAGCCATAGGCAATGACGCCCACCAGCAACAACCAGGAATACCAGCGCATGACGAACCGCGGGCGGCGGGCGGATTTGAGCTTGGGCAGCGATTGAGATGACATCAGAGGACGCGTTCCGAAAATTCAGGCTATGGGTAATAGCACAAAGGGGCCGGCTCAGACGCCAGAATGACCGGAATTATCCGTACAGAATGTGAAAAAAACGGCAAATGGCGGGATCGCCCTGCCTGTGGGGCCGCTGTCTTGATCCGTGCCTTGCGGTGGCGGGCCCACCGCATCGCCAGCAGGCTGGCTTCCACAGAGAAGCCCGGACATCCGCAAGGAACCTGCAGCCCCCAAAAACCTGTGTGGGCCAGCCTGCCGGCAATGGCGTCAGCGGCAGTGACGGATCAGCGCACGCTGCTGGTGAAGCGGCTGGCGCCCGGCAGTTCCAGCACGATGTCGTCGCCGACGTTCAGCGGCCCGACGCCCACCGGCGTGCCGGTGAGGATCACGTCGCCGGCCTGCAGCGAGAAGCAGCCGGCCATGTGCTGGATCATCGGCACGATCGGGTTGAGCATTGCGCTGCTGTTGCCGTCCTGGCGCACTTCACCGTTGATGGTCAGGCGGATGCCGATGTCGGTCAGGTCGGCGAAGGCGCCGGCGGCCACGAACGGCGCGATCACCGCCGCGCCGTCGAAGGACTTGGCGATTTCCCACGGCAGGCCCTTGGACTTGAGCTCGGCCTGCTTGTCGCGCAGGGTCAGGTCCAGCGCCGGGGCGAAGCCGGAGATGGCATCCAGCACTTCCTCGCGGCTCGGACGGGTGGACAGCGGCTTGCCGATCAGCACGGCGATCTCGGCCTCGTAGTGCACCGAACCGCGCTCGGTCGGGATCTTGAACCCGCCTTCCAGCGGCACCACGCAACTGCCGGGCTTGATGAACAGCAACGGCTCGGTGGGCACCGGGTTGTCCAGTTCCTTGGCGTGTTCGGCGTAGTTGCGGCCGATGCACACCACTTTCCCCAGCGGGAAGTGAATCCGCGTACCGTCGACGTACTGGTGCTGATAGCTCATTTACCGACTCCTGCCTTCATTGATTCACAAGGGTTGCGCTCAAACTGCGAAGATCTTGCCCGGGTTCATGATGCCGTTCGGGTCGAACACCGCCTTGACCGCTTTCATGTACTCGATTTCCGCCGGCGAGCGGCTGTAGGTCAAGTAATCGCGCTTGGTCATGCCCACGCCGTGTTCGGCGGAGATCGAGCCGTTGTACTTCTCGACGGTCTCGAACACCCACTTGTTGACGGTGGCGCACTTGGCGAAGAACTCGTCCTTGCTCAGGTTGTCCGGCTTGAGGATGTTCAGGTGCAGGTTGCCGTCGCCGATGTGGCCGAACCAGACGATCTCGAAATCCGGGTAGTGCTTGCCGACGATCGCGTCGATTTCCTGGAGGAACGCCGGGACTTTCGCCACGGTGACCGAAATGTCGTTCTTGTACGGCGTCCAGTGGGAGATGGTTTCGGAGATGTACTCGCGCAGCTTCCACAGGTTGTGCAGCTGGGTTTCGCTCTGGCTCATCACCCCGTCGAGCACCCAGCCCTGCTCCACGCAGTGCTCGAAGGTCTCCAGGGCCAGGTTGGCCACCTCCTCGGTGGTCGCCTCGAACTCCAGCAGCGCGTAGAACGGGCAGTCGGTCTCGAACGGCGCCGGCACGTCGCCGCGGCCCAGCACCTTGGCCAGCGCCTTGTCGGAGAAGAACTCGAAGGCGGTCAGGTCGAGTTTGCCCTGGAAGGCGTGCAGCACCGGCATGATCGAGTCGAAGTCCGGGGTGCCGAGCACCATCGCGGTCAGGTTCTTCGGTGCCCGGTCCAGGCGCATGGTGGCCTCGACCACAAAGCCCAGAGTGCCTTCGGCGCCGATGAACAGCTGCCGCAGGTCGTAGCCGGTGGCGTTCTTGATCAGGTCCTTGTTCAGTTCCAGCACGTCGCCCTTGCCGGTGACGACTTTCATGCCCGCCACCCAGTTGCGGGTCATGCCGTAGCGAATGACCTTGATCCCGCCGGCATTGGTGCCGATGTTGCCGCCGATCTGGCTGGAACCGGCGGAGGCGAAATCCACCGGGTAGTACAGGTCATGCTCTTCGGCGGCGTTCTGCAGCTGTTCGGTGACCACCCCCGGCTGGCAGACGGCGGTGCGGTCGGTGAGGTTGATGTCGAGGATGCGGTTCATGTAGTCGAACGACACGACCACCTCGCCGTTGGCCGCCACCGCGGCGGCGGACAGCCCGGTGCGCCCGCCCGACGGCACCAGCGCCACCTTGTGCGCATTGGCCCAGCGCACGACGGCCTGCACCTGCTCGATGGTCTTGGGGAACACGACGGCGCTCGGCGCCGGGGCGAAATGCTTGGTCCAATCCTTGCCGTATGCGTTCAGGGAGTCGGCGTCGGTCAGGACTTTGCCGGGCTCGACCAGGGTCTTCAGTTCATCAATCAGGGCAGGATTGGTCATCGACAGAACTCTCGAACAATTCATGGTCATCCTGAAGACGCTTCACGTCGCAGGAATGAGTGATTAGCGGGGTGGCTATGCTAGCATACCGACCCCGCAGGCCAGTGCCCAACGGCGGTTCTGCGGCGACGGCTTTCCTGCCGTCCGGGTCAGCATCTGTTGACCATTTCCTGCCATTTTTCTCCGGGATACAGGTTTACGCAGATGAGCAAGACTTCTCTCGACAAGAGCAAGATCAAGTTCCTTCTCCTCGAAGGCGTCCACCAATCGGCTGTCGACGTCCTCAAGGCGGCGGGCTACACCAGCATCGAGTACCTCACAGGCTCCCTGCCGGAAGACCAGCTCAAGGAAAAGATCGCTGACGCTCACTTCATCGGCATCCGCTCGCGCACCCAACTGACCGAAGAGATCTTCGATCACGCGAAGAAGCTGGTGGCGGTGGGCTGTTTCTGCATCGGCACCAACCAGGTCGACCTGGACGCGGCCCGCGAGCGCGGCATCGCCGTGTTCAACGCGCCGTACTCCAACACCCGCTCCGTGGCGGAACTGGTGCTGGCCGAGGCGATCCTGCTGCTGCGCGGCATCCCCGAGAAAAACGCTTCCTGCCACCGTGGCGGCTGGATCAAGTCCGCGGCCAACTCCTTCGAGATCCGCGGCAAGAAGCTGGGCATCGTCGGCTACGGCTCCATCGGCACCCAACTGTCGGTCCTGGCCGAAGGCCTGGGCATGCAGGTGTACTTCTACGACACCGTGACCAAGCTGCCGCTGGGCAACGCCGTGCAGGTCGGCAACCTGCACGAGCTGCTGGGCATGTCCGACATCGTCACCCTGCACGTGCCTGAAACCGCCGCCACCCAGTGGATGATCGGCGAGAAGGAAATCCGCGCCATCAAGAAGGGCGGCATCCTGATCAACGCCGCCCGCGGCACCGTGGTCGAGCTGGACCACCTGGCCGCCGCGATCAAGGACAAGCACCTGATCGGCGCCGCCATCGACGTGTTCCCGGTGGAGCCGCGCTCCAACGACGAAGAGTTCGAAAGCCCGCTGCGCGGCCTGGACAACGTGATCCTGACCCCGCACATCGGCGGCTCCACGGCCGAAGCACAGGCCAACATCGGCCTGGAAGTGGCGGAGAAGCTGGTCAAGTACAGCGACAACGGTACGTCGGTATCGTCCGTGAACTTCCCGGAAGTGGCCCTGCCGGCCCACCCGGGCAAGCACCGTCTGCTGCACATCCACGAGAACGTTCCGGGCGTGATGAGCGAGATCAACAAGGTCTTCGCCGAAAACGGCATCAACATCTCGGGTCAGTTCCTGCAGACCAACGAGAAGGTCGGCTACGTGGTGATCGACGTCGACGCCGAATACTCGGAACTGGCGCAAGAGAAGCTGCAGCACGTCAACGGCACCATCCGCAGCCGCGTGTTGTTCTGAAGCAGCTGCAAGCTTCAAGCTTCAAGCGGCAAGGCTCGTCGCTTGTAGCTTGTAGCTTGTAGCTTGTAGCTTGTAGCTTGTAGCTTGTAGCTTGTAGCTTGTAGCTTGCAGCTTGCAGCTTGCAGCTGAGAACGGGAGCTCCTCGGAGCTCCCTTTTTCATGCCCGCAGAACCGTCATTTCACCGTGATGGTGATCTTCTCCGAGACGATCGGCGGGTCGAACGCCATGTGGTTCTTGTCGCCCAGCTCCAGCTGCAGGGTGTGCTGGCCCGGCTTCAGTTCCAGCTCGGTTTCGGTCTGGGCCTTGCCGAAATGCTTGTGGTTGTCGTCCGTCGGGATCACCTGGCCGGCCGGAACGATGCTCTTGGCGTCCACCAGCAGATGGTGGTGACCGGTGTTCGCGGTCGGATCCCCCGCCGGCGCCAGCGCGATGCCCTTGACCTCGAACTTGACCTTGAACTTGCCTTCCACGACGGCGCCGCTGGTCGGCTCGACAATGTTCACCGAAGCCCCCGCAGGCGCCGGCGTGGCGGCGTTGGCGAGCATCGAGGCGCCGAGCACAAGGCCGGCGAAAGCGGCACGTAGCATGAATGTCTGCATTCTCTTCTCCAGTTTTTCCGTAAAATCCGCGCGGTCATGACAACTTCATGACCATTCGTTGTCGAAGGCACTCGTCAACCATAGCAAAGCGAGCCTGAACATCAGGCCGCGACAATGATTTCAAAGGAGTGACCATGCGTTTCCTGCCTGGCCTGATCTGCCTGCTTCCCCTTCTGAGCCCCCTGGCCCATGCCGAACTGATGGATGACATCAACGACCGCGGCGAGTTGCGCATCGCCCTAGAGGCTAATACACCGCCCTTCAATTTCAAGGACGGCGACACGCTCGCGGGGTTCGAGGTCGAGCTGGGGCAAATGCTGGCCAACGAGCTGGATGTGCGGGCCGACTTCACCGTCACCGACGAAAGCGACCTGCTCCAGGGCGTCGAAAGCGGCAAGTACGACATCGCCCTCAACCACATGGCATTGACCCCGGCGCTCAAGGATCGTTTCGACGTCAGCGAACCCTACGGCCAGGTCAACCCGCAGTGGCTGGCCAAGAAGGACGAACAGCCGCGCCCGCTGGTGCTGGTGCAAGCCTTGACCGAGGAGAAGCCCAAGGATGAAGCGCCGGTGGCGCTGGCGATTCCGTACCAGAAGGGCAACCCGGCGTTCCACGCGAGCCTGGAGAACGCCTTGCAGCGGATCAAGGCGGACGGGCGGCTGGCGACGTTGACGCAGAAGTGGCTGGAGCAGCCTGCCGAACACCCGTGAGCCGATGGCCCTGCGACGCCCGCCAAGGGGCAGCGCAGGTCAGTCGAGCGTCGCCAGGGCCTCGGCGGCCTGCGGCAGCTCCAGTTCGCTGAACACCTGCACGCCATGGCGCTTGAGCAGCGCCGCGGTGACCCCTTCACCTGAGACCTTCACCCCGCTGAACGTGCCGTCATAGGTCAGCAGATTGCCGCAGGACGGGCTGTTGGCCTTGAGCACCGCGATCCGGATGCCGTGGCGGCGCACCAGTTCCAGCGCCTGCTGCGCCCCGGACAGGAACTGCGCGCTGACGTCCTCGCCGTCGGTGGTGATGACCGCAGCGGTGCCGTCGAGCACTTCAGCGCCCTGCCCGCCCGGGATCTCCGCCGCCGCCCGGGGCGTGGGCAGACCGCCGGCCACCTCCGGGCAGGTCGGCACCACACGCCCCTCGGCCACCCATTGCTCCAGCAGCCCGAACGGCCCGCCGGCCCCGCCGTCGTAACGCACGGGATGGCCGAGCAGGCAGCGGCTGACCAGGACCCGCTCCATCTCAGAACGGCTCGTTGCCGCGGCGGCGGAACCAGCCGGTCAGCGACAGGCGCTCGCGGTTGGCCGGCAGCACTTCGTGGGGCACGTCGCCGGAGAGGAACACCACCAGGCAACCGCCCGTGGGCTGCACGTCGTGGATGCGTTCGTCGTCCAGGTACATGCGCAGCTGGCCGCCGTCCTCCGGCAGCCAGGCGTCGTTGAGGTAGATCACCGCCGAGACCGCACGCCGGTCGTCGTCGCGGAAACGGTCGACGTGCCGGCGGTAGAACGCCCCCGGCGGGTACAGGGCGAAGTGGCACTCGAAGTCTTCGAGCCCCAGGAACAGCCCGCGGTTGAGCGCCTCGCGCAGGCTGTCCATCAGGCTCAGGTAGCGGTCGCTGGCGGCGTCCTGGCCCGGCTCGAGCCACTGAATGTGGTCGCCGCGAATGCCTTCACGGACTTCCGTGGAGGCGCCGCGCCCGACCGCCGCCGGCGCCAGCTCGCCCTCGGCGGCGCGCTTGCGGCACTCGGCCGCCAACGCACGGGTCAGGTCCTGGGGCAGGAATATGTTCTGCTGCGACCAGCCGTGATCGGCGAGGTCGTCGACGATGCGCAGCAGCAGCGGGTGATCAGAGGATATGGGCATGGCGCGCATAGTATGCCGGCGGCGAGAAATCCGACAGAGCCACGCGGCGGCCTGATACGAATTCTCGACAAGTACCGGCACCGCACGGAGAATAGTCGGCTGCTGACAGGAGTCCTTATGCGCCGTTTGTTTCTCTCACTGTTGATGTTCTGCGTGTTGCCCGCCTGGGCAGACAGCCACGACCAGTTGTACAAGGTCGCCGGCTGGCCGGAACAGCGCGCGCATTTCAACGACGCCCTGAGCGCCGCGCAGCAGCGTTACCAGAACAGCCTGCCGCCGGCGGTGTTCCAGGCCCTGGTCAACAACAGCAACCAGCGCTTCGCCCCCCAGTCCGTGGACCGGCGCGCCGAAGCGCAACTGCGCCGGAACCTCGCCGACCCGAAACCGGCCCTGTCCTTTTTCCAGTCGCCTCTGGGCAAGAAGATCGTCGCCGCCGAACTGCTGGCGACCCGCCGCGACCAACTGGCGAAGAACGCCAAGGGCCTGCCGAAGATGCCGGCCAGCGACAGCCGCCTGCTGATCATCGGGCACCTGGCCCAGGCGCTGCCCGCCCGCGAGGCCGGCGCCGAAGTCAGCCTGGCGATCGCCGGCGTGGCGGCCGACAGCCTCAGCTCGATGATTCCCGGCCTGCTCGGCGCCGGCCAGGCCCAGGGCATGCTCGACGGCCAGCGTCAGCGGCTGATGGAGCAGATCGGCGCCGACCTGAACAACACCCTGCTGTACGTCTACCGCGACCTGTCGGACGAAGAGCTGGAAGAGTTCGCGACCTTCGCCGAGTCCGCCGAGGGCAAGGCCTACTATCAGGCCGCGCTGTCAGCCATCCGCGCCGGGCTGGCCGTCGGCCAAAGCACCTCGAACCTCAGTCAGTGATCTCTGTCGCCTGACAGTCCGCCATTGCCGGCAAGCCAGCTCCCACAGGGTTCTCGGTCGATCACGAATTGTGTGAACACCGGAAAGATTGCGGGAGCTGGCTTGCCAGCGATGAAGCCATCTGGATCACTGGGGATTGCGGCCCTTGATCCGCTTGCTCAGGAACTCGAAATACTCCTCGCGCATCTCCGCCACCTCGTTGGCCAGGTGATGCCGCGCCTGCGGCAGCATCAGGATCTGCGGCCGGTCGAACTTCCACTTCAGCACCTGAAGGTTGTGCGGCCAGTCCACGGTCATGTCCGCCTGGCCCTGGACGATCAGCGGCCGGCGCGGGCTCTTCTTGGCGTATTCGATGCGCTCGATCCAGCGCGACAGCGCACCGACCCACTTCGTCGGCAAACGCTTGGGCTGCAGCGGGTCGGCCTGCAGGAACGGCAGGAACGCAGGATCGTTGGTGTTCTCGCTGAAGCGCCGGGCGATGCCCCGGACGAAGGGCCGCAGCAGGTAATAGCTGAGCTGCGACCAGCCCCAGGCCCGCGGCCGCACCAGCGGCGCCAGCAGGATCACCTGGCCCTGGGCGGGGCTCTCGACGCTCTGGTCGAGCAGATGATCGACCACGATCGCCGCCCCCGTGCTTTGCCCGCACAGGTGCCACGGCTGCGGCAAGGCGATCGAGCGCGCCTCGGCGAACAGCCCGTGCAGGGCGTCCTGGTACTCGGAGAAGTCGCGGATGCTCGCCCGCTCGCCGCTCGACAGCCCGTGCCCCGGCAGGTCGCAGGCGATCACCGCGAAGCCCTGGTCCAGCGCCCAAGCGATCACATGCCGGTAGAGCCCGGTGTGGTCGTAGAAGCCGTGGAGCAGGAACAGCGTGCCCTTGGCCGTCTCCGGCCACCAGCAATGGCTGACCAGTTCGTAGCCGTCCACCTCGAAGCGGCCCATGCCGCGCCACACGTCGCGCTCGGGGAAGTCGGTGCGGTAGAAGCGCTGGTACGCCTTGGCCTCCTCCGACAGCGGCTGCCACTGGGCCAGGGGCCGCAGGCCGGCACGCAGATGATCGGGGTCGAAGGTCGCAGACATGGGCACTTCCAGAACGGTGAACAGACTTTATCGGCCTGCGATATTCATCTGTCGCGGCAGGCATGGCAAGCTAGCCGGCCTTCGAGGATCGAAAACCATGCGCCCGCCCTACCGCACCGCCCTGTTCGCCAGCCTGCTCGCGCTCGTGTGCGCCGGGGTGCTGTGGGCGGCGTACGACTGGTTCCAGGGCCGCTACCTGCGCGCCTTCAGCTCGCACACGGCGGTGTTCTCCGGCGATCCGCTGCGCCTGCCGGACGACCTGGCCGGCCCCGGCAGCATCCGCCTGGTGCACTTCTGGGATCCGGCCTGCCCGTGCAACGTCGGCAACCAGCAGCACCTGACGGAGATGGTCGAGCGCTTCAGCGCCAAGGGCGTGGAGTTCTTCGCGGTGCAGAAGGTCGGCAGCCACGGCCAGTTGCCCGCCACCCTCGGCAACCTCAAGACCATCACCGTGCTGCCCGGCTCCGAACAGATCCCCGCCAGCCCGGCCGTGGCGATCTGGGACCGCAGCGGCAAACTGGCGTACTTCGGCCCGTACAGCGAAGGCCTGACGTGCAACTCCAGCAACAGTTTTATCGAACCGATCCTCAATGCGCTCAGCGAAGACCGTCCGGTCAACGCCACCCACACGCTGGCGGTCGGTTGCTATTGCCCGTGGCCGGCGGCCGGGCCTTAAGGCATTCCGGACTTTTCGAAAGACAGCGATGCACGGCGCACAAGGTCTGTGCTAATTGTTGACGGCCCCCACGGGCGGGGATCCCGAACGCACAAGGAGTCACCATGAAACGCGTCTTCACCGTTCTTGCCTTGCTCATCGTCGCGCTGCTGGTCGCCGCCGGCGGCTACGTGTACAGCAAGCAGCCGACGCGTCAGGGCCAGGCGGAGCTGCGCAACCTGCAAGGCTCGGTGACCGTGCGCTACGACGAGCGCGGCGTCCCCCACATCCGCGCCGAAAGCGAAACCGACCTCTACCGTGCCCTGGGCTACGTGCACGCCCAGGACCGGTTGTTCCAGATGGAGGCCATGCGCCGACTGGCCCGCGGCGAGCTGGCCGAAGTGCTGGGGCCCAAGCTGCTCGACACCGACAAGCTGTTCCGCAGCCTGCGCATCCGCGAGCGGGCCGCCAGCTACGTCGCCGGCCTCGACCGCCAGTCACCGGCGTGGAAGGCCCTGGAAGCCTATCTGGACGGCATCAACCAGTATCAGGACAGCCACGCCGCGCCCATCGAGTTCGACGTGCTGGGCATCCCCAAGCGGCCGTTCACCGCCGAAGACAGCATCAGCGTCGCCGGCTACATGGCCTACAGCTTCGCGGCGGCGTTTCGCACCGAGCCGTTGCTGACCTATGTGCGCGACCGGCTCGGCGCCGACTACCTGAATGTCTTCGACCTCGACTGGCAGCCCAAGGGCGTGCTGGCCAAGGGACGCGGGCCTTCGGCGCTGGCCCTCGCCGCCGGCGACTGGCAAGGCCTGAACGCCCTCGCCCGCCTCAGCGAACAGGCGCTGATCGACCACGGCCTGCCGCAGTTCGAAGGCAGCAACGCCTGGGCGGTCGCCGGCAGCCGCAGCAAGAGCGGCAAACCGCTGCTGGCCGGCGATCCGCACATCCGCTTCTCGGTGCCGGCGGTGTGGTACGAGGCGCAGCTGTCGGCGCCGGGCTTCGAGCTGTACGGTTATCACCAGGCGCTGGTGCCGTTCGCGTTCCTGGGGCACAACCTGGATTTCGGCTGGAGCCTGACCATGTTCCAGAACGACGACCTGGACCTGGTGGCCGAGAAGGTCAACCCGGACAACCCGAACCAGGTCTGGTACCGCGGCCAGTGGACGGACATGCTCAGCAGCGAGCAGCGGATCGCGGTGAAAGGCCAGGCGCCGGTGACCGTCACCCTGCGCCAGTCGCCCCACGGCCCGATCGTCAACGACGCCCTCGGCACCGCCGCCGGCAAAACGCCCATCGCCATGTGGTGGGCCTTCCTCGAAACGCCCAACCCGATCCTCGACGGCTTCTACCAGCTCAACCGCGCCGACACCCTGGCCAAGGCCCGCGCCGCTGCGGCCAAGGTGCAGGCGCCAGGGCTGAACATCGTCTACGCCAACGCCAAAGGCGACATCGGTTGGTGGGCGGCGGCCCTGCTGCCCAAGCGGCCGGCCGGGGTGAAGCCGGGCTTCATCCTCGACGGCGCGAGCAATCAGGCGGACAAGGACGGCTACTACCCGTTCAGCGCCAATCCCCAGGAAGAGAACCCGGCGCGGGGCTACATCGTGTCGGCCAACTTCCAGCCGGTGTCGCCCACCGGCCTGGAGATCCCCGGCTACTACAACCTCGCCGACCGCGGCCAGCAGCTCAACCGCCAGCTCGCCGACAAGAACGTCAAATGGGACAACGAGGCCAACCAGAAGCTGCAGCTGGGCACCGCCACCGGCTACGGGCCGCGCCTGCTGGCGCCGTTGCTGCCGGTCCTGCGTGAGGTGGTGAGCGACCCGGCGCAGCTCAAGCTGATCGGGCAACTGGCCCAATGGCAAGGCGACTATCCGCTGGACTCGGTCAGCGCGACGGTGTTCAACCAGTTCCTGTACGACCTCGCCGACGCGGCGATGCGCGATGAGCTGGGCAACGACTTCTTCGAGACGCTGCTGTCGACCCGGGTGATCGACGCCGCGTTGCCGCGCCTGGCGGCGAACGCCGACTCGCCGTGGTGGGACAACCGCGCCACCCCGGAAAAGGAAACCCGCGCCGACACCGTCAAGGCGGCCTGGCAGGCCAGCATGGCGCACCTGAAGCAGACCCTGGGCGACGACCCGGCGCGCTGGCAGTGGGGCACCGCGCACACCCTGACCCACGGCCACCCGCTGGGCCAGCAGAAGCCCCTGGACCGGATCTTCAACGTCGGCCCCTACGCTGCGCCGGGCAGCCACGAAGTGCCGAACAACCTCTCGGCGAAGATCGGCCCGGCGCCGTGGCCGGTCACCTACGGCCCGTCCACCCGGCGCCTGATCGACTTCGCCGACCCGGCCCACAGCCTGACCGTCAACCCGGTGGGCCAGAGCGGCGTGCCGTTCGACAGCCACTACGACGACCAGGCCGAAGCCTATGTGGACGGGATGTACGTGCAGGCGCACTTCAGCGACGAGGAAGTGACGGCCAATACCCGCAGCACCCTCAAGCTGCTGCCGGCGCGGGCGGCCCGGTAACCTTCAGCGCGGCGACCGGCCCCGTCGCCGGATCGCCCCTGGCCCTCAGACTTCCAGCGCAAAGTGCTGCCGGAACTGCAGCGGCGTCACGCCGAGCCTGCGGTTGAACACATTGCGCATGTGCTGCGCATCGCGAAAGCCGCACCGGTAGGCAACGGTCTTGAGCGGCAACGCCGTGCTTTCCAGCATCACTCGCGCCGCATCCACCCGCGCCCGCTCGACGAACTCCGCCGGGGTGACCTGCGCCTCACGGGCAAACACCCGGGAGAACGTGCGTGCGCTCATGTTCGCCGCCTTCGCCAGGTCCGCGATGGCCAGATCCCCGTCCAGATGGGCCAGCACATACCGCTGCACCTGCGCCACCGCCGACGTCGGCTCGGCGTGGGGCGTCAGGAACGGGCTGAACTGCGACTGGCCGCCGGCGCGCTGGGTGAACACCACCAAGCGCTTGGCCACGTTCAGCGCCACGTCCGCGCCGTGGTCGCGCGCCAGCAGGTACAACGTCAGGTCGATCCCCGCCGTCACCCCGGCCGAGGTGTAGAGCGCGCCGTCCTCGACATACAGCCGGTCCGCTTCGACCCGGGCCTGCGGACACAGCTGCGCCAGGGCCTGGGCATCGTTCCAGTGAGTGGTCACCGTGCGCCCCTCCAGCAGACCGGCACGGGCCAGCATGAACGCGCCGTTGCAGATCGAGCCGAAGCGCCGCGCCCGCCCGCAGGCCTCGTGCAGCCAGCCGTCGAACGCCTCGCCGAAGCGTGCGGACGGCAGCTGCGGCCCGCCGGCCACCAGCAGCAGGTCGTAGGCCTGCGACGCTTCGCTGAAATGCCGGTCGGGGATCAGCGCCAAGCCGTTGGAGCAACGCACCGGCCCGTGCCCGGTGCCGATCACTTCCAGGCGGTAGTGATCCTCGGGCGCCAGAAAGCGGCCGGCTTCGGCCAGCACGTCCATGGGGCCCGTGACATCCAGCGACTGCACGCCGGGGAACACCACGATGGCGACGGTTCTGTTCATGGTTCAGGAAAATCCCTGTGGCAAGGGCCAAAACCTTAGCCAATCCACGCTCCGGAAGCGAGCTGGCACGATTTGCAGGCGCATTGGCAAGGATCGCAGCCATGGGCCGATTGTCCGGCTCCGGGGCGGGGAACAGACTTTGTCCATCAGCGCCGCCACGGCGTTTTCCACGAGGACGACCCCCATGAACACCACCATCGCCGGCATCAAGATCCCCGACAGCGCACTGGCCCGCGCCACCACCGAATACATCCGCGACATCGAATCCGACCTGCTCTATCACCACTCGCGCCGGGTGTTCCTGTTCGGCGCGCTGAGCGGCGAACGCCGGCAACTGGCCTACGATCCGGAGCTGCTCTACGTCGGCGCGATGTTCCATGACCTGGGCCTGGTCGAAGGCCACCGCAGCGACGACGAGCGCTTCGAGGTCGACGGCGCCAACGCGGCCGCAGCCTTCCTCAAGCCCTACGGGTTGAGCGACGACGACATCGAGCAGGTGTGGCTGTCGATCGCCCTGCACACCACCCCGGGCGTGCCGAAGCACTTGCGCCCGACCGTGGCGCTGGTGACCGCCGGCGTGGAGATGGACGTGCTGGGCATGGACTATGCCGCGTTCACCCACGTGCAGCGCGAAGCGGTGGTGCATGCGCACCCGCGGGGCGAGGGATTCAAGGAATGCATCATCTGCGCGTTCGCCGACGGCTTGCGCCACCGCCCGCAGACCACATTCGGCAATGTGAAGACCGATGTATTGAAGGATCAGGAGCCGGGATTCAAGCCGATGAACTTCGTTGAGGTCATCCGCCAATCACCGTGGATTTCCTGATCACATAAAAACCTGTGGGAGCGGGCTTGCCCGCGATGACGTCATAACAGCCAACAAATGTGTTGAATGTCAGACCGCTATCGCGGGCAAGCTGAACTGGCCTAATAATTCTGGACACCTCAATCGGGCGCTATGATGGCGCCCAAATCTGAGGTGTTTGGATATGCGTAATTCTTATTCCAGTGAGTTCAAACTCAAGGCGGCCGGCATGGTATTGGACGAGGGGCTATCGGTTCCCGAGGTCTGCGCCAGTTTGAGTGTTGGCCCTACGGCTCTGCGTCGCTGGGTTGAACAGGTTCGTCAGGAGCGCCAGGGATCGACTCCGGTCGGGGCCAAAGCGATTACTGCTGATCAGCGAGAAATCCAACAACTCAAAGCCTTGCTCAGGCAAAAAGACCGGGATATCGAAATCCTAAAAAAGGCCAGTGCTCTCCTGCTATTGGACGCCAAAGATCACTCTCGCTGATCGATGAGCTGGGTGAGCTGTACGGCGTTAACGAATGCTGCCGCGTGCTGGGAATCGGCCGCAGCAGCTTTTACGCCTGGCGTCAGCGCCAAGGCCGGGTGCGTCCCGAACGAGAAAAGCTCAAAGCCTTGCTGGTCAAGCACCACAAGGCCTCCAGGGCCTCTGCCGGTTCGCGCACCTTGGCCAAGGTGCTGCAAGCCAATGGGCATCGTGTCGGACGGTACATGGCGCGCAGCCTGATGCGAGAAGCCGGCATCGCCAGTCGGCAGCGTCGGCGTCACAAGTACAAGTCTTCGGGCGTGGAAGCGCTGGTGGCGCCGCATGTACTCAAGCGCCAGTTTGAGGTCACGGCGATCAACCAGGTGTGGTGCGGCGATGTCACGTACATCAAGGTCGGCAAGCGCTGGCTGTATTTTGCCGCGGTACTGGATCTGTTCGCCCGCCGGATTGTGGGCTGGTCGTTTTCGATGATCTCTGATGCCACGTTGACCTGCGAAGCCTTGCGGATGGCCGTCGAGCTACGGGGACACCCCAAAGATGTGCTGTTTCACTCCGACCAAGGCTGCCAGTACACCAGCCATAAGTTTAGAAGTGAGCTGCTGAAACATGGGCACCGGCAAAGCATGAGTCGTAAGGGCGAGTGCTGGGATAACGCCCCGATGGAGCGTTTCTTTGGCAGTTTGAAATCGGAGTGGGTGCCCGAAACAGGCTATGGCTCGGAGCATGAGGCCCGAGCGGATGTACAGCGCTATGTCACGCGCTACAACACCACCAGGCCTCACAGTTACAACAACTATTGGTCGCCGGTCGCGATGGAGAAACTGACGGCGTAAACCGTAATCGGTGTCCAGGATTACTTGACCAGTTCAAGCCCGCTCCCACAGGGATTGGGGACAACCACAGAACTGTGATCTCCCCCGGATTCAAGCCACTTCCGGGGTGGCCGAGCGGCGCACTTCCGGCTGTTTCCAGCCGTCCGCCGCGCTTTCCTCGATGGCCTGCTGGATCGCCTTGCGGCGCGCTTCTTCGGCACGGCGGCTGAAGAACCAGACCAGGAAGGTCACCAGCGACACCGCCAGCAGGATCAGGCTGGCCACAGCGTTGATCTCAGGCTTCACGCCCAGGCGCACCGCCGAGAACACTTCCATCGGCAGCGTGGTCGAGCCGGGGCCGGACACGAAGCTGGCCAGCACCAGGTCGTCCAGCGACAGGGCGAACGACATCATGCCGCCCGCCGCCAGCGACGGTGCGATCATCGGGATGGTGATCAGGATGAACACCTTCCACGGCCGCGCACCGAGATCCATCGCCGCCTCTTCGATCGACAGGTCCAGCTCGCGCAAGCGGGCCGACACCACCACCGCCACATACGCCGCGCAGAACGTGGTGTGGGCGATCCAGATGGTGACGATGCCGCGCTCCTGGGGCCAGCCGATCATCTGCGCCATGGCCACGAACAGCAGCAACAGCGACAGGCCGGTGATCACCTCAGGCATCACCAACGGCGCGGTGACCAGGCCGCCGAACAGCGTGCGGCCCTTGAAGCGGGTGATGCGGGTCAGCACGAACGCGGCCAGCGTACCGAGCGCCACGGCGGCGATCGCGGTGTAGCAGGCGATCTCCAGCGAGCGCACCACCGAGCCCATCAGTTGGGTGTTGTCGAGCAGGCCGACGTACCACTTCACCGACCAGCCGCCCCACACCGTCACCAGCTTCGAGGCGTTGAACGAGTAGATCACCAGGATCAGCATCGGCAGGTAGATGAACAGCAGGCCCAGCACCAGCATCAGGCTGGAGAAACGGAAGCGTTTCATTCTTTACCCTCCATTTCCTTGGCCTGGCTGCGGTTGAACAGGATGATCGGCACGATCAGGATCGCCAGCATCACCACCGCCAGGGCGGAGGCCACCGGCCAGTCGCGGTTGTTGAAGAACTCTTGCCACAGCACCTTGCCGATCATGAGCGTCTCGGGGCCGCCGAGCAGCTCAGGGATCACGAACTCGCCCACCACCGGGATGAACACCAGCATGCAGCCGGCGATGATGCCGTTCTTGGACAGCGGCACGGTGATCTTCCAGAAGCTGTTGAAGGTGCTCGAGCCCAGGTCGGACGCGGCCTCCAGCAGGCTCGGGTCATGCTTCACGAGGTTGGCGTAGAGCGGCAGGATCATGAACGGCAGGTACGAATAGACCACGCCGATGTACACCGCAAGGTTGGTGTTGAGGATCTGCAGCGGCTCGTCGATCCAGCCCATGCCCATCAGGAAACCGTTGAGCAGGCCGTTGTTGCTGAGGATGCCCATCCACGCATAGACGCGGATCAGGATCGCCGTCCAGGTCGGCATCATGATCAGCAGCACCAGCACGGTCTGGGTTTCCTTGCGCGCGGTGGCGATGCCGTAGGCCATCGGGTAGCCGATCAGCAGGCACAGCAGCGTGCTGAAGAACGCCATCTTCAGCGAGCCGAGGTAGGCCGACAGGTACAGCTCGTCGTCGCCCAGCATCGCGTAGTTGCCCAGGTTCAGCAGCAGTTGCAGCTTCTGCTCGGCGTAGCTGTAGATTTCGGTGTACGGCGGGATGGCCACGTCGGCTTCGGCGAAGCTGATCTTCAAGACGATGAAGAACGGCAGCATGAAGAACAGGAACAGCCAGATGAACGGAACCCCGATCACCAGCTGGCGGCCGCCGGGCACGATCCGGTTGAGGCGACGCTTGAGTTTGCGCATGTTCATGAGCGCAGCACCACGCCGCTGTCGTCTTCCCACCACACGTAGACCTGGTCGCCCCAGGTCGGACGCTGGCCGCGGCGCTCGGCGTTGGCGACGAAGGACTGCACCAGCTTGCCGCTCGGCAGCTCGACGTAGAACACCGAGTGGCCGCCCAGGTAGGCGATGTCGTGCACCTTGCCGCTGGACCAGTTGTACTCGCAGGTCGGCATGTCGGCGGTAACCAGCAGCTTCTCAGGACGGATCGCGTAGGTCACCGACTTGTCCTGCACCGAGGTGCTGATGCCGTGGCCGACGTAGATCTGCCGGTCCAGGTCCTTGCAGGTGATGGTCGCGTGGCCTTCGGCGTCGTCGATCACTTCACCTTCGAAGATGTTCACGTTGCCGATGAATTCGCAGACCAGGCGGCTGGTCGGGGTTTCGTAGATGTCGATCGGGCTGCCGATCTGGGCGATCCAGCCCAGGTGCATGATCGCGATGCGCTCGGCCATGGTCATGGCCTCTTCCTGGTCGTGGGTCACCATCACGCAGGTCACGCCCACGCGCTCGATGATCTCCACCAGTTCCAGCTGCATCTGCGAACGCAGTTTCTTGTCCAGCGCGCCCATCGGTTCGTCGAGCAGCAGCAGCTTGGGCCGCTTGGCCAGCGAACGGGCCAGGGCCACGCGCTGGCGCTGGCCGCCGGAGAGCTGATGCGGCTTGCGCTTGGCGTACTGGCTCATCTGCACCAGCTTGAGCATCTCGGCCACGCGGGCGTCGATCTCGGCGGACGGGATCTTGTCCTGCTTGAGGCCGAAGGCGATGTTCTGCGCCACGGTCATGTGCGGGAACAGGGCGTAGGACTGGAACATCATGTTGATCGGACGCTCGTACGGCGGCATGTCGGTGATGTCGACGCCGTCGAGGAAAATGCGCCCCTCCGTGGGCCGTTCGAAGCCTGCCAGCATCCGCAGCAGGGTGGACTTGCCCGATCCCGAGCCGCCGAGCAGGGCGAAGATCTCGCCCTTCTTGATTTCCAGGGACACGTCGTCCACGGCAACCGTCTCGTCGAACTTTTTCGTGACCCGGTCGATTTTGACCAGCACCTGTTTCGGTGTCTGGTCGCCCTCGAGGGCTTTCTTGTAGGCGCCGGAGGCAACTGCCATTTACGAAACTCCCAACAGAATGTGCAGTTCGCCCACGCAAGACGAACGCTGGATAGTTTGATCCTTAAAGTTATTTGCCCGACTTGACCGTGGTCCAGCTGCGGGTCATCAAACGCTGAATCTTGGGCGGCAACTCCTTCGACACGTAGAGCTTGTCGAGGATGGCCTGCGGCGGGTAGACCGCCTCATCGGTGCGGATGGACTGCTCCATCAGCTTGTCCGACCCGGGGTTGGGGTTGGCGTAACCGACGTAGTCGCTGACCTGGGCGATCACCTCAGGCTTGAGCAGGTAGTTGATGAAGGCGTGGGCCTCTTTCACGTTGGCCGAATCCTTGGGGATCGCCAGCATGTCGAACCACAGCGCGCCGCCCTCTTTCGGGATCGCGTAGGCGATGTTCACGCCCTTCTTGGCCTCTTCGGCGCGGTGCTTGGCCTGGAAGATGTCGCCGGAGAAACCGACCGCCACGCAGATGTCGCCGTTGGCCAGGTCAGTGATGTATTTGGAGGAGTGGAAGTAGGTCACGTACGGACGCACCGCCAGCAGCTTCTCGGTGGCCTTCTTGTAGTCGGCCTCGCTGGTGCTGTTGGCGTCCAGGCCCAGGTAGTTGAGCACGGTCGGCATCATTTCGTCGGCCGAGTCGAGGAACGCCACGCCGCAGCTCTGCAGCTTCTTGATGTTCTCAGGCTCGAACAGCACGCCCCAGGAGTCGATCTTGTCGACGCCCAGCACGGCCTTGACCTTGTCGACGTTGTAGCCGATGCCGTTGGTGCCCCACAGGTACGGCACGGCGTACTGGTTGCCCGGATCGTTCTGCTCCAGACGCTTGAGCAGCGCCAGGTCGAGGTTGCCGTAGTTGCCCAGCTGCGCCTTGTCGAGCTTCTGGAACGCCCCGGCCTTGATCTGCTTGCCCAGGAAGTGGTTCGACGGCACGACCACGTCGTAGCCGGTGCGGCCGGCCAGCAGCTTGCCCTCCAGGGTTTCGTTGGAGTCGAACACGTCGTAGACCGGCTTGATGCCTGTCTCTTTCTGGAAATCGGCCAGGGTCGTCTCGCCGATGTAGTCCGACCAGTTATAAATATGCACCGTACCGGCGGCCTGGGCTCCGACCGCGAAGGTCAGGCCGGCTGCGGTCAGCAGGGCATTGCGCAACGAAGAGAAAATAGGCAAGTGAAGGTCCTCTAAAATCAGTTGGGCCCAAGTTGCCCCGCATTGCATGACAGCCATGGCTGCCCGGCAACAAAACCGGCGCGCAACTTACCCTCGAAAAACCGTTCAAGCAAAACTTTCAGTCATTTAATTGCGCCGCTGGCCGCCCTCGCGGGGACGACGGCCAGCGGTCGCTGCCTCAAACCGGCTTATTTGCCGGACTTGATCTTGGTCCAGCTGCGGGTCAGCTCACGCTGGGTCGCGGCCGGCAGGTCGGCGATCGCATACAGCTTGGCCTGCACGTCCGCCGGCGGGTAGATGCCCGGATCGCTGGTGATGTCCTTCTCCACCAGCGGCGTGGCGGCGGCGTTGCCGTTCGGGAAGCGCACGGCGTTGGTGATGCCGGCCATGACTTCAGGCTTCTGCAGGAAAGTCATGAACTTGTAGGCGCCTTCGACGTTCTCGGCATCCTTCGGAATGGCGACCATGTCGAAGAAGCTGCCTGCGCCTTCCTTCGGAATGGCGTAGCTGACTTTCACCTTGTCGCCGGCTTCGGCGGCGCGGGACTTGGCCTGCTGCACGTCGCCCGAGTAGCCGACGGCTACGCAGATGTTGCCGTTGGCCAGGTCCGAGATGTACTTGGAGGAGTGGAAGTAGGTGATCGAAGGACGGATCTTGAGGAACAGCTCCTCGGCCTTCTTGATGTCGTCTTTCTTCTGGCTGTCGGTCGGCAGGCCCAGGTAGTGCAGCGCGACCGGGATCATTTCGGTCGGCGAATCGAGGAAGCTCACGCCGCAGCCCTTGAGCTTGGCGATGTTCTCAGGCTTGAGCAGCACGTCCCAGGAATCGATCTTGTCGGTGCCCAGCGCCGCCTTGACCTTCTCCGGGTTGTAGCCGATGCCGATCGAGCCCCACATGTACGGGAAGGCGTGCTTGTTGCCCGGGTCGCTGACCGACACGGCCTTGAGCAGGTCCTGGTTCAGGTTCTTCCAGTTCGGCAGCTTGGCGGTGTCCAGCTCCTGGTAGACGCCGGCCTTGATCTGCTTGGCCAGGAAGTTGTTCGACGGCACGACCACGTCGTAGCCCGACTTGCCCGCCAGCAGCTTGGCTTCCAGGGTCTCGTTGCTGTCGAACACGTCGTAGACGACCTTGATCCCCGACTCCTTCTCGAAGTTGGCGATGGTGTCCGGCGCGATGTAGTCCGACCAGTTGTAGACGTGCAGCACTTTGTCGTCCGCGTGGACCGCACCCGCCATCATGCCCGCCACGGACAGGGCGAGCAGTGTCTTGCCAGCAAGCTTTTTACCTAATGCCTTCATGCGTCATGCTCCAAATTTTTCTTTTTTGAACCACTTTGTTCAGCGGCCGAACCCCGACAACCGGAACCGCGGCTAGTCTGGCAAGATCCGGGCCGGTCTTTCAAGGAAAGACCGGCCTTTCTGACAGCTCAGTGCGCGCATGCCGGCGGCACCCACGCCAAGAGCCTAGCACTTAGCCTTGCAACGCACTCAGGGTCAGGTCCAGGCACTTGCGCGCCTTGGTCACCAGCTCATCGATTTCCGCCTTGCCGATCACCAGCGGCGGGGCAATGATCATGGTGTCGCCCACGGCGCGCATGATCAGCCCGTTGTCGAAGCAGAACTGGCGGCAGATCATGCCCACGCCCTTGCCTTCGTAGCGCTTGCGGGTGGCCTTGTCCTGCACCAGCTCGATGGCCCCCAGCAGGCCGACCCCGCGCACTTCCCCCACCAGCGGGTGATCGTTGAGTTCGCGCAGACGCTTCTGCAAATACGGTGCCGTTTCCTCGTGGGCGCGCTCGATGATCTTCTCTTCGCGCAGGATGCGGATGTTCTCCAGGCCCACCGCCGCCGCCACCGGGTGGCCGGAGTAGGTGAAGCCGTGGTTGAAGTCGCCGCCCTCGTTGAGCACCGCCACCACTTCGTCGCGCACGATCAGGCCGCCCATCGGGATATAGCCGGACGTCAGGCCTTTGGCGATGGTCATCATGTGCGGCTTGAGGCCGTAGAAATCGCTGCCGAACCATTGGCCGGTACGGCCGAAGCCGCAGATCACTTCGTCCGCCACGAACAGGATGTCGTACTTGGCGAGGATTTCCTTGATGCGCGGCCAGTAGGTGTCCGGCGGAATGATCACGCCGCCCGCGCCCTGGATCGGCTCGGCGATGAAGGCGCCGACGTTGTCCACGCCGATTTCGAGGATCTTCTCTTCCAGTTGGTTGGCCGCCCAGATCCCGAACTCTTCCGGGGTCATGTCGCCGCCTTCGGCGAACCAGTACGGCTGGGCGATGTGGACGATGCCCGGGATCGGCAGGTCGCCCTGCTCGTGCATGTAGGTCATGCCGCCCAGGCTCGCGCCGGCCACGGTGGAGCCGTGGTAGCCGTTCTTGCGGCTGATGATGACTTTCTTGTTCGGCTGGCCCTTGATCGCCCAGTAGTGGCGGACCATGCGCAGCATGGTGTCGTTGCCTTCGGAGCCGGAGCCGGTGAAGAACACGTGGTTCATGCCCTCGGGCGCCACGTCGGCGATGGCCTTGGCCAGTTCCAGCGCCGGCGGGTGGGCGGTCTGGAAGAACAGGTTGTAGTACGGCAGCTCGCGCATCTGTTTCGCGGCGGCGTCGGCCAGCTCGTCGCGGCCGTAGCCGATGGCCACGCACCACAGGCCGGCCATGCCGTCGAGGATCTTGTTGCCCTCGCTGTCCCACAGGTACACGCCCTTGGCATTGGTGATGATCCGCGGGCCCTTCTCCTTCAGCTGCTTGAAGTCGCTGAACGGAGCCAGGTGATGCTCGCTGCTCAAGGTTTGCCACTCACGGGTTTGCGGGTTGTTGCTGGTCATGCCAATTCTCCTTGTTATCGGTGAAGGCGCGGCGTGCGACGGCCGCGCCGGGCGCGTCAGACGGCGAACAGCAGGTATTCGCGCTCCCACGAACTGATCACGCGCTTGAAGTTTTCATGCTCGGCCCGCTTGACCGCGACGTAGCCGGTGATGAAGTTCTTGCCCAGGTATTTCTCGATGGTGGCGCTCTTCTCCATGCGCTCCAGGGCGTCCTCGATGGTCAGCGGCAGGCGCAGGTTGCGGCGCTCGTAGCCGCGGCCCACCACCGGCGCGCTCGGGTTGAGGCCCTCGACCATGCCGATGTAGCCGCACAACAGGCTCGCGGCGATGGCCAGGTACGGGTTGGCGTCGGCGCCCGGCAGGCGGTTCTCGACACGGCGGTTCTGCGGGCCGGCGTCCGGCACGCGCAGGCCCACGGTGCGGTTCTCTTCGCCCCATTCCACGTTCACCGGCGCCGAGGTGTCCGGCAGGAAGCGGCGGAACGAGTTGACGTTCGGCGCGAACAGCGGCAACAGCTCGGGGATCAGCTTCTGCAGGCCGCCGATGTGGTGCAGGAACAGCTGGCTCATGGTGCCGTCGTCGTTGGAGAAGATGTTCTTGCCGGTCTCGATGTCGATGATGCTCTGGTGCAGGTGCATCGCGCTGCCGGGCTCGCCGGTCATCGGCTTGGCCATGAAGGTGGCGGCCACGTCGTGCTTGAGCGCGGCTTCGCGCATGGTGCGCTTGAACACCAGGATCTGGTCGGCCAGGGACAGCGCGTCGCCGTGACGGAAGTTGATTTCCATCTGCGCGGTGCCGTCCTCGTGGATCAGCGTGTCCAGGTCCAGTTCCTGCAGTTCGCACCAGTCGTAGACGTCTTCGAACAACGGATCGAATTCGTTCGCCGCCTCGATGGAGAACGACTGGCGGCCGATCTCAGGGCGCCCGGAACGGCCGACCGGCGGCTGCAGCGGGTAGTCGGGGTCGTCGCTGCGCTTGGTCAGGTAGAACTCCATCTCCGGCGCCACGATCGGCTGCCAGCCCTTGTCGGCGTAGAGCTTCAGGACCTTCTTGAGGACGTTGCGCGGCGACAGCTCGATGGGGTTGCCCTGTTTGTCGTAGGTGTCGTGGATCACCTGGGCGGTCGGCTCGATGGCCCACGGCACCAGGTACACCGCGCTCTGGTCGGGACGGCAGACCATGTCGATGTCCGCCGGGTCGAGCAGTTCGTAATAGATGTCGTCTTCGACGTAGTCGCCGGTCACGGTCTGCAGCAGCACGCTCTCCGGCAGGCGCATGCCCTTTTCGGCGATGAATTTGTTGGTCGGCGAGATCTTGCCCCGGGTGATGCCGGTCAGGTCGCTGATCATGCATTCGACTTCTGTGATCTTGTGGTCTTTCAACCAATCGGTGAGCTGGTCGAGGTTGGTGCTCATAAGTGCCTCTGGGCTGTCGCCTGACGCGTGTCAGGCCATGTTTGACGCACGGGGCGTCGCGTTAAAGGGGGCTTGCGTGCGCGCAGTGCCGGCTTACGCCGGGCACCGCGCATCGACAATGAAGGAGGAGCTTACCTGCCCTTTACGCTGGCGTTGCATTTCCTGTGCGGACCTGGGGTGTGCAGAATCGTGTGCACCGCGCCGGACGCCGCACAGGCCGGAGGAATGAAAGCGATCTATATTGAAAGGAGAACCGCTAAAGGGGATGCCGTCGCGTGCGTCCTGAATACCGGACGCCGGAGCTTTTTCCGCCGGGGACAGGAGTCCCTTCCACAGGCTGCGGGCCTTGCCGGCCGCGCTGCGCGCGGACGTGTCGCCACTGATGTGATGAGCATGCAGGCCAGACTGCTGGAAGCCGTCGGTGACGCCGATGATCGGCAGGCGAGACATGAAGCACCCCGGTATTATTGCTGTTATGGGTTTGACCCGAGCTTAGCCTTGTTCATTTTTTTACACAACACCCCCGTAAAAAATACAACACGGCCTGCTCAAGCCCGCGGGTGGCGTGAATTCCGCGGACAAAAAAACGCCCCAAAGCGCCCCACAAATGCCCCCGTGGCGCTTTTTTAGGGCAAAAAAGGCCTCGCTTGACTTCGGCAGGCCGTTCGGGTTGACTGAAACCCGAAAAGATCAATGATTGATATTTTTAACAAAAAAGGTGTTGCATCATGTCGGTACCCCCGCGTGCCGTTCAGCTCAACGAAGCGAACGCGTTCCTTAAGGAACATCCTGAGGTTCTGTACGTCGACCTTCTGATTGCGGATATGAATGGTGTGGTGCGCGGCAAGCGCATCGAACGCACCAGCCTCCACAAGGTTTACGAGAAAGGCATCAACCTGCCGGCCTCCCTGTTTGCCCTGGACATCAACGGCTCGACGGTGGAAAGCACCGGCCTGGGCCTGGACATCGGCGATGCCGACCGCATCTGCTATCCGATCCCCGATACCCTGTGCAACGAGCCCTGGCAGAAGCGCCCGACCGCGCAGTTGCTGATGACCATGCACGAACTCGAAGGCGACCCGTTCTTCGCCGACCCGCGCGAAGTGCTCCGTCAAGTTGTCGCAAAGTTTGACGAACTGGGCCTGACCATCTGCGCCGCGTTTGAGCTTGAGTTCTACCTGATCGACCAGGAGAACGTGAACGGCCGTCCGCAGCCGCCGCGCTCGCCGATCTCCGGCAAACGCCCGCACTCGACCCAGGTCTACCTGATCGACGACCTCGACGAATACGTCGACTGCCTCCAGGACATCCTCGAAGGCGCGAAGGAGCAAGGCATCCCGGCCGACGCCATCGTCAAGGAAAGCGCCCCGGCGCAGTTCGAGGTCAACCTGCACCACGTCGCCGACCCGATCAAGGCATGCGACTACGCGGTGCTGCTCAAGCGCCTGATCAAGAACATCGCCTACGACCATGAAATGGACACCACCTTCATGGCCAAGCCGTACCCGGGCCAGGCGGGCAACGGCCTGCATGTGCACATTTCGGTACTCGACAAGGATGGCAAAAACATTTTTGCCAGCGAGGATCCCGAGCAGAACGCCGCGCTGCGTCACGCGATCGGCGGTGTGCTCGAGACCCTGCCCGCGCAGATGGCTTTCCTCTGCCCGAACGTCAACTCGTACCGCCGCTTCGGCGCGCAGTTCTACGTGCCGAACTCGCCGAGCTGGGGCCTGGACAACCGCACCGTGGCCCTGCGCGTGCCGACCGGTTCCGCCGATGCGGTGCGCCTTGAGCACCGCGTGGCCGGCGCCGACGCCAACCCGTACCTGCTGATGGCTTCGGTGCTGGCGGGCGTGCACCACGGCCTGACCAACAAGATCGAGCCGCCGGCCCCGACCGAAGGCAACAGCTACGAGCAGAACGAACAGAGCCTGCCGAACAACCTGCGCGACGCGTTGCGCGAACTGGACGACAGCGAAGTGATGGCCAAGTACATCGATCCGAAGTACATCGACATCTTCGTCGCGTGCAAGGAAAGCGAGCTGGAGGAGTTCGAGCACTCCATCTCCGACCTTGAGTACAACTGGTACCTGCATACCGTCTAAGCGGATTGCGGTGATTGAGAACGCCGTTGGCTGAGTCAGCCGGCGGCGTTTTTTTATGGCCGCCTGCGGCGGATCGCTGGCAAGCCAGCTCCCACAGGGTTCTGCCTTGCACTCAAGACCGGGGCTTGACGGAGCCTCTGTGGGAGCGGGCTTATCGGTCGCCGCACCGCAGCGATGGGCGTCCGGGCAGACAACGCCCAAGCCGGCTCGTACAATGCCCGCTGCCCCGCAGGAGACTTTCATGACGCGCCCCGCCCCCGTCCGCAAACCCCGTGCCCGCAGCCAGGCGCGGATCGATTCGATACTCGATGCCGCGCGCACCCTGCTGGCCGCCGAGGGCGTGGGCAGCCTGTCGATCTACAGCGTCGCCGAGCGCGCGCAGATCCCGCCCTCCTCGGTCTACCACTTCTTCGCCAGCGTCCCGGCGCTGCTGGAAGGGCTTACCGCGGATGTCCATGCCGCGTTCCGCGCCTGCCTGCAATTGCCCATCGACCACGACGCCCTGCGCGACTGGCGCGACCTGTCGCGGCTGGTCGAGCAGCGCATGCTGGAGATCTACGACCAGGACGCCGCCGCCCGCCAATTGATCCTGGCCCAGCACGGCCTCACCGAGGTCACCCAGGCCGACCGCCAGCACGACCTGGAGCTGGGCGACCTGATGCACAAGCTGTTCGACCGCCATTTCGAACTGCCCAGGCTGCCGGACGATGTGGACGTGTTCGCCCTGGCCATGGAACTGGGCGACCGCGTCTACGCCCGCTCGGTGCAGCAGCACGGGCAGATCACCCCGCGCATGGCCGAGGAAGGAATGCGGGTGTTCGATGCCTACATCGGGCTGTACTTGCCGCCGTACCTGCCCAAACGGGTTCTCCAGGGTCTGTGTGAAAAGTCTTGAGACGAAGGTCAGGCAAGGCGAAAACAGCCGAGGAAGCGGAGTCTACGGGTTGTACATGAGCATTCCGAGGCTGTTTTCAACGCAGCATCACCGAGTATCAAGGCTTTTCACACAGGGCCTAGGGCCCTGCCCGATGGGCGCGGCCACTGAAGCCGGATGTGCCGCCGTCATCGCGAGCAGGCTCGCGCCTACAGGTTTATGCACTGACCGCAGATCCTGATTTCACCGACGCCTCTTGTGGGCGCCAGCCCGCTGGCGATGGCCTCAGCGCCCCATTCAAGCCAGGCACAAAAAACCCCGAAGGGTTCGCACCCTTCGGGGTTGTCTGCATCCACAGCCTCACAACTTGGCGATGGACACCTCGGTGGACTTCACGAAGGCGATCACTTCGCTGCCCACGTCCAGTTCCAGCTCCTTGACCGAGCGGGTGGTGATCACTGAGGTGACGATGCCGGAGGCGGTCTGCACGTCGATTTCCGACAGCACGTCGCCCAGGACGATTTCCTTGATGGTGCCTTTGAACTGGTTGCGTACGTTGATGGCTTTGATGGTCATGGTATTTCTCCTGGAGTCGAAATGAGCGGCAAGCGGCAGGCCACCCGCTGCAAGCAAAAGCGATCCGCTTCCTCTTGCAGCTCGAAGCCTGAAGCTCGCAGCCGCTTCTTCATTGCGCCCAGCGCAGTTGCGTGGGCAAGGGTGAAACAGGTTCCGGCGCCGGCGGTTCGCCGGGCAGGGACAGCACACGGTTGAGCACTTCGGTTTCCAGCGCCGCCAGCCGGTGCGAGCCGCGCACCCGCGGGCGCGGCAGTTCCACGGCCAGGTCGAGGCCGACTTCGCCGTCCTCGATCAGGATCACCCGGTCGGCCACCGCCACCGCCTCGCTGACGTCGTGCGTCACCAGCAAGACGGTGAAGCCGTGCTGTTGCCAGAGGCGTTCGATCAGTTGCTGCATCTCGATCCGGGTCAGCGCATCCAACGCGCCCAGCGGTTCGTCGAGCAGCAGCAGGCGCGGCTGGTGGATCAGCGCCCGGGCCAACGCCACGCGCTGCTTCTGCCCGCCGGACAGCGCCGCCGGCCACTCGTCGGCCCGGTCCGCCAGGCCCACCGCGTCCAGCGCTTGCAGCGCCTGGGCCCGCCAGTCGCCCTTGAGGCCCAGACCGACGTTGTCGATGATGCGTTTCCACGGCAGCAGCCGCGCTTCCTGGAACATCAGGCGGGTGTCTTCCCGCGCCTCGCTCAGCGGCGCCGCGCCGGCCAGCAGGTCGCCGCCGGTGGGCCGGTCGAGGCCGGCGAGCAGGCGCAGCAAGGTGCTTTTGCCGCAACCGCTGCGCCCGACCACCGCGACGAACTGCCCCGCCGGGATGTGCAGGTCGATGTCGCGCAACACCTGCCGCGCACCGAAGGTCTTTTGCAGGTTGCGCAGCGCCAGCGGGATCCCGCGCAGCAGGCGCGGAGGCTGTTGAGCGGTCATGCCGCACCTCCTTTGGCCGCCTGATAGGCCGGATGCCAGCGCAGCCACACACGCTCGAGGCCACGGGCCGCGAGGTCGGCCAGTTTGCCGAGCACCGCGTACATCAGGATCGCCAGCACCACCACGTCGGTCTGCAGGAACTCCCGGGCGTTCATCGCCAGGTAGCCGATGCCGGAGCTGGCGGAGATGGTTTCGGCCACGATCAGCGTAAGCCACATGAAGCCCAGCGCGAAACGCACTCCCACCAGGATCGACGGCAACGCCCCCGGCAGGATCACCTGCCAGAACAGGCCGAACCCGGACAGGCCGTAACTGCGGGCCATCTCCACCAGCGCCGGATCGACGTTGCGGATGCCGTGATAGGTGTTGAGGTAGATCGGGAACAGCGTGCCCAGCGCCACCAGGAAAATCTTCGCCGACTCGTCGATCCCGAACCACAGGATCACCAGCGGGATCAGCGCCAGGTGCGGCACGTTGCGGATCATCTGCACCGAGCTATCGAGCAGGCGCTCGCCCCACTTCGACAGGCCGGTGATGAAGCCCAGCGCCAGGCCGATGCCGCCGCCGATGGTGAAGCCCAGCGCGGCGCGCCAGCCGCTGATCGCCAGGTGCGTCCAGATCTCGCCGCTGCGCACCAGGTTGACGCCGGCCTCGACCACCGCCACCGGCGCCGGCAGGATCCGCGTCGACAGCCAACCCGCCGACACCGACAACTGCCACACCGCCAGCAACAGCACCGGCAACGCCCAGGGCGCAAGGCTGTGGATAAGCTTCTTCATGGCGACGCCTCAGCTCTGGGACGCGGCTTTGGGAAGGATGTCGTTGGCCACCATCTCGCCGAACGGGCTGACGTAGCCGGCGCTTTTCGGCGCCTCCGGCCGTTCGATGTCCAGGTGCGGGAACAACAGCTCGGCCACCCGGTACGACTCTTCGAGGTGCGGATAACCGGAGAAGATGAAGGTGTCGATGCCCAGGTCCGCGTATTCCTTCACCCGGGCCGCCACGGTCGGGCCGTCGCCGACCAGCGCCGTACCGGCCCCGCCGCGCACCAGGCCGACGCCGGCCCACAGGTTCGGGCTGACTTCCAGGTTGTCGCGGCTGCCGCCGTGCAGCGCGGCCATGCGCTGCTGGCCCACCGAGTCGAACCGCGCCAGCGATGCCTGGGCCCGTTTGATGGTGTCGTCGTCCAGGTGCGAGATCAGCCGGTCCGCCGCCTGCCAGGCTTCGGCGTTGGTTTCGCGCACGATCACATGCAGGCGGATGCCGAAGCGCACGGTGCGCCCGAGTTTGGCGGCCTTGGCGCGAACCTGCTCGATCTTCTCCGCCACCGCCGCCGGCGGCTCGCCCCAGGTCAGCACCATTTCCACTTGCTCGGCGGCCAGGTCCTGGGCCGCTTCCGACGAGCCGCCGAAGTACAGCGGCGGACGCGGCTGCTGGATCGGCGGATAGAGCAACTTGGCGCCCTTCACGCTGATGTGCTCGCCGTCGTAATCCACAGTCTCGCCTTCCAGCACCCGGCGCCAGATCCGGGTGAATTCCACCGAAGCCTGGTAGCGCGCTTCGTGATCGAGGAACAGGCCGTCGCCGGCCAGTTCTTCCGGGTCGCCGCCGGTCACCAGGTTGAACAGCGCGCGGCCGCCCGACAGCCGGTCCAGCGTCGCCGCCTGACGCGCCGCCACCGTCGGGGAAATGATCCCGGGGCGCAGGGCCACCAGGAACTTCAGGCGCTGGGTCACCGGAATCAGCGACGCCGCCACCAGCCACGAGTCCTCGCAGGAGCGGCCGGTGGGGATCAGCACGCCGCCGAAGCCCAGGCGGTCCGCCGCTTGCGCGACCTGCTGCAGGTAGCCGTGGTCGACGGCGCGGGCGCCTTCGGCGGTGCCAAGGTAATGGCCATCGCCGTGGGTAGGCAGGAACCAGAAAATATTGAGGCTCATGGAGTGGTCTCCTTGGTTATTCGAATTAAGGTGCCTTGGCCACGGCGGCCGGCGGGGTCCAGATCACATCCTTGATGCTCAGCGGCTTGGGGATCAGCTTGAGCTGGAAGAAGGTGTCGGCGATTTTCTGTTGCGCGGCGACCACGTCCGGGGTCAGGAACAGCGCGCCGTAACCCTGGCGCTTCACCGAGGTCAGGGTGATGTCCGCCGGCAGGCCGAGCAGCGGCGAAACCTGCCGGGTGACGTCTTCGGGGTTGGCCTTGGACCATTCGCCGACCGCGCGCACTTCCTCGACGAGGGTGGTGATCACCTCGGGATGCTGCCGGGCGTAGGATTGGGTCGCCAGGTAGAACTGGTGGTTGTCGACGAGGCCTTTGCCGTCGCGCAGGGTGCGTGCCTGCAATTGCCGTTCGGCGGCGGCCTGGTACGGATCCCAGATCACCCAGGCGTCGACGCTGTTGCGCTCGAACGCCGCGCGGGCATCGGCCGGCGGCAGGTAAACGGCCTGGATGTCGCTGTACTTGAGGCCGGCGTCTTCAAGGGCGCGCACCAGCAGGTAATGGACGTTGGAGCCCTTGTTGAACGCGACCTTCTTGCCCTTCAGGTCCGCGACGGATTTGATCGGCGAGTCCTTCTGCACCAGGATCGACTCGCTGTCCGGCGCCGGCGGCTCATAGGCCACGTAGAGCAGATCGGCACCGGCGGCCTGGGCGAAGACCGGCGGGGTTTCGCCGGTGACGCCGAAGTCGATCGAACCGACGTTCAGGCCTTCCAGCAGTTGCGGGCCGCCGGGGAACTCGGTCCACTGCACGTCCACGCCTTGGGCGGCCAGACGCTTTTCCAGGGTGCCCTTGGCCTTGAGCAGCACCAGGGTGCCGTACTTCTGATAGCCGATCCGCAACGTCTCGGCCTGGGCCTGGGTGATGGCGCCGAAGGACACAGCCGCAGCAAACAGAGCGACCAGACCACGACGCAAAAATACAGTGCGCATAGCGCTCTCCTTTTTGCAGTTGGTTTTGGCTGCACCTGCTTGCCCGTTGGCGGGCGAGTAAGGCCAGTGATGTCAGATTCGGGTAAAGCTCAAATGCTCCAGCGGGCACTCAACAGACGTTCGTTCAACACACCCGGCGCCAGCGGCTTGGGCCGGCGGGCCATGGCCCCGACAAACAGCTCCAGGGCTTCGTGCAGACGCTGCTCCAGCGCCGGCGCGAGCTGCGGCTGGGCACTGCCTTCGCCGTAGGCGATCTGGCTGTCCTCCGCGAAGATCCCCTGCAGCATTTCCTGGGCCTTCAAGGCCGACAGCACCGGCTTGAGGGCGTAATCGACCACCAGCATGTGGGCGATGCTGCCGCCGGTGGCCATCGGCAATACGATCTTGTGGCTCAGGGCGCGTTCGGGCAGCAGATCGAGCACGGCTTTCAGGGCACCGGAAAACGAGGCCTTGTACACCGGCGTTGCGATCAGCAGGCCGTCGGCGTTTTCGATCCGGCGCAGCAGGTCGAGCACTTTCGGGCTGTCGAAGCGGGCGTGGAGCAGGTCTTCGGCGGGAAAGTCCCGCACCTGGTAACTCACCACCTCCACGCCTTGGCGCTGCAACCAGCGTTGCGAGCGTTCCAGCAGCACTCCGGAACGGGAGCGTTGACTGGGACTGCCACCGAGCGATACCACCAGCATTCAGAAGATTCCTTGCGCATTGCGGGCGATTCGCGGGGTGCGGTCTCGCTGTGTTGGAGTGACCTTACCAGCTCATTTATATATCCATAAATCATATTTATTCATTTGGTTATTCCCTGTAGAGATATGCGTCGTCATTTCCTCCAGGCAAAAAAACAGGCCGTCGAAACGGCCTGAAACCCTGCTTTGCGGGTACTGCACTTGAAGTCGTTGCTGAACGGGCCTGACTCATCGCGGGCAGGCCCGCTCCCACAGGGGAATGCATTCAACTGCGGGAGCCAGCCTGCTGGCGATGGCGGCTTCGGCCGCGCCGAATGCCCCGGGGATCACTTGTTCGGCTGCGGCGTCAGGCGCAGGTACGGCTTGATCGCCCGGTAGCCCTTCGGAAAGCGTCGTTTGATTTCTTCCGGATCCTGGAGCGACGGCACGATCACCACCTCTTCGCCGTCCTGCCAGTTGGCCGGGGTGGCCACCTTGTAGTTGTCGGTGAGCTGCAGCGAGTCGATCACCCGCAGGATCTCGTGGAAGTTGCGTCCGGTGCTCGCCGGGTAGGTGATGGTCAGGCGGATCTTCTTGTTCGGGTCGATCACGAACAGAGAGCGCACGGTGAGGGTGTCGCTGGCGTTGGGGTGGATCAGGTCGTAGAGGTCGGACACCTTGCGGTCGGCGTCGGCCAGGATCGGGAAGTTGACGAGGGTGTTCTGGGTTTCGTTGATGTCTTCGATCCACTTGTGGTGCGAGTCCACCGGATCCACCGACAGTGCGATGGCCTTCACGCCGCGCTGGGCGAACTGCTCCTTGAGCTTGGCGGTGAAGCCCAGTTCGGTGGTGCACACCGGGGTGAAGTCCGCCGGGTGGGAAAACAGCACGCCCCAGCTGTCGCCCAGCCATTCGTGGAAACGGATCTTGCCGGCGCTGGAGTCTTGTTCGAAATCGGGGGCGATGTCGCCGAGTCTGAGGCTCATGGTGCTGCTCCTGATGAGTGGGTGGAGAAGACAACTGTAGCTCGGCTTTTGATCTTCTGAAAAAGAATAAATATCTAGATATTTAGACCAAACAGAAATATTAAACATCTGTTCACTGGACGCCTCCGGGCATCGCGACCACCATCGGCCCCAAGGTTCGAGAAGGCCTTGAGTTGCAGTAAAGAGGGAAACCTCGGGAAGGGTCTACGGGGGTGGGCCCGACCCGAAACGCAAAAGCCCCGTCCGGCGCAATGCCGGACGGGGCTTTTTTTCATCGGCGACTCGGGCGCGCTGTTACAGCAGCGGGATCGAGTAGCTGAGGATCAGGCGGTTTTCGTCCTGCGAACGGGTGTTCGGCAGGTCGGTGCGCCAGGTGGCGTTCTTCCACATGAAACCGACGTTCTTCAGCGGACCTTCCGGAACCACGTAACCGATGGTCAGGTCACGTTCCCACTCAGTGTGGTCACCGCTTGGGGTGTCGATGTTGTCGCCACGCAGGTAAACGACACCGGCGGTCAGGCCAGGTACGCCGACCTTGGCGAAGTCATACGAGTAGCGACCTTGCCAGGTGCGTTCGCCGGCACGGCCGAACTTCTGGATCTGCATGTCGGTGATGGTGTAGTTGGACGAGCCGTCACCCTGGTTCAGCCAAGGGAAGTCGCTGTCGCCGTTGCTCACCTGGTAGCCGCCGCCGAAAGTGTGGCCAGCAACGGTGTACAGGAACAGACCGCTGTACAGGTTGTTGTCGACTTTGCCTTTGGTGACGCTACCGCCGTAGTAACCGGTGGTGAAGTAGTTCTTATCATGGCCGTTAGCGCCATCGTCACGGCTGTTGAAGTAGCGGAAGTCCGACTTCAACACGCCCGGACCGATTGCCCAGTTGTGAACCAGACCCAGGAAGTGCTGCTTGTAGAAGTCTTCCAGGTTGCCGTAGTAGTACTGGGCAGTCAGGTCTTTGGTGATTTTGTAGTCACCGCCGGCGTAGATGAACTTGTTGCTGTCGCGGCCAGTCGAGGTGCGACCGTTGGCGCCGGAAATCGACAGCTGTTCGTTGTTGCTCGAGTTACGACCTTTGGCGGACTCGATCTGACCACCGATCAGGGTCAGGTCTTTGATGTCGTTGGAGGTGATCTGGCCACCTTGCCAGGTTTGCGGCAACAGACGACCGTCGTTGGTCACAATGACCGGCAGCTTTGGCTGCAGGGTGCCCAATTTCAGTTCAGTCTGAGAAATCTTGGCTTTGGCGGTCAGGCCCAGGCTGGAGAAGTTATCAACGGCTTCGCCATTGTGTTCGCTTGGGAACACAGTGCCACCGTAGGAACCTGGGTTAGAGCCGGACGGAGCAGTGGCGCCGTTGGTGCCGCCGCCCGAATCCAGACGCACGCCCAACAGACCGATGGCGTCGATACCGAAGCCGACGGTGCCCTGGGTGTAGCCGGAAGTGAAACGCAGATCGAAGCCTTGGCCCCACTCTTCGTTCTTGTTCGGGCCGGCGCCATCACGGTTGTCGGTATTGATGTAGAAGTTACGCAGCCCCAAGGTGGCCTTGCTGTCTTCGATGAAACCGGCGGCGCTTGCCTGCTGCGCCAAAACCCCTACGGCCACAGCCAGGGCCAAGGTGGACTTGTTCATGTAACGCTCCTCTCGTTTCTAATTCTTGTGTTCCTGGTCCGGGGTCTGATGCCCCTGGATCCTAAGATGCGCGATTAGCGCCAGACCGTGACTGACAAGTCAATCGCAACCTTGTGCGCCTACGACCAAGGTCTAATCGCAGTGATTTGGTCCCTGCAGGGTAATGATTTCCTGATACAGCCAAAAAGAATTTATTCATTCTTTTTCATACCATTTCGGAATATGGCCATCTACTGGCCACCCACGCCGGGCTACAACGTATCGGCGCCTAAGCTCATTCCTAAACGGTATTTGGTCGCCTTTTTTTAGATCGATTAGCGTTGACCCAACCCCAATACGTCAATCCCTATCGAAAAGGCGACGCCATGATGGCCAAACGCGCACTATCTAGTCAATTTGTTACAGTTTGTGTGTCGGCGATGATTTCTTTTTCTGTCCAGGCTTCTGGCCTCACGGTCGGGTATCAGACCGGCATCGACCCGAGCAAAGTGCCCCAAGCCGACGGCACCTACGAAAAGGCCCTCGGCGAGAAGATCGACTGGCGCCGCTTCAACAGCGGCCCGGAAGTTGTGACAGCCATCGCCTCCGGCGACGTGCAGATCGGCAACCTCGGCTCCAGCCCGCTGGCGGCGGCCGCCTCGCGCAACCTGCCGATCGTGGCGTTCATCGTGTCGGCCCAGATCAACAGCGCCGAAGCCCTGGTGGTGCGCAACGGCAGCGGCATCGACAAACCCCAGGACCTGGTCGGCAAGACCCTCGCCACCCCGTTCGTCTCCACCTCCCACTACAGCCTGCTCGGTGCGCTCAAGCACTGGGGCCTGGACACCTCCAAGGTCAAGGTGGTGAACCTGCAGCCCGCCGAGATCGCGGCGGCCTGGAAGCGCGGCGACATCGACGGCGCGTTCGTCTGGTCGCCGGCCCTGGGGGAAATCCGCAAGACCGGCAAGACCCTGACCGACGCCGCGCAAGTCGGCCAGTGGGGCGCGCCGACCTTCGAGGTCTGGGTGGCGCGCAAGGACTACGCCGAGAAGCACCCGGACGTGGTGGCCGGGTTCGCCAAGGTGACGCTGGACGCGTTCGCCGACTACGCCGCGCATAAGGACAGCTGGACCGCCGACTCGGCGCCGGTGCAGAAAATCGCCAAATTGACCGGTGCCAACGCGGCGGACGTGCCGGAACTGCTCGCCGGCTCGGCGTTCCCCGACGCCCGGGCGCAGCAGACCGCCGCGCTGCTGGACGGCGGCACCGCGAAGGCGATCGGCGAGACGGCGAAGTTCCTGAAGGAACAGGGCAAGGTCGAGACGGTGCTGGCGGATTACTCGCCGTATGTCAGCGCGAAGTTTGTCGCACCCTGAACGCTTCGCGGGCAAGCCCGCTCCCACAGGACCGATGCGATCCTTGTGGGAGCGGGCTTGCCCGCGATGGGGACGACGCAGTCACAGGCTCTTTTCGAAGATCTTCGAATTGCGCTGATAGTTGTACAGCGAGGCCCGCGCCGCCGGCAGGCGCTCGACGCTGCTTGGCTCGAACCCGCGTTCGCGGAACCAGTGCGCGGTGCGGGTGGTGAGCACGAACAGGGTCTTGAGGCCCTGGGCACGGGCCCGGGTCTCGATGCGCTCCAGCAGCTCGTCGCCGCGGCCGCCGTGGCGATACTCCGGGTTGACCGCCAGGCACGCCAGTTCGCCGGCATCCGAATCGGCGATCTGGTACAGCGCCGCACAGGCGATGATCATGCCCTCACGCTCGACCACGCTGAACTGCTCGATCTCGCGCTCCAGCACCTCGCGGGAACGGCGCACCAGAATCCCTTGCTCCTCCAGCGGGCTGATCAGGTCCAACAGGCCGCCGACGTCCTCGATCGCCGCCTCGCGCACCCGCTCGAACTGCTCCTGGGCCACCAGCGTGCCGCCGCCGTCGCGGGTGAACAGTTCGGTGAGCAGCGCACCGTCTTCGGCATAGCTGACGATATGGCTGCGGGCCACGCCGCCGCGGCAGGCTTCGGCGGCGGCATCGAGCAGTTCCGCCTGATAGTTGCTGCCCAGGCGTTGCAGATGCGCCGGCACCTGCTGCGGGCGCAGTTCGCGCACCAAGTGGCCGTGTTCGTCGATCAGGCCCAGGTCGGCGCCGAACAGCAGCAGCTTGTCGGCCCCCAGGTCGATGGCGGCGCGGGTGGCGACGTCTTCGCAGGCCAGGTTGAAGATTTCGCCGGTCGGCGAGTAGCCCAGCGGCGACAGCAGCACAATGGAGCGCTCGTCCAGCAGGCGGTTGATGCCCTTGCGGTCGACCCGGCGCACTTCGCCGGTGTGGTGGTAGTCGACGCCTTCGAGCACGCCGATCGGCCGCGCGGTGACCAGGTTGCCGCTGGCCACCCGCAGGCGCGAGCCCTGCATCGGCGAGGAGGCCATGTCCATCGACAGGCGCGCCTCGATGGCGATGCGCAGCTGGCCGACGGCGTCGATCACGCATTCCAGCGTGGCGGCGTCGGTGATGCGCATGCCGTGGTGGTAATGCGGGGTCAGGCCGCGGGCGGCCAGGCGCGCCTCGATCTGCGGACGCGAGCCGTGCACCAGCACCAGGCGCACGCCGAGGCTGTGCAGCAGCACGATGTCATGGACGATGTTGCCGAAGTTCGGATGCTCCACGCCGTCGCCGGGCAGCATGACGACGAAGGTGCAGTCGCGGTGGGCATTGATGTAAGGGGACGCGTGGCGAAGCCAATTGACGTATTCGGGCATGAACCTGGGCCTGTAATAAATAGCAGCCGGAAAAGGGGCGGAACGGAAAACGCACAGCGGGCTGATGGTTATCGTCGGAACAGGCTTGGCGACACGCGCGCTCTCCTCATGAATACGGGTTGGATCGGCGGCAATTTACCGCGTTTGCCCGGATAAAACACCGGCCCCTGCGCCAGGGGCCGGCTCGTGCCTACAGGTTTTTGTCCGGCGTCAGGCAGTAATGTTCAATCAATTGCCGCAACAGTTGCACGGTAGGCTGCAGACGTGACATTTCAAGGTATTCGCCCGGCTGGTGCGCGCAGGCGATGTCGCCCGGGCCCAGCACCAGGGTCTCGCAGCCCAGGCGCTGAAGATAAGGCGCTTCGGTGCCGAACGCCACCGCTTCGGCGGCGTGGCCGGTGAGCTTCTCGGCGATGCGCACCAGTTCGCTGCCTTCGGCCTGCTCGAACGGCGGCACCTCAGGGAACAGCGGCCGGTAGTCGATCTTCACCCGGTGCCGTTCGGCGACCGGGTTGAGCTTCTGCAGGATCTCGGCCCGCAGCACCTTGGGGTCCATGCCCGGCAGCGGCCGCAGGTCGAACTCCAGCGAGCACTGGCCGCAGATGCGGTTGGGGTTGTCGCCGCCGTGGATGCAGCCGAAGTTGAGGGTCGGCTGCGGCACGCTGAACTGCGGGTTGTTGAACTCGCGCTGCCACAACAGGCGCAGGCCGCGCAGTTCGCCGATGGCGTCGTGCATGGCCTCCAGGGCGCTGTGGCCCAGGCGCGGATCCGACGAATGGCCGCTCTGGCCGAGGATTTCGATGCGCTCCATCATCACGCCCTTGTGCAGGCGGATCGGCTTGAGCCCGGTGGGTTCGCCGATCACCGCCGCCCGCCCCAGCGGCCGCCCGGCTTCGGCCAAGGCGCGGGCACCGGCCATCGAGCTTTCCTCGTCGCAAGTGGCGAGGATCAGCAGCGGCTGCCTGAACGGCTGCGCCAGCAACGGTTGCACGGCTTCGATGACCAGGGCGAAGAAGCCCTTCATGTCGCAGCTGCCCAGGCCGATCCAGCGGCCGTCGGCCTCAGTGAGCTTGAGCGGGTCGGTCCGCCACAGCGCGTCGTCGTAGGGCACCGTGTCGCTGTGCCCGGCCAGCACCAGGCCGCCGGGACCGCTGCCGTAGCTGGCAAGCAGGTTGAACTTGCCGGGGCTGACCGTCTGGATGTCGCAGGCGAACCCCAGATCGCCCAGCCATCCCGCCAACAGATCGATCACGGCCCGGTTGGACTGGTCCAAACCCGGCTGGGTGCAGCTGACCGACGGCACCGCGATCAGCGCGGCGAACTGGTCTTTCATGGACGGCAAAGGCATCGCTGACTCCCACTCCCGGATTGGAGTCCATCATAGAGCCATCCGGCGCCCGGAATAAACCGCCGCAAGGCGCAGCCCCCGTGAGTCCTGTACACTGCACGGCCTTGGCAGCCGCGCATCCCCCGGCTGCGCTCCCGATCCTGGATTTTCCGGCCATGCAGAAAGAAACCGAAATCAAGCTCCGCGTCAGCCGCGAAACCCTCGCCGCCCTGCGCGAGCACCCGCTTCTGAAAAAACGCAACAAAAATGGCTGGGAACGCCGTGAGTTGATGAACCAGTACTTCGACACCCCCGAGCGCGACCTGGCCCAGGCCAAGGTCGCCCTGCGCCTGCGCAAGGACGGCGACGAAGTGATCCAGACCCTCAAGACCCGCGGCCAGAGCGTCGCCGGCCTGTCCGAGCGCAACGAGTACGACTGGCTCCTGGCCAAGGCCAAGCTCGACGTGAAGAAACTCGACGGCGAATGCTGGCCCGAGTCCCTCGCGGAACTGGACAAGAAAACCCTCAAGCCGATCTTCACCACCGATTTCGTCCGCGAGCGCGCCGAGATCGCCTGGGGCCGCGGCAAGGCCAAGGTGGTCATCGAAGCCGCCCTGGACCTGGGCCACGTGGTGGTCGGCAAACAGAAAGAAGAAATCTGCGAACTGGAACTGGAACTGCGCGAAGGCGAACCCGCCGCGCTGCTGGAACTGGCCGCCGAACTGGCCGAGACCCTGGCCCTGATGCCGTGCGACATCAGCAAGGCCGAGCGCGGCTACCGCCTGCACGACGCCGGCAGCTACTCGCTGAGCCTGCCGGCGCCGCAACTGACCGCCGAAACCCCGCTCGACGACGCGTTCGCCGCCCTGGGCTGGCACTTGCTCGGCAGCAGCCAGCGGCTGGCCGAACAGTACCGCTTCAATGGCCACTGGCGCCTGCTGCAGGACTGGGTCGAACAGCTGGCGGAGCTGCGCGCCCTGCTCAGCAGCCTCGGCCAGGCCGCGCCGCGCCCGTCGACCCATGGCCTGCGCGCCGCGCTCGATGCCCTGCTGGAAGACTGGCGCCCGCTGGTGCAGGCCGGCCTCGACGACGAAGACGTGCGCAAGGCCGCGCCGGAACAGTTCCTCGAAGAGCTGCAAGACCCGCGCTGGGGCCTGTTCTCGCTGAACGCCTCACGCTGGCTGCTGGCCCGCGGCTGGACTGCCGAACGCACCACCCGCGGCAACCGCCAGGGCTCGGCCCAACTGCAGAGCTGGCTGCCTCGACTCTTGAGCGAAGAAGCCGGTTCCCTGCAGTTGCAGCGCTACCAGCAGCAGCCGGAAGACCTGGCCGAACAGCTGCCGCGCATCGAGCGCATCCAGGTGTGGCTGCACCACGCGCGCGACGTGCTGGAGATCGCCGAGATGGATCGCCTGTACGGCGAACTGAACAAACTGGCGCAACTGGCCAACCAGCCGATCACCGACGAAGCGCTCGATGCCCGCAAGCATCAGGCGATCGCGGTCTATCAGAACCGCGCCTGGAAGACCCTGCTGCGCCTGTGACCCCGCCAACGCCGGCAAGCCGGCTCCCACAGGGGATTTGTGGCTGACGCAAAACCTGTGTGGGAGCGGCGGTGCGACGACTCGACCTGCTCGCGATGAAGCCCTCCCCCTCAACGAAGGTCCTCAGACCGGCAGGCTGGTCGTGGACTTGATCTCCGACAGCGCCACGATCGAATTCACCTCCTGGATCCCCGGCACCAGCGACAGCTTCTCGAAGAAGAACCGCTCGTACGCCTCGATGTCCGCCGCGACGATGCGCAGCATGAAATCCACCGCCCCCATCAGCACGTAGCACTCCAACACTTCCGGAAAACCGCGGATCGCCTCGGTGAACTCGGTGAAGTTCGAGCGGCCGTGGGCGTTGAGCTTCACCTGGGCGAAGATCTGCGTGTTCAGGCCGATCTTCTTGCGGTCGAGCAAGGTCACCTGGCCGCGGATGATCCCCTCCTCCTTCATCCGCTGGATCCGCCGCCAGCAGGGTGACTGCGACAGCCCCACCTGTTCGGCGATCTGCGCGCTGGACAAGGAAGCGTCCGCTTGCAGCAAGGCGAGAATGCGCCGGTCGTAGCTGTCCAGCTCGCTGTGCATAAATAATCCTCATAACAATAGAATGCGGAATAGAACTTGTCGGCCAACTCCATAATCCGCCTATCTTAGATAAGAAATACCCGGCATCGAATGTAAAAATTTCTCCACCGAACCCGGAGAGCCGCCATGCCCCACCTCGAAGCCGTGACCACCCCCTCGCCCCGCGCCGATGCGTGGAGCGCGCGCAACGCCCATTGCCTGGCGCAGTACCGGATCCTCGCCGAAGCCGAACCGGACCTGCCGGTGCGCGTGCTGAACCTGTTCGCCCTGCAATGCCTGACGCCTGAACAGGTCAGCCTGCAGCGGCTGGACGACCTGCTGTCGATCGACATCGTCATGGGCGGGCTGAGCTGGCACCGCGCCCAGGTGATCGCACAGAAGCTGGGCAACCTGGTCAGCGTCTGCTCGGTCACGCTGCACAATGCCAACGCGGCGCGGACGGCGCCCGTGCAGGCGGCCGGCTGAAAGATCCCGAAACGGCTTGCCGCCGGTAGTGGCCCAACGGTCTGCGGGGCCGCGGCTATCCTTTGGCGCACTGTCGTCGAAAAGGTGTCCGCATGTCCGTTCAACTCGCCGCTCAGGATCGCTGGCTGGATCTCAATGATGTCTTGCGTGAACTGGTGGCCCAGGGCTTCATCAGCCAGGACGCCGCCGAGCAGGCGCTGAACGCGCGCCGCCGCCAGGGCGCCCACAACCCCCTGCACCCGCTGGAGTTCATCGCCGGCCAGCAGCTGGACGACCTCAGCCGCCCCGGCCGGCACCTGGACCTGGAAAGCCTGACCCTGTGGCTGGCCCAGCAGGCCGGCCAGCCGTACCTGCGCATCGACCCGTTGAAGATCAACGTGGCGGCCGTCATTCCGCTGATGTCCTACGCCTTCGCCCAGCGCCACAGGATCCTGGCGGTGGCCGTCGACCGCGACGCGGTGACCGTGGCCAGCGCCCAGCCCTACGTCCGGGGCTGGGAGGCCGACCTGACCCACGTGCTGAAGCTGCCGGTCAAGCGGGTGGTGGCCAACCCGGCGGACATCCAGCGCCTGAGCGTCGAGTTCTTCCGCCTGGCCAAGTCGGTCAGCGGCGCCAGCAGCGCCGACCAGCAGGGCGGCCACCCGGGCAACTTCGAACAGCTGCTCAACCTCGGCGCCAGCGACCAGGAGCCGGACGCCAACGACGCGCACATCGTCAACATCGTCGACTGGCTGTTCCAGTACGCGTTCCAGCAGCGGGCCAGCGACATCCACATCGAGCCGCGCCGCGAGCAAGGCACGGTGCGCTTTCGCATCGACGGCGTGCTGCACAACGTCTACCAGTTCCCGCCGCAGGTGACGATGGCCATCGTCAGCCGCCTCAAGAGCCTGGGCCGGATGAACGTCGCCGAAAAGCGCAAGCCCCAGGACGGCCGGGTCAAGACCAAGACCCCGGACGGCGGCGAGGTCGAGTTGCGCCTCTCGACCCTGCCCACGGCGTTCGGCGAAAAGATGGTCATGCGGATCTTCGACCCCGAGGTGCTGCTCAAGGACTTCGACCAGCTGGGCTTTTCCGCCGACGACCTGCGCCGCTGGCAGGACATGACCCGTCAGCCCAACGGCATCATCCTGGTCACCGGGCCCACCGGATCGGGCAAGACCACCACGCTCTACACCACGCTCAAGAAGCTGGCGACGCCCCAGGTCAACCTCTGCACCATCGAAGACCCGATCGAGATGGTCGAGCCGGCATTCAACCAGATGCAGGTGCAGCACAACATCGACCTGGGGTTCGCCGCCGGCGTACGGGCGCTGATGCGGCAAGATCCGGACATCATCATGATCGGCGAGATCCGCGACCTGGAAACCGCCGAAATGGCGATCCAGGCCGCGCTCACCGGGCACCTGGTGCTGTCGACCCTGCACACCAACGATGCGCCCAGCGCCATCAGCCGCCTGCTGGAGCTCGGCGTGCCGCACTACCTGATCAAGGCCACGGTGCTCGGGGTCATGGCGCAGCGGCTGGTGCGCACCCTGTGCCCGCACTGCAAGGCCCCCCTCACCCTCGACGACGACGGCTGGCAGTCCCTGACCCGCCCGTGGCAGGCGCCGCTGCCGGGCAACGCGCAACGCTCCGTCGGCTGCCTGGAGTGCCGCGACACCGGTTACCACGGACGGGCCGGCGTCTACGAGATCATGCAACTGAGCGACGGCCTCAAGGCCCTGATCACCCCCGACACCGACCTCACGGCCATCCGGCGCCAGGCGTTCAAGGAAGGCATGCGCAGCCTGCGGCTGTCGGGTGCGCAGAAGGTCGCGGCGGGGCTGACGACCATCGAGGAAGTGCTGCGGGTGACGCCGCAGAGCGAGCAGCGCTAGCCGCCACGGAACTCGACCCCGGCGCGACGATCCAACGGCACAGTCATCACCCCCAGCGGAGTCATCCACCATGCGTCTCAAACTTGCTGTCGCCACCCTTGCCTTGCTGTCTCTGCCTGTCGGTTCAGCAATGGCCGACAGCTTTTGGCGTAACGTCATCTCGTCCGGCGCCACCACCGGCTCGACCTACCTGACCTTCAAGGACCACAAACTGATCGTCGCCGCCCAGGACGATGCCGGCAGCTTCGTCGCCAGCGAAGGCAGCATCCGCGGCCCGTACCTGGAGGCGGCGATGCAGAAGGTCCGCGCCGACAACCCGGGCCTGCAAGCGTCGGACATGGAACTGGCGAACGCGATCCTGGCGAAGAACGCCGTGGCTTCCGAGTAAGCCTTGCCCCACAGAAATGCCGCTCCCGGGAGCGGCATTTTTTTGCCCGCGTTTCTGCGGGAACGACCGGATGGGTTCCGCCCCGGAGGTGCCTGTGACGACGCCATCGCGGGCAAGCCCGCTCCCACAGAGTGCGCGGAGTACACACAGCGCAAAGACCTGTGGGAGCTGGCTTGCCAGCGAAGAGGCCGGCACATCCGGCATCACCAGTGCCTGACCCGCCGCCATCGCCAGCAGGCTGGCCCACAGAGTGCGCGGAGTGCACACAGCGCAAAGACCTGTGGGAGCTGGCTTGCCAGCGATGAGGCCGGCACATCCGGCATCACCAGATGCCTGACCCACCACCATCGCCAGCAGGCTGGCCCACAGAGTGCGCGGAGTACACACAGCGCAAAGACCTGTGGGAGCTGGCTTGCCAGCGAAGAGGCCGGCACATCCGGCAGCACCAGTGCCTGACCCGCCGCCATCGCCAGCAGGCTGGCCCACAGAGTGCGCGGAGTGCACACAGCGCAAAGACCTGTGGGAGCTGGCTTGCCAGCGATGAGGCCGGCACATCCAGCATCACCAGATGCCTGACCCGCCGCCAGCTACCGCAGGGTTTCAGCGGTAGTCGTCCACCGGCAAGCACGCGCAGAACAGGTTCCGGTCGCCGTAGACGTTGTCCACCCGGTTCACCGCCGGCCAGTACTTGTGCGCCTTGGTGTGCGCATCCGGGGTGATGCCCTGCTCGATGCTGTAGGGCCGCTCCCACACCCCGGTGATGTCCGCCAGGGTATGCGGCGCATGCTTGAGCGGGTTGTCCTCGGCCGGCCAGTTGCCGTTCTGCACTTCGGTGATTTCCGCGCGGATGCTGAGCATGGCGCCGATGAACCGGTCCAGTTCGGCCTTCGACTCGCTCTCGGTGGGTTCGACCATCAACGTGCCCGGCACCGGGAACGACATGGTCGGCGCATGGAAACCGTAATCCATCAGGCGCTTGGCGACGTCCTCCTCGCTGATGCCGGTGAGGGCCTTGAGCGGCCGCAGGTCGAGGATGCACTCGTGGGCCACCCGTTCGTTGCGGCCGGTGTACAGCACGGGAAAGGCGCCGGACAGGTGCCGGGCCAGGTAATTGGCCGCCAGGATCGCCACCTCGCTGGCATCGGCCAACTGCGGCCCCATCATGGCGATGTACATCCAGCTGATCGGCAGGATGCTCGCGCTGCCCCACGGCGCGGCGCTCACCGCCCCGTTCTGCGGCTGCGGGCCGTCGAGCGGCACCACCGGGTGGTTGGCGACGAACGGCGCCAGGTGCGCCCGCACGCCGATGGGCCCCATGCCCGGCCCGCCGCCGCCGTGGGGAATGCAGAAGGTCTTGTGCAGGTTCATGTGCGACACGTCGGCGCCGATGTCCGCCGGCCGGGCCAGCCCGACCTGGGCATTGAGGTTGGCGCCGTCCATGTACACCTGGCCGCCGTGCCGGTGGATCACTTCGCAGATCTCGCCGATGCCCTCCTCGTACACGCCGTGGGTCGAGGGATACGTCGCCATCAGGCAGGACAGCTTGTCGCCCGCCTCGGCCGCCTTGGCCTTCAGGTCGTCCAGGTCGACGTTGCCGGCGTCGTCGCACTCGACGATCACCACCCGCATCCCGGCCATCTGCGCCGACGCCGGGTTGGTGCCGTGGGCCGAGGACGGAATCAGGCAGATGTCGCGCCCGCCCTGTTGCCGGCTCTCGTGGTATTTGCGGATCGCCAGCAGCCCGGCGTACTCGCCCTGGGCGCCGGAGTTGGGCTGCATGCAGATCGCGTCGAACCCGGTGATCGCGCAGAGCCAGCGCTCCAGTTCCTCGATCATCAACGTGTAGCCGACCGCCTGCTCCCTGGGCGCGAACGGGTGCAGATGGGCGAACTGCGGCCAGGTGATCGGGATCATCTCGCTGGTGGCGTTGAGCTTCATGGTGCAGGAGCCCAGCGGGATCATCGACTGGTTGAGCGCCAGGTCCTTGTTCTCCAGTTGCTTGAGGTAGCGCAGCATCTCGGTTTCGCTGTGGTGGGCGTTGAACACCGGGTGGCGCAGGTACGGCGTGCTCCGCTGCAGGGCGTCAGGGATGCCGGACACCACCTTCTGCGCGTCGAGCGCCTCGACGCTCAGGCCGTGATCGGCCCCCAGCAGCACATCGAACAGCTTCGCCACGGTCTGTTCGTCGCAGGTCTCGTCGAGGCTCAGCCCCAGACGCCCGCGGCCGAGGATCCGCAGGTTGATCTGCGCGGCCTTGGCGCTTTCGATGATTGCAGTCTGCGCGCCGCCCACCTCCAGCGTGAGGGTGTCGAAAAAGTGATCGTTGACCCGGTCGATGCCATGCCGGGCCAGACCGGCGGCGAGGATGCACGTCAGCCGGTGCACCCGCTGGGCGATCCGCTTGAGGCCCTCCGGCCCGTGGTACACCGCGTAGAACCCGGCGATGTTGGCCAGCAGCACCTGGGCGGTGCAGATGTTCGAGTTGGCCTTCTCCCGGCGGATGTGCTGCTCGCGGGTCTGCAGGGCCATGCGCAGCGCGACGTTGCCGCGGGCGTCCTTCGACACCCCGATGATCCGCCCCGGCATCGCCCGCTTGTGCTCCTCGCGGGTAGCGAAGTACGCCGCGTGCGGGCCGCCGTAGCCCATCGGCACGCCGAAGCGCTGGCTGGAGCCGAACACCACGTCCGCGCCCAGTTCGCCCGGCGGGGTCAGCAACAGCAGGCTCAGCGGATCGGCAGCCACGCAGGCCAGCGCCTGCTGCGCGTGGAGGTGGTCGATCAGCGGCCGCAGGTCGCGGACTTCGCCGTGGGTGTCGGGGTACTGGAGCAACGCGCCGAACACCTGATGCTGCCTGAGGTTATCCACAGCATCGACGATCAGCTCGAAACCGAAGCCTTCGGCGCGGGTGCGCACCACGGAAACCGTCTGCGGGTGGCAGTTCTCGTCGACGAAGAACAGGTTGCTCCTGGACTTCGCCACCCGCTTGGCCAGGGCCATGGCCTCGGCGGCGGCGGTGGCTTCGTCGAGCAGCGAGGCGTTGGCCAGTTCCAGACCGGTGAGGTCGATGATCAGTTGCTGGAAGTTGAGCAGCGCTTCGAGCCGGCCTTGGGCGATCTCCGGCTGATACGGCGTGTAGGCGGTGTACCAGCCGGGGTTTTCCAGCACGTTGCGCAGAATGACGGCCGGGGTGACGGTGCCGTGGTAGCCCATGCCGATGAGGCTGATCCAAACCTGGTTCTGCTCGGCGTACCCGCGCAGCTTCGCCAGGGCCGCCTGTTCGTCCAGCGCCGGCGGCAGATCCAGTTCACGGTTGAGGCGGATGCCCGGCGGCACCGTCTGCTCGATCAGTTCGATGCGGCTGCCCAGGCCCAGGCTGTCGAGCATCGCCTGCTGTTCGGCGGCATCGGGGCCCAGGTGGCGACGGAGGAAGGCCTGGGGGTCGCGTAACTGGCTCAAGGACGGCATCTTGGACATGACGGGCTCTCTTCTTGGCTGGCGCTCGGCGTCAATGCGACACGGTCAAACCAGCATAGCAGCCGATGCCGGCACGGACGGCTTGGCGCGACGCGCCGGGCGGCGCATGCTGTGTGGCCCGTATCCGGCCCCACCAATGGACGACCGATCCCCATGAGCCAACCGCCGTTCCTGCCGTTCTCCAAACCTGTCATCGATGAAGCCACCATCGCCGCCGTGGGCGACGTGCTGCGCTCGGGCTGGATCACCAGCGGACCGAAGGCCCAGGCCTTCGAGGCGCAACTGTCGGACTACTTCGGCGGACGCCCGGTGCGCACCTTCAACTCCGGCACCTGCACCATGGAGATCGCCCTGCGCATCGCCGGCATCGGCCCCGGGGACGAAGTGATCACCACACCGATCTCCTGGGTGGCCACCGCCAACGTGATCCTGGAGGTCGGGGCCACGCCGGTGTTCGCCGACATCGACCCGGTGACCCGCAACATCGACCTTGACCTGCTGGAAGCGGCGATCACCCCGCGCACCAAAGCGGTCATTCCGGTGTACCTGGCCGGCTTGCCGGTGGACATGGAGCGCCTCTACGCCATCGCCCGCAGGCACAACCTGCGCGTCGTCGAGGACGCCGCCCAGGCCTTGGGCTCCAGCTGGAACGGCCGGCGCATCGGCGCCGCCGGGGACTTCGTGTCGTTCAGCTTTCAGGCGAACAAGAACGTCACCTGCGCCGAGGGCGGCTGCCTGGTGCTCAACACCGCCGAAGAGGCGCGGCTGGCGGAGAAGTACCGCTTGCAGGGCGTCACCCGCAACGGCTTCGACGGGCTGGACGTCGATGTGCTGGGCGGCAAGTTCAACATGACTGACGTGGCGGCCACCATCGGCCTGGGCCAGTTCGCCCACATCGAAGCCTTGACCGCCCACCGGCGCGAACTCGCCCGGCACTACTTCCGTTGCTTGGGCGACGACTTCGAAGCGACCTTCGGCGCACAACTGCCCCCGGCGGACTTCGAGAACAGCAACTGGCACCTGTTCCAGCTGGTGCTGCCGGAACGCCAGGACGGGCAGCCGGCGCGGGCGACCTTCATGGAGCAGATGCAGGCCCTCGGTATCGGCATCGGCTACCACTACCCGCCGATCCACCTGCTGAGTCTGTACCGCGAGCGCGGCTTCAAGGAAGGCATGCTGCCGGTGGCGGAGCGGGTCGGCCGGCTGATCGTGTCGCTGCCGATGTTCACCGCCATGACCTTCGCAGACGTCGAACGCTCGGTGGCGGCGGTGAAGGCGGTGCTGCGCGGAGGCTGAACGGCGGGCATGAAAAAGCCCCGACGGATCGGGGCTTTGGGGTGTCGCGCGTGGCTTACTCGCCGATTTCTTTCTGGTAGGCGGCGGCGTCGAGCAGCTTGTCCAGCTCGGACTTGTCGCTTGGCTTGAGCTTGAAGATCCACGAGTCGTAAGGTTCTTCGTTCAGCAGCTCCGGCGAATCGGCCAGTTCTTCGTTGACCGCGATCACCTCGCCGCCCACCGGCGCGTAGATGTCGGAAGCCGCTTTCACCGATTCGACGACGCCAGCCGCATCACCGGCGGCAAAGACCTTGCCCACTTCGGCCAGCTCAACGAACACCACATCGCCCAGCGCTGCTTGCGCGTGGTCGCTGATGCCCACGGTGACGGTGCCGTCGTCTTCCAGGCGGGCCCATTCATGACTTTCGGCGTAACGCAGGTCGGCGGGAATATTGCTCATCTTCGGTGTCCTCAAGGATTAGGTCAGCGGTCGTACCCGCCGCAATAGATTAGATCAAGGTTTTGCCGTGGCGCACGAAGGTCGGCTTGACCACCCGCACCGGATACCATTTGCCGCGGATTTCCACTTCGGCGCGGTCGGCGGTCGCCATCGGCAGGCGCGCCAGGGCGATCGACTTGCTCAGCGTAGGAGAGAAACTACCACTGGTGATCTCCCCTTCGCCAACATCCGCGATGCGCACCACCTGATGCGCGCGCAAAACGCCGCGTTCCTCCAGCACCAGGCCCACCAGTTTGTGCTGCACGCCGGCGGCCTGCTCGGCCTCCAGCGCATCGCGGCCGATGAAGCGGCGGGTGGCCGGCTCCCAGGCGATGCTCCAGGCCATGTTCGAGGCCAGCGGCGAAACGTCCTGGTGAATGTCCTGGCCGTACAGGTTCATGCCGGCCTCGACCCGCAGGGTGTCACGGGCACCGAGGCCGATGGGGGAAATACCGGCCCCCACCAGGTCGTTGAAGAAACCCGGCGCTTCATTGGCCGGCAGGACGATCTCCAGCCCGTCCTCGCCGGTGTAGCCGGTGCGGGCGATGAACCACTCGCCGTCGACGCGGCCTTCGAAGGGCTTGAGGTGATGGATCAGGTTGGCGCGGGCCTGGCTCACCAGTTCAGCCACCTTGTGCCGGGCCTGCGGGCCCTGGATGGCGAGCATGGCCAGTTCGGAACGCTCGCGCAGGCGCACGTCGAGGCCGGGCAGGTGCGCCTGCATCCACTCCAGGTCCTGGTCGCGGGTGGAGGCGTTGACCACCAGACGGTAACCGTCGTCGAGGCGGTAGACGATCATGTCGTCGACGATGCCGCCGCGCTCGTTGAGCATGGCGCTGTACAACGCACGGCCGGGGCTGTGCAGGCGTTCGACGTCGTTGGCCAGCAGGTACTGGAGCCAGGCCTTGGCCTGGGGGCCGGCGACGTCGAACACGGTCATGTGGGAAACATCGAACACCCCGCAATCGCGGCGCACCTCGTGGTGCTCCTCGACCTGCGAGCCGTAATGCAGTGGCATGTCCCAACCGCCAAAATCGACCATCTTCGCGCCGAGGGCGAGGTGAAGGTCATACAGAGGCGTACGCTGTCCCATGGGTTTCTCCTTCCGGGCGTGGCGAAGGCGCGGGCAGCCGCTGCACAGGATGAAAGCCTTGGAACACAAGGCTTCGAGCCGATCTCAGCAACTGTTTCTGTCAGACTGACCGCACCGAATGCCGCGCATTGTAGCCGCAAGGCCCGGGACTGGCACCTAGCCGTTTCGGTGGGCCGAACGGCGGATCAGGCCGATGACCGGCAACAGCCCGACCAGCACCAGGGTCAGCGCCGGCAACGACGCCCTCGCCCATTCGCCTTCGCTGGTCATCTCGAAGATCCGCACCGCCAGCGTGTCCCAGCCGAACGGGCGCATCAGCAAGGTCGCGGGCATTTCCTTGAGCACATCGACGAACACCAGCAGCGCCGCGCTCAACGTGCCCGGCAGCAACAGCGGCAGATACACTTTGAAAAACAACCGCGGCCCACTCACCCCAAGGCTACGTGCCGCTTCGGGCAAAGAAGGCCGTATACGCGCCAGGCTGCTTTCCAGCGGTCCGTAGGCCACCGCCACGAAACGCACCAGGTACGCCAGCAGCAGCGCCGCCAGGCTGCCCAGCAGCAACGGCTTGCCCGCCCCGCCCAACCAGGCCGACAGCGGAATCACCAGCACCCGGTCCAGGTAACTGAAGGCCAGCATGATCGACACCGCCAGCACCGACCCCGGCAACGCGTAGCCGAGGTTGGCGAGGCTGACGCCGGAGCGGATCGCCGGCGTCGGCGCCAGGCGCCGGGCAAAGGCCAGCAGCAGCGCCACGCCGACAGTGATCAGCGCCGCCGTCGCCCCCAGGTAGAGCGTGTGCAGGATCAGCCCGGCGTAGCGCTCGTCCAGGTCGAACCGCCCGCGCCGCCAGAACCACACCGCCAGTTGCAGCACCGGGATGACGAACGCGCAGGCGAACACCAGGACGCACCACCCGGTCGCCGCCCAGGCCTTGGGCCCTCGCAGGTGATACAGCGCCTTGACCCGCGGCCGCTCGTTGCCTGCCCGGTTGGCGCCGCGCGCACGGCGCTCGCCGTACAGCACCAGCATCACCGCCAGCAGCAACAGGCTGGCCAGCTGCGCCGCGCTCGACAGGCTGAAGAAGCCGTACCAGGTCTTGTAGATGGCAGTAGTGAAGGTGTCGAAGTTGAACACCGACACCGCGCCGAAATCCGCCAGGGTTTCCATCAGCGCCAGCGCCACGCCCGCGCCGATGGCCGGCCGCGCCATCGGCAGCGCCACCCGCCAGAACGCTTGCCACGGCGACTGGCCGAGCACCCGCGCCGCTTCCATCAGGCCCTTGCCTTGGGCGAGGAACGCGGTGCGCGCCAGCAGGTAGACGTAGGGATAGAAGACCAGCACCAGCACCACGATCACCCCGCCGGTGGAGCGCACCCGGGGCAGGCGCAGGCCGCTGCCGAACCACTCCCTCATCAGCGTCTGCACGGGGCCGGCGAAGTCCAGCAGGCCGACGAACACGAACGCCAGCACGTAGGCCGGCACCGCGAACGGCAGCATCAGCGCCCAGTCGAGCCAGCGCCGGCCGGGGAACTCGCACAGGCTGGTGAGCCAGGCCAGGCTCACGCCCAGCAGCGTCACGCCGACGCCGACGCCGACCACCAGGGTCAGGGTGTTGCCCAACAGGCGCGGCATCTGGGTGTCCCACAGGTGCGACCAGATCTGCGCATCGACGCTCTGCCACGACAGCAGCAGGACGCTCAGGGGCAACAGCACCAGCGCGGCGATGGCGAAGACGATGGGGTACCAGCGACGTTGGACGGGGTGGGCCAAAGCGGATCTCTAAAGATGTGTGGTCGGTGCAGCGGGGTTGGGGCATTCAGATGAGGGGCCGCTTTGCGGCCCGGCGGGAGCAAGCTTCCTCGCCACAAGCAAGCTCCCTCACCACTAGCAAGCGTCCTCGCCACAGGCGGACGCCCTCGTTACGGCGCGGATCAGTTCCAGCCGGCCCGGTCCATCATCCGGATCGCTTCGGCCTGGCGCTTGCCCGCCACTTCCACCGGCAGGGTGTCGGCCACGAACTGACCCCAGGCCGCCACTTCCTCGGACGGTTTCACCGCCGGGTTGGCCGGGAACTCCTGGTTCACGTCGGCGAAGATCTTCTGCGCCTCAGGCGTGGTCATCCACTCCACCAGCGCCTTGGCCGCTTCCGGGTGCGGCGCGTGCCTGGTCAGGCCGATGCCCGACAGGTTGACGTGCACGCCGCGGTCCGCCTGGTTCGGCCAGAACAGCTTCACCGGCAGGTCAGGCTTCTGCTTGTGCAGCCGGCCGTAGTAGTAGGTGTTGACGATGCCCACGTCGCACTGGCCGGCGTTGATCGCCTCCAGCACCGCGACGTCGTCGGAGAACACGTCGGTGGACAGGTTGTTGACCCAGCCCTTGAGGATCTTCTCGGTCTTCTCGGCGCCGTGGGTCTCGATCATCGTGGCGGTCAGCGACTGGTTGTAGACCTTCTTCGCCGTGCGCAGGCACAGGCGGCCTTCCCAGTTCTTGTCGGCCAGGGCTTCGTAGGTGGTCAGTTCGCCCGGCTTCACCCGCTCGGTGGAGTAGGCGATGGTGCGGGCGCGCAGGCTCAGGCCGGTCCAGGCATGGCTGGAGGCGCGGTACTGCTGCGGAATGTTGGCGTCGATGGCCTTCGAGGTGAACGACTGGAGAATGCCCATCTGCTCGGCCTGCCAGAGGTTGCCGGCGTCGACGGTCAGCAGCAGGTCGGCGACGGCGTTGTCGCCTTCGGCCTTGATCCGCTGCATCAGCGGCGCTTCCTTGTCGGTGATGAACTTGATCTTCACCCCGGTCTTGGCGGTGTAGGCGTCAAACACCGGCTTGATCAGTTCGTCGATGCGCGAGGAGTAGACCACCACCTCGTCAGCGGCCTGGGCGGCGGTGCTGCCGATCAGGGTCAGGGCCAGTGCGGTCAGAAGACGCTTGGATGCCAACATGGGAGCGGTCTCTCGGTCGGGAAAAGTGGGCCAAATGATAAGGACTCACATTTACCGACTCAATCGAACGCTGTTCGAAGGAGTTACCAGATGTTGCACGGCGGAATCAAAAGGACGCTTTCGGCGGCAACGGCGGCCGGCGAATGCCAGGGCCGCTTCGCGACCCGGCGGGAGCAAGCTCCCTCGCCACAGGGCCAACGCCCTTCTCAGGCCTTGGCCAGATCCGGCAGGTCCCCGGTCAGCCCCAGCGCCTGGCGCACGAACATCGCCTTGGCCTCCGGCATCTGCTCCACCATCTTCAGCCCGGTGTTGCGCAACCAGCGCAGCGGCAGCGGATCGGCCTGGAACAGGCGCTCGAAGCCTTCCATCGCCGCCATCAGCGCCAGGTTGTGCGGCATCCGCCGGCGCTCGTAGCGGCTCAGCGTTTTCACGTCCGCCAGGCGTTCGCCGCGTCCGGCCGCCTGCAGCAGCACTTCGGCCAGCACGGCGGCGTCGAGGAAACCGAGGTTCACACCCTGCCCGGCCAACGGGTGAATGGTGTGCGCCGCATCGCCGATCAGCGCCAGGCCTTCGGCCACGTATCGCTTGGCGTGCCGTTGGCGCAACGGCACGCACAGGCGCGGATCGGCGCTGACGACCTCGCCCAGGCAACCTTCGAACGCCCGCTCCAGCTCCCGGCAGAACGCTGTTTCATCCAGCGCCATCAGGCGCTCGGCCTCGCTTGGGGTGGTGGACCAGACGATCGAGCACCAGTCCTGCTGTCCGTCACGCTCAAGCGGCAGAAACGCCAGCGGGCCGTGGTCGGTGAAGCGCTGCCACGCGGTCGTCCGGTGCGGCCGGGTGCTGCGCACGCTGGTGACGATGGCATGGTGCATGTAATCCCATTCGCGGGTGGCGACGCCGGTCAGGCGGCGCACCGCCGAGTGGGCGCCGTCCGCCGCGATCACCAGCGGCGCGCGCAAGGTGCGGCCGTCGGCCAGGGTCAGCAGCCAGTCGTCGCCGGAGCGGCGCATCTGCTCCAGCCGGGCATTGGCCAACAGGCCCAGGTCGCAGTCGTGCAGGCGGTCGAGCAAGGCGTCCTGCACCACGCGGTTCTCGACGATGTGGCCGAGCACGCCGGCATGCACGCTGCTGGCCGAGAAATGGATCTGCCCGGTGCCGCTGCCGTCCCAGACGTGCATGTCGGTGTACGGGCTTGTGCGCCGCTGGACGATGCCGTCCCACACGCCCAGGCGTTCGAGGATGCGCTGGCTGGCCGCCGACAGGGCGCTGACCCGCGGTTCGAACGGTGCCTGCGCATCGAAGGGTTTGACGCTCAACGGGCTGCCGTCGAGCAGCAGGACTTCCAGCCCGCTGCCCTGCAACGCCAGCGCCAGGGCGCTGCCGACCATTCCGGCTCCGACAATCAGCAGATCTGCGCGCATTTCCATGCTTTAGGCCTGTCTCGCTTGCGGCTTGAGCCGCACGTAAAGGGTTTTTCCGACCCGCGCCACCAGGGTGCCGGCGCCGTCATGAATGTCGACCTGCAACTGCGGCAGGTACTTGTCGCCGTTGGCGGTCTGCCGGCGGACGTCGTCCAGCAGCGCGTCGTCGATGCTGAACCTTGCGAACACCGGGCCCTTGCCCGGTGAGATGAAATCGATATCGGCGGCCTTGTCCCAGACGATGTAGCGCGGTCCGAGGTTCTCCATCAGCATCAGCATGAAGAACGGGTCGACCATCGAATACAGGCTGCCGCCGAACTGGGTGCCGACGTAGTTGCGGTTGTGCCGGCCCAACCCCATCGACACCCGGATGTCGCGAAAGTCATCGCTGATGTGCCGCACCCGGACGCCGGCGCCCAGGTACGGCGGGTAGAGCGTCAGGAACCAGCGCATCAGCCGCGCCTTGCCGAAGCGGCGCATCAGCCACTTACGCATCCGGCCGCGTCCCCAGCCCCATGGCCTGGCGGGCGAACCAGCGCTTGGCCGGCGGCAGCAGGTCGAGGCCGAGCAGGCCGATGCTGCGCCCCAGCGCCACCAGGGGCTGGGTGCTGCCGAACAGGCGGGTGACCTGATCGGAGAAGCCCACGGTGAGGGTCTGGTCCAGGCGTTGGCGTTCGCGGTAGGCCTGCAGCGTGGCGAAATCGCCCAACGGCTGGTCGCTGGCCAGCAGCGCGGCCGCCAGCGCATCGGCATCGCGCAGGGACAGGTTGAAGCCTTGCCCGGCGATCGGGTGCAGGCTGTGGGCGGCATTGCCGAGCACGGCCAGGTGCGGGCGCACCTGCTCTTCGGCCTCCACCAGCGCCAACGGGTACAGGTGCCGGGCGCCGACCTGCTTCAGGGTGCCGAGGCGATAGCCGAACACACCTTGCAGCTCGCTGAGGAAATCCCGCTCGCTGAGGCCGGCCAGGCGCTGTGCGTCCATCCCCAGCCGTGTCCATACCAGCGCGCAGCGGTTCTCCGGCAGCGGCAGCAGGGCCATCGGGCCGTCGTCGGTGAAACGCTCGAACGCCATGCCGTTGTGCGCTTCGCTGGGGGTGATGTTGGCGATCAGCGCGCTCTGGTTGTACGGACGCTTGCGCACGTTGATGCCCAACTGCTCGCGCAGGCCGGAACGGCCGCCGTCGGCGAGCACCGCCAGGTCGCACTCGACCGTGGTCTCGTCGTTGAGGGTCAGGCGGTAACCGTCGGGCAAAGGCTCCAGGCGCGTGACCTCCGCCGGGCAGCGCCAGCTGATCACGTCCTTGTCCAGGTGCTGCCACAGGCACTGGCCGAGCCAGGCGTTCTCCACCACGTAACCGAGGGCCGGCACGCCCTCTTCCATCGCCGACAGGCGGGCGGTGGAGAAGCGTCCGCGGTCGGACACATGGATCTGCTTGATCGGCTCGCCGCGGCGGGAGATCTCCTGCCACACGCCCAGCCGCTGATAGATCTGCCGCGAGCCGAACGACAGCGCCGACGACCGGGCGTCGTAGCTCGGCTGCCAGGTGTCGCCGGGGGCGAACGGTTCGATCAGCACGATTTTCCAGCCCCGGGCCTTGGCCCCGGCCTGCAGGGCCAACGCCAGGCTGGCGCCGACCAGGCCGCCGCCGATGATCGCCAGATTGACCCGGCTCATGCCGCATCCGCCCGGGCCTGCGCCATCAGGGCCTCGATCTCGGCGACGGTCTTCGGCACGCCGCCGGTCAGGATTTCACAACCGTTCTTGGTCACCACCACGTCGTCCTCGATGCGCACGCCGATGCCGCGCCATTTCTTCGCCACGTTCAGATTGTCCGGGGCGATGTAGATGCCCGGTTCCACGGTCAGCGCCATGCCGACCTCCAGCACCCGCCATTCGCCGCCGACCTTGTACTCGCCGACGTCGTGCACATCCATGCCCAGCCAATGCCCGGCGCGGTGCATATAGAAAGCCTTGTAGGCTTCGGACGCGATCAGCTCGTCGACCTCGCCCTGCAACAGCCCCAGCTCCACCAGCCCGGCGGTGATCACCCGCACCGTGGCTTCGTGCGCCTGGTTCCAGTGCCGGTCTGGGGCGATCTCGGCGAACGCGGCTTCCTGGGAGGCCAGCACCAGCTCGTAGATCGCCTTCTGTTCGGCGGAAAACTTGCCGTTGACCGGCCAGGTGCGGGTGATGTCGCTGGCGTAGCAGTCGATCTCGCAGCCGGCGTCGATCAGCACCAGGTCGCCGTCCTTGAGCAGCGCATCGTTCTGCTGGTAATGCAGGATGCAGCCGTTGCGCCCGGCGGCGACGATCGAGCCGTAGGCCGGCATCTTCGCCCCGCCCTTGCGGAACTCGTAATCGAGCTCGGCTTCCAGGCTGTACTCGTGCAGGCCGGGCCGGCCGGCCCGCATCGCCCGGATGTGGGCCTGGGCCGAGATCCGCGCGGCCTCGCGCATCACCTTCACTTCCGCCGCCGATTTATACAGGCGCATGTCGTGCAGCAGGTGATCCAGGGCAACGAATTCGTTCGGCGGCTGGGCGCCGAGGTGGGCCTTGGAGCGGATCACGTTGATCCAGTCCATCAGGTGCCGGTCGAACTCCGGGTTGCTGCCCATGGCCGTGTACACCCGGTCGCGGCCTTCGATCAGGCCCGGCAGGATGTCGTCGATGTCGGTGATGGGGAACGCGTCGTCGGCGCCGTAGTCACGGACCGCGCCTTCCTGGCCGGCCCGCAGGCCGTCCCACAGCTCGCGCTCGGGGTTGCGCTCACGGCAGAACAGCACGTATTCGCCGTGCTCGCGGCCGGGCATCAGGACGATGACGGCCTGGGGCTCGGGGAAACCGCTCAGGTACTGGAAGTCGCTGTCCTGGCGGTAGACGTGCTCGACGTCGCGGTTGCGGATGGCCACCGCGGCGGCGGGCAGGATGGCGATGCTGTTGGGTTCCATCTGCGCCATCAGCGCCTTGCGGCGACGGCCGTACTCCGCTTTCGGGATATGGATCATGGGCAGACGGACGTCCCTGTTCGGCGATCAGTGCAGAGAAGGCTTGGCGGCCGGTGCGCCAGCCTGCTTGTTGGTTTCGGTGAACAGCAAGAGCGGAGCGACCCGCAGGTACTCCATGACTTCCATGTAGTCGCTTTCGCCGTCTTCGGAGTCTTCCAGCGCATCCTGGACCTGGGAGATCGCGACCAGATCCTGCAGCACTTCGGTGGCTTCGGTGCTCAGGCTGCTGCGGTCGGGCGAGTTCAGGCCGAAACCGGAAATGAAGCCCTGGCACCACTGGCCCAGCGCGGCGGCGCGTTCGGCCAGCGGCGCGTCGTCGGTCGGCAGCAGCAGGACCACGGTCATGTCTTCGCCGGTCAGTTCGCTCTTGACCATTTCCTGGAGGCCGATCAGGGCGTTGCGCACGTTGTCCTGGGGCTCGGTCTCGAGCAGGGAGGCCACGTCGCTCAGCCAGCCGTCGACGTCGAAGCCGGCGCCGGCGCAACTGCGGCCGAGCAGCAGGCCGTGCAGTTCGGCGGGCGAGACGGGATGGCCGCTGGCGCTCAGCAGGGTGGCGAAGGCTTGATAAGGGGAATTCTGAATGGGCATGGGCAGCTAGGCGCCAGACGGCGCTATGTCTAGAATGAAGGCCTTGTATCCTACATCGACAGACCCGCCAAGACCATTAAAGGCTGACCGCCAGCCAGGCGCCCGCCTCCGTCAGACACGAAATCAGTGGACACAATGGAAGACATCGACCTGCAAGCGCTGATGGCCAGACTCGAACTGCTGATTGACCGAGTCGAGCAACTTAAGAGGCAAAACGCACTCTTAACAGCTCAGGAAAAGACCTGGCGCGAGGAACGCGCGCATCTCATTGAAAAAAACGAAATCGCCCGGCGTAAGGTCGAATCGATGATTTCGCGTCTCAAGGCCCTGGAGCAAGACTCATGAGTTCAAGCAATAGCGTCACCGTGCAGATCCTCGACAAAGAGTATTCGATCATCTGCCCCCAGGAAGAGCGCAGCAACCTGATCAGCGCCGCCCGCTACCTGGACGGCAAGATGCGCGAGATCCGCAGCAGCGGCAAGGTCATCGGCGCCGACCGCATCGCCGTGATGGCCGCGCTGAACATCACCCACGACCTGCTGCACAAGGAAGACCGCCCGGCCCTGCAGGCCAGCGGCTCGACCCGCGAGCAGGTGCGCGACCTGCTCGAACGCGTCGATCTGGTGCTGGCCACCGATCCGGACGTCAGCAAGGGCTGATTCGCCGGGACGCTTGAGGTATACTCGCGGCACTCCCTGGGGTGCTTGCCAGTTGACGATGTCCCTGAGCCGATTTGCACTACCCTGGGGGTTGCACGTTGGGCTGGTGTGCATGTCCGCCAGACGGAAAGCCTTAAAGCCTACTGCATCCTCCACCTTGAACTCTCGGGTTCAAGGGCTAAGTCGACAGCGGCTCATCCGGGGAGCCTGATTCGAATCCGATGCCGGTGCATGCCGGCATCGGATTTTTTATGCGTACGTTTTCGCACCCCTTCGCCGAAGCCGAACCATGACCGAACCCGCGCCGCCGACCCGCCCCCAATTGCGCCGACAGCTGCGCAAGGCCCGCCGCTCGCTGACGCCGAGCCAGCAACGCGAGGCCGCCGAAGGCCTGTACCGGCAACTGGCGCAGCACCCGCAGTTCCGCCGGGCCAGGCACGTTTCCCTGTACCTGCCCACCGACGGCGAGATCGACCCGCGCCTGTTGCTGCGCGCCGCCCAGCGCCGGGGCAAGGCCACCTACCTGCCGGTGCTGAGCGCCTGGCCGCGGACCAAGATGGTGTTCCAGCGCATCCGCCCCGGCGAGAAGCTTGCGCCCAACCGTTTCCGCATCCTCGAACCGCGGATCAACCCGGCCCGCCAGCGCAGGATCTGGGCGCTGGATCTGGTGCTGCTGCCGTTGGTGGGGTTTGACGATGTCGGCGGACGCCTGGGGATGGGCGGCGGCTTCTACGACCGCAGTCTGGCCTATCTGGCCCGACGCAAGAGCTGGCGCAAGCCGGTGCTGCTGGGGCTGGCCCATGAGTGTCAGAAGGTCGGGCGTCTGGCGCAGGCCAGTTGGGATGTGCCGTTGCAGGGCACGGTCACGGACAAGGCATGGTACGTGGCGCAATAGACGCCGCGAGGGAGACGGCGGCGTCGCGGCAAGAGGGGTTCAGCGCTTGAAGGCGGTCGACTGCTGAACCTGCTGCGCCACTTCGACCGGTGCGTCGGCCTTGTTGGCCCACAGGCTCTGCGCATAACCGGTGGTCACGACGCCGAGACCGAACAAGATCACCAAAGTCCAAAGCAAATCCGGTTTGCGTTTCATCGATTGCCCCCCTCAAGGCACATCATCACGATGACAGCAGCGGTTTCCGTTCGTAGCCGTGCAGCAGCGTCAAGCTTTAAAGGCCGGCATTTTGCGACAACGTGAACCGCCGCGCAAACGCTGACGTCAACCGACCGTCGGTTTGTCATAAAATTGCCGACGACCTGCCCGACGACCTCTGCGAGGAGCAAGAACCATGGCCTATTGGCTGATGAAATCCGAACCCGACGAGCTCTCGATCAAAGGCCTGCAGCAACTCGGCAAGGCGCGCTGGGACGGCGTGCGCAACTATCAGGCGCGCAATTTCCTGCGTTCCATGGCGGTCGGCGACCTGTTCTTCTTCTATCACTCCAGCTGCCCGGAGCCAGGCATTGCCGGGATCGGCAAGATCATCGAAGCCGCGTACCCGGATCCCACCGCACTGGAACCGGAAAGCCATTACTTCGACCCCAAAGCCACGCCGGAGAAAAACGCCTGGAGTGCGATCGATGTCGCCCACGTCGAAACGTTTACCCGGGTGTTGAAGCTGGATTATCTGAAGCAGCAAACCGCGCTGGCCGAGATGCCACTGGTGCAGAAGGGCTCGCGGCTGTCGGTGATGCCGGTGACGGCCGAGCAGTGGGCGGCGGTGATCGCGTTGAAACCGTAGCGTGTTGGCGCCTTTGAAAACGCCATCGCGAGCAAGCTCGCTCCCGCAATGGATCTGTGTTGAACCACAAAGTCGTGATCACCCTGGATCCAGTGGGAGCGAGCCTGCTCGCGATCAGGCCCGCCCGGACACCGAATGCCTTACTGAATGATCAGGTTGTTGAACAACAGATCCTCGACCACCGGCTTGCCAGTCTCGTCATTCATCACTTGCTGGGTCTGCTTCAAGGCTTCCTGACGCAGCTTTTCCTTGCCTTCGATGCTGCCCATCGCGTCGGTGGTCTGCTGGGCGAACAGCGCCACCAGCTGGTTGCGGATCAGCGGCTCGTTGGCCTTGACCAGCTTGGTCGACTCCTCGCCGGTCACGCGCAGCGCCACATCGGCCTTGTAGACCTTCAGCTTCGGCGTGCCGTCCAGCCCGTAGTTGCCCACGAACGGCGGGCTCAGGGTGATGTAGTTGACCTTCGGCGCCTCGCCTTCTTTGGCTTCTTCGGCCAGCGCTGCCACAGGCAGAGACAGGGCCAGCAACAACATGATCCACGCTTTCACAATTCGCTCCTTATCCGGTTTGCGGCCTAGCATAACGGCCCGCCGCGCAAGCACAAGCTTATGGCGGACTATCAGGGCCGGGCATGCTCGTTGACCCGTCGACGGCCACACCTACACTTATCGGCCATCACTCCCAAAGGAATAGCCCTGATGAAAGCCGTGCTGTGCAAAGCCTTCGGCCCCGCCGAATCGCTGGTGCTGGAAGAGGTCGCCAGCCCTGCCCCGAAAAAGAACGAAATCCTGCTGGAGGTGCACGCCGCCGGGGTCAATTTCCCGGACACGCTGATCATCGAGGGCAAGTACCAGTTCAAGCCGCCCTTCCCGTTTTCGCCGGGGGGCGAGGCGGCCGGCGTGGTGCGTGAAGTCGGGGAAAAGGTCAGCCACCTCAAGGTCGGCGACCGGGTGATGGCGCTGACCGGTTGGGGCAGCTTCGCCGAGCAAGTCGCGGTGCCGGGCTACAACGTGCTGCCGATCCCGCCGTCGATGGACTTCAGGACGGCCGCCGCCTTCAGCATGACCTACGGCACCTCGATGCACGCCCTCACGCAGCGCGGCAATCTGCAGCCGGGCGAAACCCTGCTGGTGCTCGGCGCGTCCGGCGGCGTCGGCCTGGCCGCCGTGGAGATCGGCAAGGCCCTGGGCGCCCGGGTGATCGCCGCCGCCAGCAGCGCGGAAAAGCTCGCGGTGGCCAAGGCCGCCGGCGCCGACGAACTGATCAACTACAGCGAAACCAGCCTCAAGGACGAGATCAAGCGCCTCACCGACGGCCAGGGCGCCGACGTGATCTACGACCCGGTCGGCGGTGACCTGTTCGACCAGGCCATCCGCGCCATCGCCTGGAACGGCCGCCTGCTGGTGGTGGGCTTCGCCAGCGGGCGCATCCCTGAACTGCCGGTCAACCTCGCGCTGCTCAAGGGCGCGGCGGTGCTCGGCGTGTTCTGGGGCTCCTTCGCCCAGCGCCAGCCCCAGGACAACGCCGCGAACTTCCAGCGGCTGTTCGGCTGGTTCGCCGAAGGCAAGCTCAAGCCGCTGGTGTCGCAGGCATATCCGCTGAGCGAGGCGGCGCAGGCGATCAATGACCTGGGCCAGCGCAAGGCGGTGGGCAAGGTGGTGGTGCAGGTGCGCTGAGCCGGCGCAGGCACCGTCAGATCCGGGGCAACATCGCTCCGTCGCCGGGCAGCAGGTGCTCCTGAACCTTCTCGCTGCGTGACGGAACGAGTCGCCCCTTGTCGTCGAAACGCAAGACGATCACCCAGTCGTAGACCCCGTCCGGCCACTTGCGCTGACCCATCAGCGCCGTGGCGTCGCCGCCGAACGCCTTGATCAGCTTGTCGATGTGCCCGTGGTGCCAGGCGATCAGCACCGTCGGCGCCTTGTTGCCCTTGCGCAGCAGTTTCACCAGGTCATGGACATCGCCGTTGATGTAGGGCTGCTCGACCGAAAGGTTCAGGCGCCGGGCCAGCGGGGTCAGGGTCAGGCGCGAGCGGACGCTTTCGGGGCTGTCGCCGGCGGCCAGCAGGCGCTGGGGCGTCAGCGTCTGACCATCCAGCTCCAACGGGTTGAAGTAGTCGGCGTAGGCCGCGGCGCGCTGCTCGCCCCGGGCATTGAGCTCGGTCCCGACGTCAGGCTTCTCCGCATGCCGGACGATCAGCACCGTGGCATTGCGCAAGCCGGAATGCCCGGGATGGTCGGTGAAGATCAGCGCCAGCAAGCCGGCGGTGAGAACGGCCGCCACCACCAGGCGGGCCACGAGCATGCGCACCTTCAAAGCCATCATTCGTCTCTGCGGATCAATCGGTTTGCCGAGTCTAGGGCAACCGCGATCCGCCGGCGCAAAAACGCCCTCTTCTTACAGCTGCGCGACAGGTTCGTAAAGGAACGTGCGTTTTCCAACATTTCCGCTGTTTTGCTGATGGCAGGCGGTGCTATTTTCGGTAACGAAACTGTAACATTCGCATCCGCAGTCAAAACAAGAATTCTGGAGCTCTTGAATGTTTGCTTTCTTTCGACCTGCCGCACATCAGGCTCCCTTGCCTGAAGAAAAAATCGACAGCACCTACCGACGCCTGCGCTGGCAGATCTTCGCCGGTATCTTCTTCGGCTACGCAGGCTACTACCTGCTGCGCAAGAACTTCTCCCTGGCCATGCCGTACCTGATCGACCAAGGCTACAGCCGCGGCGACCTGGGTCTGGCAATGTCGGCCATCGCCATCGCCTACGGCCTGTCCAAGTTCCTCATGGGCCTGGTGTCCGACCGCTCCAACCCCCGCTACTTCCTGCCGTTCGGCCTGCTGGTGTCGGCCGGGGTGATGTTCATTTTCGGTTTCGCGCCGTGGGCGACCTCCAGCGTGACCATGATGTTCATCCTGCTGTTCATCAACGGCTGGGCCCAAGGGATGGGCTGGCCGCCGAGCGGACGCACCATGGTGCACTGGTGGTCGCAGAAGGAACGCGGCGGCGTGGTGTCGGTGTGGAACGTGGCGCACAACGTCGGCGGCGGCCTGATCGGCCCGCTGTTCCTGGTCGGCATGGGCCTGTTCAACGACTGGCACGCGGCGTTCTACGTACCGGCGGCGGTGGCCCTGGCGGTGGCGGCGTTCGCCTTCATCACCATGCGCGACACCCCGCAGTCGGTCGGCCTGCCGCCGATCGAGAAGTACAAGAACGACTACCCGGAAGGCTATGACGCCAGCCACGAAGACGAATTCAGCGCCAAGGAAATCTTCGTCAAGTACGTGCTGCGCAACAAAATGCTCTGGTACATCGCCATGGCCAACGTGTTCGTCTACCTGCTGCGCTACGGCGTGCTCGACTGGGCACCGACCTACCTCAAGGAAGCCAAGCACTTCGACGTCGACAAGACTTCGTGGGCGTACTTCTTCTATGAGTGGGCGGGGATTCCGGGCACGCTGCTGTGCGGCTGGATGTCGGACAAGATCTTCCGCGGCAACCGCGGCCTGACCGGCATGGTGTTCATGGCCCTGGTGACCGTGGCGACCCTGGTGTACTGGCTGAACCCGGCCGGCAACCCGACCGTCGACATGATCGCCCTGTTCTCCATCGGCTTCCTGATCTACGGGCCGGTCATGCTGATCGGCCTGCAGGCGCTGGAGCTGGCGCCGAAGAAAGCCGCCGGCACCGCGGCGGGCTTCACCGGCCTGTTCGGCTACCTGGGCGGTTCGGTGGCGGCCAGCGCCGCGATGGGCTACACCGTCGACCACTTCGGCTGGGATGGCGGTTTCGTGCTGCTGGTGGGCGCCTGCCTGCTGTCGATGGCCTTCCTGGCCCCGACCCTGCTGCACAAGCAAGCCGCCAGTCAGAGCCGAGAAGCGCTCGCCTGATCGGCCTTTGAGCGGCAGCGCCTGAGCCGCGCCTCCAGATTCCGGTCTGGCATGGCGTGGCTGCGCAGGGCGTGGGCGGTCTGCTCGACATAGTCGCGCGTCGTGCCGTAGCGCCCGCAGGCGCTTTCGAACACCTGGCTCAGCACATGGTCCGGCAAATTGCCAGCATAGCTGGGCAGGTGCCGCTCCAACACGAACCCCAATGCCTGAACCTGATTGCCGTCCTCCAGACGGCAATTGAGCCAGTGCGGGCGATAGGACGGGAACGGCATCTCACGTTTCCACAGGGCATACAGCGCGCTGTCGAGATTGTCTTCCGGCAACCGGTAGGCGAAGCCGCTGCACGAGCCGCCGCGGTCCAGGCCGAACACCAGCCCCGGCATCTCCGGCGTGCCGCGGTGCTCGTGGGACCACAGGTACAGACCGCGGTGATAGCCGTGCACCCGACCCCGAACCCGCTCCACCGCCGTGCATTCCGGCCGCCAGATCAGCGATCCGTACGCGAACAGCCACACCGGCCCGCCCTTGTGGCGCGCCATGGTCGATTGCATGGAGACGAGAAGTTGTTCATGGGTCAGCTGCGGCCCGAGATCGAGGCGCGGAGGGTAAGCCGGATGCGAAAAACCGTTTTCGATGGCGCTCATGGCGAATAGCGTTCAGCTCCCCGCGGGTGAAGAATTACTAAATAGAACGCACCGCTGTAACAATAAGGCACATATGTTTTAAGGCAATTGAAGTGCCCGGCGCTTTCATTCATCCATTGCCGGATTGATATATAACCTACCGGTATTCATGCAATTACATAAATACCGATCGGCTATATATGGAGGTATATCGAACTTATCCCCGGGGGGCGTAGGCGAACACGTCGGCGCGCATCTGATGGGCGTCCATGCCGGCCTCGACCAGTGCATCGAGCGTGCCGTAGACCATGGCCGGCGAGCCGCTGGCATAGACGTGCAGGGCCTTCAGGTCGGGGAAATCCTCGCACACCGCTTCGTGCAGCATCCCGCAGCGCCCTTCCCAGCCGCACTGATCGCTGACGACCTTGTGCAGGAACAGGTTGGGCAACTTCAGCCATTCGTCCCAATGTTCGATCCGGTAGAAGTCTTCAGGCCGGCGCACGCCCCAATACAGGTGCACCGGGTGCTTGAAGCCGTTGGCCCGGCAATGTTCGATCAGGCTGTGGATCTGGCCCATGCCGGTGCCGGCGGCGATCAGCACCAAAGGCCCGTCGGGCAGTTCGGCAAGGTGAGTGTCGCCGAACGGCAGCTCGACGCGCACCAGCGGGTTGCGCTTGAGCTGGTCGATCAGGCTCAGCGCGCTGTTCTCCCGCGCCAGCACGTGGATCTCCAGGTCGCGGCCGGCGTGGGGCGCCGAGGCCATGGAGAACGCCGATTTCTCGCCGTTCTCGCGTTCGATCATCAGGTACTGCCCGGCGTGGTAGCGCGGCGGCTTGCCGGCCGGCGCCCGCAGGCGCACCCGCCAGGTATCGCCGCCGACGTCCCGGCATTCGACGACCTGACACGACAGGCTGCGCACCGGCAACTCTCCCAGCGCGAGCACGCCATCCCACAGCACGATGCAGTCTTCCAGCGGCTCCGCCATGCAAGTGTAGAACTCGCCGTGGTCATGCACCTTGCCGGCCTGTTCGACCCGGCCTTCCACCAGCAGCGCCGCGCACACATGGCAATTGCCGTTGCGGCAGCTCTGCGGGCATTCGTAGCCCAGGCGCCGCGCACCATCGAGAATCCGCTCGCCGGGCCGTATCTCTAGCACCGCTCCGGAGGGCTGAAGGGTTACACGCATCAATCTATTCCTAACTGATTCCAGATGGCATCGATCCGTTGGGTGACGGCGTCGTCCTTGACGATGACGCGGCCCCATTCGCGAGTGGTCTCGCCCGGCCACTTGTGGGTGGCGTCCAGCCCCATCTTCGACCCCAGCCCCGACACCGGCGAGGCGAAGTCGAGGTAGTCGATGGGCGTGTTGTCGATCATCACCGTGTCGCGCTTGGGGTCCATGCGCGTGGTGATGGCCCAGATCACGTCGTTCCAGTCCCGGGCGTTGATGTCGTCGTCGGTGACGATAACGAACTTGGTGTACATGAACTGTCGCAAAAACGACCAGACACCCAGCATCACGCGCTTGGCGTGCCCCGGATACGACTTCTTCATCGTCACCACGGCCATGCGGTACGAGCAGCCCTCGGGCGGCAGGTAGAAGTCGGTGATCTCCGGGAACTGCTTCTGCAGGATCGGCACGAACACTTCGTTCAGCGCCACGCCGAGGATCGCTGGCTCATCCGGCGGCCGGCCGGTGTAGGTGCTGTGGTAGATCGGCTTGATGCGGTGGGTGATGCGCTCGACGGTGAACACCGGGAAGCTGTCCACTTCGTTGTAGTAACCGGTGTGGTCGCCGTACGGGCCTTCGTCGGCCATTTCGCCCGGATGGATCACGCCCTCGAGGATGATCTCGGCGGTGGCCGGCACCTGCAGGTCGTTGCCGCGGCATTTCACCAGTTCCGTGCGGCTGTCGCGCAGCAGACCGGCGAAGGCGTATTCGGAGAGGCTGTCCGGCACCGGAGTGACCGCGCCGAGGATGGTCGCCGGATCCGCGCCGAGGGCCACGGACACCGGGAACGGCTGGCCCGGATGCTTCTCGCACCACTCGCGGTAGTCCAGCGCACCGCCACGGTGGCTGAGCCAGCGCATGATGACCTTGTTGCGGCCGATCACCTGCTGACGGTAGATGCCCAGGTTCTGACGGTCCTTGTTCGGGCCTTTGGTCACGGTCAGGCCCCAGGTGATCAGCGGCGCGACGTCGCCGGGCCAGCAGTGCTGGATCGGCAGCGTGGCCAGGTCGACGTCGTCGCCCTCGATGACCACTTCCTGGCACGGCGCGTCCTTCACGACTTTCGGCGCCATCGCAATGATCTTGCGGAAGACCGGCAGCTTCGACCAGGCATCCTTCAGGCCCTTGGGCGGCTCGGGCTCCTTGAGGAACGCCAGCAGCTTGCCGATCTCGCGCAGTTCGTCGGTGGACTCGGCGCCCATGCCCATCGCCACCCGCTGCGGGGTGCCGAACAGGTTGCCGAGCACCGGGATATCGAAGCCGGTCGGCTTCTCGAACAGCAGCGCAGGGCCCTTGGCCCGCAGGGTGCGGTCGCACACCTCGGTCATCTCCAGCACCGGCGAGACGGGCACCTGGATGCGTTTCAACTCTCCGCGCTGCTCAAGCTGCTGCACGAAATCCCGAAGATCCTTGAATTTCATTGACGATGGCACCCTCAAAATAGGCGTACATCCTACCTGCTATGCCGCCCGCTGGCAGCCCGTCAGGCCTCACTTGGCTGCATTGGCCTGCCCTTTGCGAAGGTCGGCCCCGGCCTGCAGGCCGACGAACAGCGGTTCGAGGACCGGCGCCACGAACCGCGCGCCGACTTCCGAGAGGTGATTGTCGTCGGTGTACAAGGAATGGCCGTCGAGCTCGGCGCGGCAGAAACCGTCGTCACCGCACAACCGGGGCGCCGGATCCACCACCCGCACCGCCGGATCCTGCGCCAATTGGGCGAACAGCCGGCTGATGAAGGCCTGACGCTTGAGGTGCTCGCCGATCGCCAGGCCGACACCGTCCACCGGGCGGTTAAGCATCGCCAGGCGCGTGAGCCGGTAAGGCGGGCTGAAGGCCTGCAGCGGCGCCTCCTTCACCAGCCAGACCCGATGCCCGCCGGCCCGCAACTGCGCCACCCGCGCCCGCAGGCCGTCGGCCAGGCGCTGCTCGGCGACGGCGCGGTCGTAGTGCCCGTCGGCGGCCTTCAGGGCGTGGGCCAGATCGCCCTTGGCGTCGCCGTAGAGGTAAAGGCTCCAGCGCGCCACCAGCACCACATCGCTCACCGGCGGCGTCAGGGCATGCTCGACCCGCTGGTTGAAACGCGCGCAGCGGGCGTCATGCTCGATGCCCTGCACCGGCACGCAACCGGGGGAACTGGCCAGCATCACGCTCACGGCATGGGCCCTGGCGCCGTCGTCGAACACCGGGATCAGCGCCGTGGCGTGGCTGTCGCCCCACACCAGCGTGCGGGCCGGGCCGTTCGCGGCGCCGTAATGGCAGAACAGCTTGTCGTCCGGCGTCTTGTCGTCGGCCAGACACGCCATCAGCTCCGGCCGCCACTCGCGCCCCTTGGCGTACTGCAGGGCCTGCTCGGACAGGCGCCACGGCAAGCCGTCGGTCCAGCGCAGGCTCTGTCCGGCCAGGCCGATCACCAGCACGCCGCAGGCGCCGGCCAGCAGGATCTGCCGGCGGCCGGCGAGCAGGCGACGCTCGCGGAACGGCGTCTCGACGAACTTCCAGGACAGATAGCCCAACACCAGCGTCAGCAGAATCAGGCCCAGGGTGTCGAACGCGCCCGGCTCATCGACGCTGGCATAGCTGGAGAACACGAACACCGGCCAATGCCACAAGTACCAGGAATACGACACCAGGCCGAGACCGACCATCACCCGGCTGCTCAGGAGCTCGCCGACCCAGGTCCGGCGGTGCCCGTTGGCCAGGATCAGCGCCACCACGCCCAACACCGGCAGCAGCGCCGCCGCGCCGGGGAACGGCGTGACCTTGTCGTAGCCGAACACCGCCAGCAGGATCAGAGCCAGCCCGAGCAGGCTCAAGCCCTGGGCCGCCATCGGCTTCAGGCGCCAGGCGCTTTTCGGCGCCACCGCCAGCATCGCCCCGGCCAGCAGTTCCCAGGCGCGCATGGGCAGCAGGAAGAAGGCTTTTTCCGGGTGGTGGCCGACGGCCCAGACGCTCAGGCCGAACGACACCAGCAACACGCCGAACAGCGCCAGCCGCCAGTGCTTCAGGTGCCCGGACAGCAAGGTCAGCAGCAACGGGAAGAGAATGTAGAACTGCTCCTCCACCGCCAGCGACCAGGTGTGCAGCAGCGGCTTGAGGTCGGAAGCGACATCGAAGTAGCCGTCCTGGCGCATGAACAGCAGGTTGGAGATGAACATCACTTGGTAGCGCACCGAGCGCCCCAGCTCTTCGTAGTCCTTGGGCGCCAGCAGGAACCAGCCCACCGCCAGCACGGCGAGGATCATCGCAAACAGCGCCGGCAGGATCCGCCGGGCGCGCCGGGCCCAGAAATCGACGAAGCTGAAGCGCCCGGCCTGGCGCTGGTTCCAGATGATCGAGGTGATCAGGTAGCCGGAAATCACGAAGAACACGTCCACGCCGACGAAACCGCCGGAAAAGCCCGGAACCCCGAAATGGAACAGCACAACGGCGATCACCGCGACTGCGCGCAAGCCGTCGATATCCCTTCGATAAGCGAGTGTGCTCATAAATTGTTCAATGCCGATCAGATGGTTGTTTTCTGTGCAGCCGCGACGCTCTCCATGAGCCGCTCGCGCTCGCTGCCGGTGGTCATGCCCACTCACTGACCATACCAGATCGCAAACCTCCCATCGCCCGGACAAAAAACAGGCAAAAAAAATGGCGCCCCGCAGGGCGCCACTTTTCGGACTCGACCGTCTATGTCACTTGCGCTTCATCGACAGGAAGAATTCGTCGTTGGTCTTGGTCGTCTTCAGCTTGTCGACCAGGAACTCGATGGCCGCGACTTCGTCCATCGGGTGCAGCAGCTTGCGCAGGATCCACATGCGCTGCAGTTCGTCGTCGGCGGTCAGCAACTCTTCGCGGCGGGTGCCGGACTTGTTGATGTTGATGGCCGGGAACACGCGCTTCTCGGCGATGCGGCGGTCCAGCGGCAGTTCCATGTTGCCGGTGCCCTTGAACTCTTCGTAGATCACTTCGTCCATCTTCGAGCCGGTCTCGACCAGCGCGGTGGCGATGATGGTCAGCGAGCCGCCTTCTTCGATGTTACGCGCGGCACCGAAGAAACGCTTCGGCTTCTCCAGGGCGTGGGCATCGACACCACCGGTCAGCACCTTGCCGGAGCTCGGGATCACGGTGTTGTAGGCACGGGCCAGACGGGTGATGGAGTCCAGCAGGATCACCACGTCCTTCTTGTGCTCGACCAGGCGCTTGGCCTTCTCGATCACCATTTCGGCCACCTGCACGTGACGGGTCGGCGGCTCGTCGAAGGTCGAGGCGACCACTTCGCCGCGCACGGTGCGCTGCATTTCGGTCACTTCTTCCGGACGTTCGTCGATCAACAGCACGATCAGGTGAACTTCTGGGTTGTTACGGGCGATGTTCGCTGCGATGTTCTGCAGCATGATCGTTTTACCGGCCTTCGGCGGCGCCACGATCAGACCACGCTGGCCTTTACCGATCGGCGCGCACAGATCGATCACACGACCGGTCAGGTCTTCGGTGGAACCGTTGCCGGCTTCCATCTTCATGCGCACGTTCGGGAACAGCGGGGTCAGGTTCTCGAACAGAATCTTGTTCTTCGCGTTCTCGGGACGGTCGAAGTTGATCGTGTCGACCTTGAGCAGGGCGAAATAACGCTCGCCTTCCTTCGGCGGACGGATCTTGCCGACGATGGTGTCGCCGGTGCGAAGGTTGAAACGGCGGATCTGGCTCGGCGAGACGTAGATGTCGTCGGGACCTGCGAGGTAGGAAGCGTCAGCGGAGCGCAGGAAGCCGAAGCCGTCCTGGAGAATCTCCAGCACGCCATCACCGGAGATTTCCTCACCGCTTTTCGCGTGCTTCTTCAGCAGGGAGAAAATCACGTCCTGCTTGCGCGAACGGGCCATATTTTCTATGCCCATGTCTTCGGCCAGCTGGAGCAGGTCGGTAATCGGCTTTTGCTTGAGTTCAGTCAGATTCATATAGGAATGACGTAATCATTTATAGAGGGGGGAAATTAAGCTTTTGGCTTAATGAGGCCGCGCCGCGGAGAAGGCGACAGGATCGCGTACTTGTTCGAAAGGAGTGCGTCGGCGACGGCTAGCAGGGGGCAGTGGAGAAACCAGTGCGGGGCCGAATGTATCACCTGAGTTTCGGAGCGTCTAGCCCTGAATACGCAAAAAGCCCCGCAATTTGCGGGGCCTTTTTCAGCGGGACTTTACAGCGGCGCTCAGAGGCTGGCGTCGAGGAAAGCCTTGAGCTGGGACTTCGACAGCGCGCCGACCTTGGTCGCTTCGACGTTGCCGTTCTTGAACAGCATCAGGGTCGGGATGCCGCGCACGCCGTGCTTGGCCGGGGTTTCCTGGTTCTCGTCGATGTTCAGCTTGGCGACGGTCACCTTGCCCTGGTACTCGGCGGCGATGTCGTCCAGGACCGGGGCGATCATCTTGCACGGGCCGCACCACTCAGCCCAGTAGTCGACCAGGACAGCGCCTTCGGCCTTGAGTACGTCAGCTTCGAAGCTAGCGTCGCTAACGTGTTTGATCAGATCGCTGCTCATGGAATTCTCCAGGTTGTAAGCAAAAAAACGTGGCCCATCATAGCTGCCCTTCCCCTGTTCAGGAAGCCGCAGATGATTGAGTCTCGCTATGGTGGCTCATGAGTTTGGGTATAGCCCAAACCGCGCGCCGCCGGGGGCCCGGCGAAAGGCGACGGCTCCGGTCGGCCAAGGATCTTGCGCGAATCTGCGCAGGATCAAGGGTTTGGCCCCTGCGCGTTGGCGGCGGCGTTTGATCGTGGCACGATGTCGGGGTTATCGACCGAGACCCCCTGACCATGCCCCAGAACCAAGCCAAGAATCTGTCCCTGATCGCCGCGATCGACCTGGGCTCCAACAGCTTCCACATGGTCGTGGCCAAGGCCCAGAACGGCGAGATCCGCATTCTCGAACGCCTCGGGGAGAAGGTCCAGCTCGCCGCCGGCATCGACGAAGAGCGCCACCTCAACGAAGAATCCATGCAGCGCGGGCTCGACTGCCTCAAGCGCTTTGCCCAACTGATCAACGGCATGCCCCTGGGCGCCGTGCGGATCGTCGGCACCAACGCCCTGCGCGAGGCGCGCAACCGCGTCGAGTTCATCCACCGCGCCGAAGAGATCCTCGGCCATCCGGTGGAGGTCATCTCCGGCCGCGAAGAGGCGCGCCTCATCTATCTGGGCGTGTCCCACACCCTCGCCGACACGCCGGGCAAGCGCCTGGTGGCCGACATCGGCGGCGGCAGCACCGAGTTCATCATCGGCCAGCGCTTCGAGCCGCTGCTGCGCGAAAGCCTGCAGATGGGCTGCGTCAGCTTCACCCAACGCTACTTCAAGGACGGCAAGATCACCCCGGCCCGCTACGCCCAGGCCTATACGGCGGCACGGCTGGAGATCATGAGCATCGAGCACGCCCTGCACCGCCTGACCTGGGACGAGGCCATCGGCTCCTCGGGCACCATCCGCGCCATCGGCCTGGCGCTGAAGGCCGGCGGCCACGGCTCGGGCGAGGTCAACGCCGAAGGCCTGGCCTGGCTCAAGCGCCGGCTGTTCAAGCTCGGCGACGTGGAAAAGATCGACTTCGAAGGCATCAAGCCTGACCGCCGGGCGATCTTCCCGGCGGGCCTGGCGATTCTCGAGGCGATCTTCGACGCCCTCGAGCTCAAGCGCATGGATCACTGCGAAGGCGCGCTGCGCGAAGGCGTGCTGTACGACCTGCTGGGCCGCCACCATCACGAAGACGTGCGCGAGCGCACCCTGACCTCGCTGATGGAGCGCTACCACGTCGACCTGGAACAGGCGGTGCGGGTCGAGCGCAAGGCCCTGCACGCCTTCGACCAGGTCGCCGCAGACTGGGACCTGGACGACGGCATCTGGCGCGAACTGCTGGGCTGGGCGGCGAAAGTGCACGAAGTCGGGCTGGACATCGCCCACTACCACTACCACAAGCACGGCGCCTACCTGATCGAGCACTCGGACCTGGCCGGGTTCTCCCGCGAGGACCAGCAGATGCTGGCGCTGCTGGTGCGCGGCCACCGCCGCAACATCCCCAAGGACAAGTTCGCCGAGTTCGACGATGACGGCATCAAGCTGATCCGCCTGTGCGTGCTGCTGCGCTTCGCCATCCTGTTCCACCACATCCGCGGCACCCAGGCGATGCCGCAAGTGGCGCTGCACGCCAACGGCGACACCCTCGATGTGGAGTTCCCGGAAAACTGGCTGGACGACAACCAGCTGACCCAGGCGGATTTCGCCCTGGAGGCGGAGTGGCTGACGCGGGTCGGGATCGTGCTGACCGTTCACTGAGCCACCGGCCATGAAAAAGGCGATCCCGAGGGATCGCCTTTTTTGTGCCTGAGCGCCGGTCAGCTGCTGACCGGCAGGATCGGGCTGCCCAGCCGCTCCAGCAGCGTCGCCTGGGCGCTGCGCGGGTTCTGGTTGCCGGTCGGCGTGTTGCGGATGTAGCGGCCGTCCGACTGCAGGCTCCAACTGTGGGTGTTGTCGGTCAGGTACAACTCCAGCTCCTTCTTGACCCGGGTCAGCAGTTTCTTGCCTTCCACCGGGAAGCAGGTCTCGACCCGCTTGTCGAGGTTACGCTCCATCCAGTCGGCGCTGGAGAGGAACATCTGCTCCTCGCCGCCGTTGAGGAAGTAGAACACCCGGGTGTGCTCCAGGAAACGGCCGATGATCGAACGCACGTGGATGTTGTGCGACACCCCGGCGATGCCCGGACGCAGGCAGCACATGCCACGCACCACCAGGTCGATGCGCACGCCGGACTGACTGGCCTTGTACAGCGCGCGGATGATCTTCGGATCGGTCAGCGAGTTGAACTTGGCGATGATGTGCGCCGGCTTGCCGTCGAGGGCGAACTGCGTCTCGCGGGCGATCATGTCGAGCATGCCCTTCTTCAGGGTGAACGGCGCATGCAGCAGCTTCTTCATGCGCAGCGTCTTGCCCATGCCGATCAGCTGGCTGAACAGCTTGCCGACGTCTTCGCACAGGGCATCGTCGGAGGTCAGCAGGCTGTAGTCGGTGTACAGACGGGCGTTGCCGGCGTGGTAGTTGCCGGTGCCGAGGTGGGCGTAACGCACGATCTCACCCTGCTCGCGGCGCAGGATCAGCATCATCTTGGCGTGGGTCTTGAAGCCGACCACGCCGTAGATCACCACCGCGCCGGCCGCCTGCAGACGGCTGGCCAGCTGCAGGTTGGACTCTTCGTCGAAGCGCGCGCGCAGCTCGATGACCGCGGTCACTTCCTTGCCGTTGCGCGCGGCGTCCACCAGCGCATCGACGATTTCCGAGTTTGCGCCGGAGCGGTACAGGGTCTGGCGCACCGCCAGGACGTGCGGATCCTTGGCCGCCTGGCGCAGCAGGTCCACCACCGGCGTGAACGACTCGAACGGGTGCAGCAGCAGGATGTCCTGCTTGCTGACCACGCTGAAGATGTTTTCGCTGTTCTGCAGAAGCTTGGGGATCTGCGGGGTGAACGGAGCGTGCTGCAGCTCCGGATGGCTGTCCAGGCCGGTGATGCTGAACAGGCGGGTCAGGTTGACCGGGCCGTTGACCTGATACAGCTCGGTCTCGCTCAGGTTGAACTGCTTGAGCAGGTAGTCGGACAGATGCTTGGGGCAAGTGTCGGCGACTTCCAGGCGCACCGCGTCGCCGTAGCGGCGCGAGAACAGCTCGCCGCGCAGGGCACGGGCCAGGTCTTCGACGTCTTCGGAGTCAAGCGCCAGGTCAGCGTTGCGGGTCAGGCGGAACTGGTAGCAGCCCTTGACCTTCATGCCCTGGAACAGGTCATCGGCGTGGGCGTGGATCATCGACGACAGGAACACGTAGTTGGCGCCCGGGCCGCCGACCTCTTCCGGCACCTTGATGATCCGCGGCAGCAGGCGCGGCGCCGGGATGATCGCCAGGCCCGAGTCGCGGCCGAAGGCGTCGATGCCTTCGAGCTCGACGATGAAGTTCAGGCTCTTGTTCACCAGCAGCGGGAACGGGTGCGTCGGGTCGAGGCCGATCGGGGTGATGATCGGCGCGATCTCGTCGCGGAAATAGCGGCGCACCCAGGTCTTGAGCTTGGTGGTCCAGTAGCGGCGGCGGATGAAGCGGATCTGATGCTTTTCCAGTTCCGGCAGCAGGATGTCGTTGAGGATCGCGTATTGGCGGTCCACGTGGCCGTGCACCAGTTCGCTGATGCGGGCCAGGGCCTGGTGCGGCTGCAGGCCGTCGGCGCCGGCCTGTTCACGGGCGAAGGTGATCTGCTTCTTGAGGCCGGCGACGCGGATTTCGAAGAATTCGTCGAGGTTGCTGGAGAAGATCAGCAGGAACTTCAAACGCTCCAGCAACGGATAGGACTCGTCCAGCGCCTGTTCCAGCACGCGGATGTTGAACTGCAGCTGCGACAATTCGCGGTGGATGTACAGGCTGCTGTCATCCAGGCCCGGAATCGCGATCACCGGGGCCGCAGCGGCTTCGGCGGCCGGCGCGGGTGGCGCGGGCTCCAGCTCCGGTGGCGTCTCGGTGATCTGCTCGACCACGGGTTGAGCGTCTTTTACGGCAACTTCAGTGAGTCCTTCGGTATTCATCGAATGTTCCTGGGAGGGCTATTTCTGCTCTCGTAACAATTGGGCGGCACGGACAGCAAAGTAAGTCAGGATGCCATCAGCGCCCGCACGTTTAAAGGCGGTCAGGGATTCGAGGATCACGCCTTCGCTCAACCAGCCGTTCTGGATCGCCGCCATGTGCATGGCGTATTCGCCGCTGACCTGATAGACGAAGGTCGGCACCTTGAAGGCATCCTTCACCCGGAACAGGATGTCCAGGTACGGCATGCCCGGCTTGACCATCACCATGTCCGCGCCTTCAGACAAGTCGGCGCCCACTTCGTGCAGGGCTTCGTCGCTGTTGGCCGGATCCATCTGATAGGAGGCCTTGTCAGCCTTGCCCAGGTTCGCCGCCGAGCCCACCGCGTCGCGGAACGGCCCGTAATAGGCGCTGGCGTACTTGGCCGAGTAGGCCATGATGCGCACGTTGACGTGGCCGGCCACTTCCAGGGCCTCGCGGATCGCCTGGACGCGCCCGTCCATCATGTCCGACGGGGCCACCACCTGGGCGCCGGCCTCGGCATGGGACAACGCCTGCCTGACCAGCGCATCGACGGTGATGTCGTTCTGCACGTAGCCGCTTTCATCGAGGATGCCGTCCTGGCCGTGGGTGGTGAACGGATCCAGGGCGACGTCGGTGATCACGCCCAGTTCTGGGAACCGCGCACGCAGGGCCCGGGTGGCGCGCTGGGCGATGCCCTCGGGGTTCCAGGCTTCGGCGGCGTCGAGGGACTTGAGCCCGGGCGGGGTGACCGGGAACAGCGCCAGCGCCGGAATGCCCAGCTCGACCCACTTGGCCGCCTCTTCCAGCAGCAGATCGACGGTCAGGCGCTCCACGCCCGGCATCGAGGCCACGGCTTCGCGGCGGTTCTCGCCGTCGAGCACGAACACCGGCAGGATCAGGTCGTCGACCGTCAACACGTTTTCACGCACCAGCCGACGGGAAAACCCGTCACGGCGGTTGCGACGCAGGCGGGTGGCTGGGAACAAGCGGTTGGCAGGGGTAAAGCTCACGGCAGACTCCTGAGCCCGCGCTGACGGGCGAGCGTGACAGTTATAAGCGGCCATTATGACGGTCGTATTACAGTTATGTGCACCCCTGTGACAGGTAGTCGCATTCCATTGTCTGTGTAGGAATTGTTCACGTCGAGACACATTTCGACACTTTCCTGAATGTGTCCGAAGGGTTAGGCTGCGCGTTCATTTCGCCAGCACCCAGACAATGCTCCAACAATTTCTGCATGACTTCGGCTACTTTGCCTTGTTTCTCGGCACGTTCTTCGAAGGCGAAACCATCCTGGTGCTCGCGGGCTTCCTCGCGTTCCGTGGCTACATGGACATCAACCTGGTGGTGGTCGTGGCGTTCTTCGGCAGCTATGCCGGCGACCAGTTGTGGTACTTCCTGGGCCGCAAGCACGGGCGCAAGCTGCTGGCGCGCAAACCGCGCTGGCAGATGATGGGCGACCGGGCGCTGGAGCACATCCGCAAGCATCCGGACATCTGGGTGCTGAGCTTCCGCTTCGTCTACGGCCTGCGCACGGTGATGCCGGTGGCGATCGGCCTGTCGGGCTATCCGCCGGGACGCTACCTGCTCCTCAACGGCATCGGCGCGGCCATCTGGGCCGCCGCGCTGGCCGCCGCTGCGTACCACTTCGGCGCCGTGCTCGAAGGCATGCTCGGCAGCATCAAGAAGTACGAACTGTGGGTGCTGGGCGGCCTGCTGGTGCTGGGCCTTCTGCTGTGGCTGCGCCGGCGCTTCAAGAACGCGCGGCTGGCCAAGCAGGTCTACGAAGACGAACAGGCCGCCAGGGCCGAGCGTCGCAAGGCCGAACTGGCCAGCGCCGCCGAGCCTAAGACGCCAGCCGAGTGAGCCGCTGGCGGCAGCAGTACAGGCCGATGCCGCTGAGCAAGGTGTAGCTGAGCAGGCCGATCCACGCCACCGGGCTGGCCGGCCACAGCCCGACCAGCGGCGCCAGCCACACCAGCGGCAGGTTCGAGGCCAGCCGCAGCAGCTCCACCCTAAACGCCCACGGGCGGTTCTCCAACGCCGTGCCCAACGCGAACAGCCCCAGCGCCACCGCGCCCCAGCCGAGCACCAGCGCGCCGGCGGGCAGGCTGTGTTCCAGGTTCATCAGGTAGCTGCCCAGCGCGATGTAGACGCCGAACTGCAGCACCACGTACCACTGCTGGCGGCCGTCCAGCGGCACCTCGAACTTGCGGAACTGGCTCAGGTCCGGCTTGCTCATCGGGTACTTCGCCGCCACGTCCGCCGGGCGCCAGCCGGTGCGCATGAACCAGATCCGCAGCTTGTCCCATTTGCTGCGCGTGCGGCGCGCGTCGTCCCACAGCTGCGCGTAGAACTGCAGGTTGGCCCACAGCGGGTTCCAGCTCGCCAGCGGCGTGGTCACGCCGAAAATCACCGGCTCGTTGTCGTCCTCTTCCTGGAACGAGCCGAACAGCCTGTCCCAAACGATGAACACCCCGCCGTAATTGCGGTCCATATAGAGAGCGTTCTGCGCATGGTGGGCCCGATGGTTGGACGGCGTGACGAAGAACCGCTCGAACCAGCCCAGCTTGGGGATGTGCCGGGTGTGCACCCAGAACTGGTACAGCAGGTTCAGCGCCGCCACGCTGACGAACACCGGCAGCGGCACCCCGGCCAGCGCCATCGGCAGGTAGAAGATCCAGCTCAGCAGGAACCCGGTGCTGGTCTGGCGCAGCGCCGTGGAAAGGTTGTAGTCCTCGCTCTGGTGATGCACCGAGTGCGCGGCCCACAGGATGTTGCGCTCATGGCCCATGCGGTGCAGCCAGTAGTAGCAGAAGTCATAGAACACGAAGGCGAACACCCAGACCCAGACGCTGTCGGCCGGCAGCCGCAGCAGGGCCAGGTGATCCAGGGCGAACGCATAGGTCACCAGCCCCACGCCTTTGGTCAACAGGCCGGTGGTGGTCGACAGCACGCCGGTGCTGATGCTGTTCACCGCATCGGCCAGGCGATAGTTGCTCACCCCGCGCCAGCGGTCGGCGACGAGCTCCGCCGCGATCAGCACAAAGAAGAACGGTACCGCATACAGAATGAAATCCATGACGCGCCCTGATCGTGATCTTTGAGGACAGATCCTAGGTGTAGCCGCGAATTATCCCTATGGCAACGAGTGACAAATTAGTGGACATTTAACGCCATGAATCTGGAGAAAGCCCCATGAGCAAGAAAATCGCAGTGATCCTGTCCGGCTGCGGCGTGTACGACGGCGCCGAGATCCACGAAAGCGTCATCACCCTGCTGCGCCTCGACCAGCGCGGCGCCCAGGTGCAGTGCTTCGCCCCGGACATCGCGCAACGGCATGTGGTCAACCACCTGACCGGCGAGGAGATGCCCGAGTCGCGCAACGTGCTGGTGGAGTCGGCGCGCATCGCCCGGGGCGAGGTCAAGGATCTGCGCGAGGCCGACGTCGAGGACTTCGACGCGCTGATCGTGCCCGGCGGCTTCGGTGCGGCGAAGAACCTGTCCGACTTCGCCGTCCAGGGCCCCGGCTGCACCGTGCAGCCTGAGGTGCTGGCCCTGGCCGAAGCCTTTGCCGAAGCGGGCAAGCCGGTGGGGCTGATCTGCATCTCGCCGGCGCTGGCGGCGAAGATCTACGGCCCGGGCGTGACCTGCACCATCGGCAACGACGCCGACACCGCGGCGGCCATCGGCAAGATGGGCGCCACCCACGAAGACTGCGCGGTAACCGACATCGTCGAAGACAAGGCTCGCAAACTGGTGACCACCCCGGCCTACATGCTGGCGAAATCGATCGGCGAGGCAGCTTCGGGGATCAACAAGCTGGTCGACCGCGTGCTGGAACTGACCCACGAAAACGACGCCTAAGCGCAAGCGCCCCTTTGTGGTGAGGGAGCTCGCTCCCTCACCACTATTGCTTCTGCGGTCAGGCCGTCGCCCGCCGCTTCTCCGCCACCCGGCTGCGGCCGTAGAGGATGACGATCGCCGCGATCGCCACAGCCTGAGCCGTCAGCGAGTAGGCGTCGGCATGGATTCCCAGCCAGTCGAACTCGAAGAACGCCACCGGCCGGGTGCCGAAGATGCCCGCCTCCTGCAACGCCTTCACGCCATGCCCGGCGAACACCACCGACAATGCGCACAGCAGGCCGGCGTTGATGCTGAAGAACAGCGCCAGCGGCAGTTTCGCCGAACCGCGCAGGATCACCCACGCCAGGCCGACCAGCAGCACCAGCGCCGTGGCACCGCCCGCCAGCACGGCGTCATGCCCGGCGGGGCCGGCCTGCAGCCACAGGGTTTCGTAGAACAGGATCACTTCGAACAGCTCGCGGTACACCGAGAAGAACGCCAGCACCGCGAAACCGAAACGCCCGCCGCCGCCCACCAGGCTCTGCTTGATGTAGTCCTGCCAGGCCGCCGCGTGACGGCGGTCGTGCATCCACACCCCGAGCCACAGCACCATCACGCTGGCGAACAGCGCCGTGGCGCCTTCGAGCAGCTCGCGCTGGGAGCCGCTGACGTCGATCACGTACGCCGCCAGCGCCCAGGTGCCGAGGCCGGCGAGCAAGGCCAGGCCCCAGCCGACGTTGACGCTGCGCACCGCCGACTGCTGGCCGGTGTTGCGCAGGAACGCGAGGATCGCCGCCAGCACCAGAATCGCTTCCAGCCCTTCGCGCAGCAGGATCAGCAGCCCGGAGATGTAGCTCAGCGACCAGCTCAGGCCATCGCTGCCCAGCAGCCCGGCAGACTCCTTGAGCTTGGCCTTGGCCGCGTCCAAACGCTGTTCGGCCTGGGCCACCGGCAAACCGTCCTGCAGGGACTGCCGATAGGCCATCAGGGACTTTTCGGTGTCCTTGCGCACGTTGGCGTCGACGTTGTCCAGGGAGCTTTCGACCAGTTCGAAGCCTTCGAGATAGGCGGCCACCGACAGGTCATACGCCTGGTCGCGCTCGCCGGCACGGTAGGCGGCGAGGCTCTTGTCCAGGGTCGCGGCGGTGTAGTCGAGCAACTGCGCCGGGCCGCGCTTGACCTGCGGCGGCTGCGCCCGCTGCGCGCGGAACAGCGCAGCGGCCTGCGGGCCTTCGGCCGCCTGCACTTCGGCCGGGGTCTGACGGGCCAGGTCGGCGATGTTGTAGGTCTTTTCGGATGCCGGCGCAGCCGAATCGACGCTGAACTGGGCGATGTAGGTCGCCAGATCCCAGCGCTGACGGTCGTCGAGCTGGTCGGCGAAGGCCGGCATGTCGGTGCCTTCGACGCCTTGGCCGAGGGTGCTGTAGATCGCGTACAGGCTCAGGCGGTCCATGCGCACGGCATCGCGCAGGTTGGCCGGGGCCGGGGTCAGGCCGACGCCCGCCGGGCCGTCGCCGGCACCGGTTTCGCCGTGGCAGACCGAACAGTGCTGGGCGTAGAGCGGCGCGCCGCGGGTCGGGTCGGGGGTGATCACCGGCGCCTGACTGACCTCGTAGGCCACCGCCAGTTGCGCGCCCAACTGCCGGGCCTGGCGGGCGACGTCCGCGCCGTCCTGCCTGGCCGCGATGGCCGCACGCAACGCGCTGACGCCCTGCTCCAGCCCAGCCTTCTCGGGCTTGGCCGGCATGGCCGCGATCAGCCCTTGCAGCACCTGGGTGAACTCCAACTGCTCACGGTACTCCGCGTCATCGATGACCTTGCCGGCCGCCACCGTCGGCGGGTAGTCGGCGCTGATGTAATCGAGCAGGTGCAGCGCCTGCGGTGCGCCTTCCACGGTATCGGCCAGCAGGTCGAAGCTGCCCAGCACGCAAAACGGGAACACCAGCCAGGCCAGGAATCGGGACGCGGCAGTCATGAATGAGTCTCAAGTGGAAATGCGAAGTTACATATTGTTCACGTCGAACGCGTTTCCCTCAAGCTTTCTTGCCGATGCAGAGCACATGGCCAGCACCCGTCCCTATAATGCGCCACCCCAACGCTCAAGGAAGAAACGCTCCCCATGCGCCACTGCCTGCTGCTTTCCCTGCTGTTCAGCCTTCTCGCGCAACTGGGCGGGTGCGCCACCTACCGCAACTACGACCTGGAAATGCAGCAGACCAACGACCAGTTGATGATGGGCAACCTCGACAACGCGCTGTACCTGATCGAGCGGAACAACCCGTGGGAAGACAAGGACCTGCTCTATTACTTCGAGAAAGGCGCCGTCCTCAGCCTCGGCAATGCCCTGCCGGAGAGCCAGGCGACCTGGCGCAGCGCCGACCGGATGATTCTCCACCGCGAAGAAGCGGTGCCTTCCGCCCCGGTGAAGCTGCTCAACCGCTTCTACAAGGAAATGGGCATGATGCTGGTCAACGACAAGCTGCAGCGCTACGACGGCTACGATTACGAAAAGGTCATGCTGACCACCCAGATGGCCCTCAACCAACTGGCGATGAATGACTTCGACGGTGCGCGGGCCGACATCAAGAAGACCCACGAGCGCGAAACGCTGATCGCCAGCCAGCGCGAACGGCAGTACGAAGAGGTCGAGAACCAGGCCAAGGCCCAGGGCACCCGGCTCCACTACAAGGATCTGCAAGGCTATCCGGTGACCACCCTGGAGGCGCCGCCGGTCATCGAGCTCAAGAACGGCTATCAGAGCGCGTTCAGCCATTACCTGGCCGGGTTCACCTACGAAGCGCTGGGAGAGCGGACCCTGGCCGCGCCCGGCTATCGGCAGGCGATCGAACTGCGGCCCAACCTTCCGTTTCTCGAGCAGGCGCTGCGCAACCTCGACAAACCGCCGGCCAAGTCCGGCGAAAGCGATGTCCTGATTGTCGTGCAGAGCGGCTTGGCGCCCGCCCGGGCGTCCGTCACCGTGCCGATTCCCGTGCGGCTCAACGAGAACCTGGTCATCGTCGCGCCGATCTCGTTTCCGGTGATGATCCCGGACGCGGTCACGCCCGGGTTCGACCACCTCACGGTGGATGGCCGCAAACGCTCGCTGGCCCAGGTCAACAGCGTCACCGACATGGCGGTGCGCACCTTGCGCGACGACATGCCGGCGATCATTTCCGCCGCCATGTTCCGCGCCAACATGGCCGCGATCGGCCAGGCCAACGAAAACGAGCGCAACCCGGCCAAGGCCTCGCTGACGGTGACCGCCAGGGATCCGTTCGAGGAAGCCGACACCCGCACCTGGCGCACGCTGCCGGACAAGACCCTGGTGGCGCGCCTGCGCCTGAAGAAGGGCGAGCACACCCTCGTCCTTCCCAACGCCAAGCGCACGCCGCCGATCACCGTGCGCATCGACCAGGACCATCAGGTCATCAACCTGCGGGCGTTCGGCGACCTGGCGTTCATCATCGGCGCGGCCTATGTGCCGCCGCAGGCGCCCGTATCGAACACGGCACAAGTAATGGCACCTAACTAACCGGTGAAATTAAAAAGCTATTACATAGCCAGCACCGCGGACCTATAATGCCGCGCCCTCGCTATCGCGAAACGGCATTAAAGCTCCTCTCTTAATGAGGAATCGGCAGGACGCCAACACCCCTGCCGATCGGTCCCTGCAGCCCGACCCGCACCGGGGCTGTCGCCACTCATGGAAGAAGTACCCCCATGGCATTCCGCGCTCCCACCCTGCTCGCGCTCAGCGCCGTCACCCTGCTGTCCGGCTGTTCGGCGTTTCGCAACTATGATTCCGAACTGGCCCAGACCAACCAGCAACTGGCCGCCGGCAACGTCGACGCCGCCCTGACCCTGCTGGAAAAGAACAACACCGGTCCCGACAAGGACTTGCTCTACTACTTCGAGAAAGGCGAACTGCTGCGCGCCAAGGGCGACCTGTCCGGCAGCCAGGGCGCCTGGACCGCCGCCGACCAGGTGGTGGGCAAGTGGGAAGACTCGGTCAAGCTCGACACCGACAAGTACCTGGCCCAGTTCGGCAGCTTCCTGGTCAACGACAAGGTGCGCCGCTACGAAGGCTACGACTACGAAAAGGTCATGCTGACCACCCAGATGGCCCTCAACCTGCTGGCGGTCAACGACTTCGACGGCGCCCGCACCGCGATCAAGAAGACCCACGAGCGCGAAGCGGTGATCGCCGAGCTGCGCGACAAGGAATACCTCAAGAGCGAGGAAGAGGCCGAGAAGGAAGGCATCAAGACCCAGTACAAGGATCTGCAGGGCTACCCGGTCGCCAGCCTCGACGCGCCGGAAGTGGTCGGCCTGAAGAACAGCTACCAGAGTGCGTTCAGCCACTACCTGGCCGGCTTCGTCTATGAAGCGCTGGGCGAGAAGGATCTGGCCGCACCGGGCTACCGCAAGGCCGCCGAGCTGCGTCCGAACACGCCGTTGCTGGAACAGGCGCTGGTCAACCTCGACAAGCCGGCCAAGTCCGACGACAGCGACATCCTGATCGTGGTGCAGAGCGGCCTGGCGCCGGCCCGCGATTCGATCCGCGTGCCGTTGCCGCTGCCGATCGACAACAACCTGGTGATCACCCCGCTGTCGTTCCCGGTCATCAAGCCGGACACCTCCACCGCGCCCTTCGCCCAGATCGGCGTAGACGGCCGGCAACTGGACCTCACCGCCCTCAACAGCACCACCGCCATGTCCCGCCGCGCCCTGCGCGACGACATGCCGGGGATCATCGTGCGCACCGCCGTGCGGGCGATCACCAAGGGCGCGGCGCAAAAGAAACTCAACGAAACCAACCCGCTGGCGGGCCTGGCGGTGGGCATTTCTTCAGCCGTGCTCGAAGGTGCCGATACCCGTACGTGGCGCACGTTGCCGGACACCACCCAAGTGGTGCGCCTGCGCCTGAAAAAGGGTGAGCACCAGGTGACCCTGCCAAGCGTGGCCGGTGGTTCGCAGGTCAAGGTCACCGTCGATCAGCGCTACCAGGTCATCACGTTGCGCGCCGTCGGCAGCCAGGTGTTCGCCGCCGGCAACGCCGCCCACGTGATCCCGGGCGCCAACGCCACCGCCGTGGCCAGCCTCAAACAACCTTAAGAACGGAGTCTTTGCATGCGTTTCAAACTCTTCGCCGTCGCCGCCCTCGCCCTGCTGGCGAGCGGCTGCGCCACCCCGCCGCCACCGGAGCCGGGCAGCGCCGCGAGCAAGGTCGTGGCCATGGGCCCGCAGAAGCACATCGTGGTCGGCGCCATGCGCGTGGCCCGCGAGAACGGCTTCATGACCGTCAACGTGCAGTTGAGCAACACCCTCAACAGCAACAAGACGTTCTACTACCGCTTCGCCTGGCTCGGCCCTGAAGGCTTCCCGGTCGCCGAAGAAGAAGTCTGGAAAAGCCAGATGATGTACGGCGCCCAGACCAGCTTCATCCAGGCCATCGCCCCGACGCCCAAGGCCGTGGACTTCCGCCTGGAACTCAAGACGCCTTAAGCCCGACACCCCATTCCCGATTTAGAGAGCATTCCCATGTTTGCACGCTTTTCCTGCATCGCCGTCCTCGCCCTGCTGGCCACCGGCTGCGCCAACACTTCGCCGACCCTGGGCAGCAAGAACATCAGCTACGGCGACACCAAGGCCGTCGAGACCGTGACCAACGAATTCGGCTCCACCGACCTGCAGATGATCGCCGAGTCGATGACCCGCTCCCTGGCCCAGTCCGGCATCCTGCAGGGCCGTCCTGTGGTCCAGGTCTACGACGTGAAGAACAAGACCAGCGAGTACATCGACACCCGCGAAATCACCACCAGCATCAAGACCCAGCTGATGAAGTCCGGCACCGCCCGCTTCGCCAGCGACAACACCGCGATGCAGAGCCAGGTCGACCAGCTCAAGCTGCAGAACCAGAGCGGCCTGTACAAGAAGAGCACCGTGGCCAAGACCGGCAACATGATCGCCGCCAAGTACCGCCTGGAAGGCTCGATCAGCTCGATCGTCAAGCGCAGCAGCGACTACAAGGACGTCTTCTACAAATTCAGCCTGCAACTGATCGACGTCGAAAGCGGTCTGGCCGAGTGGATGGACGAAAAAGAGATCCGCAAAACCACGGAGCGTTAACCGATGCGCGCATGGATTGGCATGATGGCCCTGGCTTGCGCGTTCGGCGCGCAAGCGGCCCCGAAAGTCGCGGTGACGGACCTGGCGTACCAGGAGCGTGTGGAGCAGTACATCCACATCGTTTCGGCCCAGAACAACTACCGCGAGGGTTACTACAGCGCCAGCGGCTCCTCGAGCTACAACGAGCTGGAGGCCACCACCAGCTACATCGAGCAGGGCGAGCTGCGCAAGTTCACCGGCGACATCAAGGGCGAGATCCTGCGCACCGGGATGTTCCAGCTGGTGCAGGGCACGCCCTACACCGCCTCGTCCAAGGGCGACGTCTACGACGTGATCAAGCGGATCAAGGCGGGTCACTTCAAGGGCGCCGACTACGTGCTGTTCGGCACCGTGTCGGACATCGACTTCACCCAGGACATGAACGAGCTGGCCCACACCGACAGCTACTCGGCCGTGCTGGGCCTGACGCTGGTGGCGGACTTCAGCCTGATCAACACCAAGACCTACGAGATCACCTCGGCCTTCACGGCCATGGGTGAGGCGCAGGACACCAAACTGGTGAACGGCCGCGACATCAAGATCTCGCTGAACCGCCCGCGGGTGGTGCGTGACGTGTCGAAGGCGCTGGGCGAGGACGTGGCCGGTCAGCTGAGCATGCAACTCGGCGGCGGCGGTTACGAGCAGCCGCGCGAACCGCAGCAGCGCAACAATCTGCCGCGCGACACGGCGCCGGTGATCCTCAAGTGATCGCCCGCTGACGCCGAGAAGCACCGTCGGCGGGGAAGTATCCCAAGGCAACAAAAAGGCGACCTGAACAGGTCGCCTTTTTTGTGGCCGCAGGATTCAGACGGCGGCTTTGCGCAGCGTCGCCATGAACGCCGCCGCGCCGATGAACAGCCCGGCGAAGGTACGGTTCATGCGTTTCTGCTGCTTCGGCGTACGCAGCAGGCGCAGCACCTTAGACGCCAGGCCGGTGTAGCCGGCCATGACGATCAGGTCGACGCAGATCATGGTCGCGCCGATCACCAGGTACTGGATCAGCAGCGGCGCATGCGGGTCGATGAACTGCGGCAGCACCGCCAGCATGAACACCAGGGCCTTGGGGTTGCTGATGTTCACCAGGAACCCGCGGAACACCAGCGCCATCGGCTTGCCGATCGGCCGCACGGCGGCGTCGTCGCTCATGTCGCTGGGCAGCGCACGCCATTGCTTGACCGCCAGGTACACCAGGTAGGCCACACCGAACCACTTGATCGCGTAGAACGCCGTGGCCGAGGCCGTCAGGATCGCGCCGACGCCGGCGCCGACGATCGCGATCTGCAGGGCCAGCCCCAGCTGCAGGCCGAGGGCGTTCCAGTAACCGCGCCAGAAACCATACTGCAGACCGCTGGACATCGACGCGATCGCGCCGGCGCCCGGAGACAGGCTGATCACCCAACAGGCGGCGAAGAACGCCAGCCATGTTTGAAACTCCATCGCACACCTCGACTCAGACTCGTGACAGACGTCCAAGCTAATGCGGATCCGGGCGGATGACCACCGATTTTTTGCAGGATGTTGCAGCTTGCCGACCAACGTTTACGGGCCGGTGGCGCCGTCACGGGCAAGCCCTTGCTTACGCCACAGGACCTGTAGGAGCCAGCCTGCTGGCGATGGCGTCAGCCAAGGCGACGCCGGACAGAAGACTTACTTCTCGAACCCGCTCGAAGGAAACACATCGCTCCCCCGCCAGCGCCGCACCGAACGCTGGAAGAACAGGCTGTTGGGCACCTGCACCATGGCGCTGCCGGTGCCGAGCTCTTCGGCCTCGATCAGCGTGGTGTACAGCAGGTTGATCGCCACCACCCGGCCCTTCACCCCGGGCTTGTCGGTGGTGTCCACCAGTTCGACCACATCGCCCAGGCGGAACGGGCCGACGGTGAAGATCAGGATCGCGCAGAGCAGGTTCGACAGCACGCTCCACATGGCGAAGAACGCCACCGCCGCCACCGCGACGAAACCGGACAGCGCCGTCCACAGCACCGTGGCCGACACACCGAGGCGCTCCAGCACGAAGATCAGCGCGCTGCCCATGATCAGCCAGCGCAGGCCGCCGCGCAGGGGCATCAGCAACTGCGGCGGGAACGGGTAACGCTCGCCCAGGCGGGTCAGGCATTTGGCGACGAAGCGCTGGGCGAAGTAGGCGGCCAGCAGAATCAGCAGGATCTGCACGCCGAGCCAGATCGGCTCGACCCACACCGCCGGCAGCGGCAGCTTGAACGCCTCCATCAAGACAGCGTCTCCAGCTCCGCCTGCATGCTTTCCAGGGTTTCCAGCGCTTGCATCCACGCCTCTTCCAACTCGGCTTCCCGCGCCTTCAGCTTGGCCTGTTCGGCCAGCAGGTCACGCAGTTCGTTCTTGCGCGCCGGGTCGTAGATGTCGCTGTCGCCGAGGCTGGCGTCGACCTTGGCCAGCTTCTCGTGCAGCTTGCCCAGCTCCGCTTCGAGCTTGTCGGCTTCGCGCTTGTGCGGCGCCAGTTGCTGACGCAACGCAGCGGCGGCCTGGCGCTGGGCCTTCTTGTCGGTCTTGTCCGGGTTCACCGGCGCGCTGCTGACCGGCGCGTTGCGCTGACGGTACTCCACCAGCCAACGGGCGTAGTCGTCGAGGTCGCCGTCGAACTCTTCGACCTTGCCGTCCGCCACCAGGTAGAAGTTGTCCGTGGTGCTCTTGAGCAGGTGCCGGTCGTGGGACACCACCAGCACCGCACCGCTGAACTCCTGCAACGCCATGGTCAGGGCCAGGCGCATTTCCAGGTCCAGGTGGTTGGTCGGCTCGTCGAGCAGCAACAGGTTCGGCCGCTCCCAGGCGATCAGCGCCAGGGCCAGACGCGCCTTCTCGCCGCCGGAGAAATTCAGCACCGGCTCGTCGATCCGCCCGCCGCGGAAGTCGAAACCGCCGAGGAAATCGCGCAGGGTCTGCTCGCGTTCGGTCGGCGCCAGTCGCTGCAGGTGCAGCAACGGGCTGGCCTTGGCGTCCAGCGAGTCGAGCTGATGCTGGGCGAAGTAGCCGACCACGGTGTTCTCGCCGCGGGTCAGGCGCCCGGCCAGCGGCGAGAGCTCGCCGGCGAGGTTCTTGATCAGGGTCGACTTGCCCGCGCCGTTGGGGCCGAGCAGGCCGATCCGCGCGCCCGGGGTCAACTGCAGCTTGACCTTCTCCAGGATGGTCTTTTCGCCGTAGCCCAGACGGGCGTCGGACAGGTCGATCAGCGGGCTCGAGATCTTGGTCGACTCGCGGAACACGAAGTCGAACGGTGAATCGACATGGGCCGCCGACAGCTCTTCCATCCGCTCCAGGGCCTTGATCCGGCTCTGGGCCTGACGGGCCTTGGTGGCCTGGGCCTTGAACCGGGCGATGTAGCTTTCCATGTGCGCACGCTGCGCCTGCTGCTTCTCGTAGGCCTGTTGCTGCTGGGCCAGTCGCTCGGCGCGGGCGCGTTCGAACGCGGTGTAGCCGCCGCGGTAGAGCACCAGCTTGCGCTGGTCGACATGGGCCACGTGATCGACGACTTCATCGAGGAAGTCGCGGTCGTGGGAAATCAGCAGCAGGGTGCCGGGGTAGCCCTTGAGCCACTCCTCCAGCCAGATGATCGCGTCGAGATCCAAGTGGTTGGTCGGTTCGTCGAGCAGCAGCAGATCCGACGGGCACATCAAAGCCTGCGCAAGGTTCAGACGCATCCGCCAGCCACCGGAGAAATCTCCTACCTGACGATCCATCTGCTCATTAGTGAAACCGAGGCCTGCCAGCAGCTTGCGCGCACGCGCATCGGCAGTGTAGCCGTCAGCGCTGTCGAGTTCGGCGTGCAGGCGGGCCAGGGCCTCGCCGTCATGGGCCGCTTCGGCCGCCGCGAGGTCTCGCTGCACCTGGCGCAGGCGCACGTCGCCGTCGAGCACGTAGTCGACCGCCAGGCGTTCGAGCGTATCGACTTCCTGGCGCATGTGGGCGATGCGCCAGTCGGCCGGCAGCAGGCAGTCGCCCGAATCCGGGTGCAACTCGCCGCGCAGCAAGGCGAACAGGCTGGATTTGCCGGCGCCGTTGGCACCGATGAGGCCGGCCTTGTGGCCGGCGTGCAGGGTCAGCTCGGCGTCTTCTAGCAGACGCTGCGGGCCACGCTGTAAAGTCAGGTTCTGAAGTCGGATCATAATGGCGGCGGAGTCTACCAGCTTCGCCCGCAACTGGCGCGAGTAGCACGATGTCCCCTGACCTGTGGAGCTTTGCCCTGGCCGTCTACGCCCGCCCGGACGTGGAGGCCGCCTGCCTGCGCCTGCAATCGGCGGGGGCGAACGTGTGCCTGATGCTGTGCGGCCTGTGGCTTGAACAACGAGACGCGACCTGCGACGACAGGCGCGTGCACCAGCTTCGGCAGATCACCGATCCCTGGGACCGCGACGTGGTGCAGCCGCTGCGGGCGCTGCGCCTGCAATGGAAAGAGGCGGCCGATACCGACCCGCTGCTCAAGGGCATGCGGGAACAGATCAAGGGAATGGAACTGGAGGCGGAGCGCGCGCTGCTGTCGCGGCTGGAAGGCATGGCCCAGGGTTGGGCGCGCAATTCGAAGGAATCGAGTGATTGGCTGGAGGCGCTCGCCGGCGAGGCGGCCAACCTGAACCGCGACGCGCTGCGGGTGCTGCGCGTCGCGGCGGCCGGCGCTTAGGAGGCGCTGGTCGGGTTGCTGGCGACGCTCGACACGGCGGCCGGCGCAGGTGTAGGTGCGCTGGTCGGGGTGGCGGCGGTTGGGGCGGTGGCGGCAGCAGGCGCTGCTGCGGTTGGCTTGGCGGCGGCAGCGGTCGCCGGCTTGGCGACAGGCTTGGCGGCGACCGGTTTTTTCGCGGCAGGTTTGGCTGCTGGTTTGGCGGCAGGCTTGGCCGCAGGTTTTGCAGCGGCCGGCTTGGCGGCGGTGGTCGCAGGTTTCGCCGCGGCGGCCGGTTTGGCAGGCGCTTTTGCCGCAGGCTTGGCTGCCGGTTTGGCGGCGGCAGGCTTAGCGGCAGGTTTCGCGGCAGCGGTCTTCACCGCCGGTTTCGCTGCTGGTTTCGCTGCTGGTTTCGCCGCAGGTTTGGCGGCTGCGGTCTTCGCCGGGGCGGCTTTGGCGGCAGTCGGTTTAGCGGTGGCCGGCTTGCTGGCGGCAGTCTTCGCGACAGCCGGTTTGGCGGCGGGTTTGGCCGCAGGCTTGGCGGTGCTGGCCGCTGCCGGTTTCTTCGCGGCAGGTTTGGCGGCAGCCTTCGCCGGCGCTTTGGCGGCGACGGGTTTCGCGGCAGGTTTGGCCGGTGCCTTGGCGGCAGCGGTGTTGGCGGCGGCAGGTTTTGCAGCGGGTTTAGCGGCAGGTTTCGCGGCGGCTTTCTTGGCCGGTGCGGCGGCGGCCGGCTTGGCCGTACGGGCGGACAGCGCCTTGCCGGCGGCTTCCTGCACACGACCCACGCCCTGGGCCAGCTTCAGGCTTTCCTGGGCATCGCGCTTGAGTTGCAGAATGTAGCTGCGGGTGTCGGACTGACGGCCCTTCAGCGCGTCGAGCAGGTCTTCGAGTTCCTTCACGGCCGACTTGGCCTTGGCCTGCGCCTTGGCTTTGCCGGCGGCGGCCGCGTCTTGCAGTTTGGTGCGGGACTTGTGCAGTTTCTCTTGCGCCTTGCCGCGTTGCTTCTCCAGTTTGGCGAGCAGTTTTTCAGCATCAGCCAAGGCTTGGGAGCATGCGTTTTCCAGATGTTCGAGCAGGCTGCCCGAGAGCTGTTGGAGTAAGTGCAACGGAGTGTTTACGGGCTTCTTGGTGGCCGACATGGTTTACCTCCTGGCTGACGTGAGTGCGGCTCATACTAGACCTCTGCTGCTACCGCCGCTAGGGCATGTTGACAGTATCGAAAGCGCTCGGTTGCAGCGCTGCGCAAAACTTCTGCGCACAGGCAAAAGCAGTTCACCGTTGCAGGCGTCTGCGCTGGCATAATCCACCGCAATTCTGGATGGAGAGTGCCCATGCCGCGCTACTTTTTTTTGTCCCTCTGCCTGGTTTTTTCCGTCGCTCAGGCCGACGAAAAAACCACCGCGAACGATGCCCATGACCTGGCCTACAGCTTGGGCGCCAGCCTCGGCGAACGCCTGCGCCAGGAGGTGCCGCAACTGCAGCTGCAGGCGTTGATCGACGGGTTGCAGCAGGCCTACCAAGGCAAGCCGCTGGCCTTGAGCGAGGCGCGGATCGAGCAGATCCTGGCCGACCACGAGTCGCGCAACGCCGAGCAGGCATCGCAACCGTCGAGCGAAGCCGCGATGGAAAACGAACAGCGCTTCCTCACCGCCGAAAAGGCCAAGCCCGGCGTGAAGGAACTGGCCGACGGCATCCTGATGACCGAGCTTGCGCCCGGCACAGGCACCAAGGCAGGTCCCGACGGCAAGGTGCAGGTGCTGTACGTCGGCCGGCTGCCGGACGGCACCGTGTTCGACCAGAACACGCAGCCGCAGTGGTTCAACCTCGACAGCGTGATCGCCGGCTGGCGCACCGCGTTGCAGAACATGCCGGTGGGCGCGAAGTGGCGACTGGTGATTCCCTCCGATCAGGCCTACGGCGCGGACGGTGCCGGCGACCTGATCGCGCCGTTCACGCCGCTGGTGTTCGAGGTCGAATTGAAGGGCGCGACCGGCTGACCGCGCCAACGAAAAACGGTGCGCCATGGCGCACCGTTCTGTGTGTCTTGCCCAAGGGTTGCCGTCAGGCCTGAACCGGGGCCTCTTCCTTGTGGGCGTTGTGCAGCACTTCGATCAGGCAGTCTTCCAGCTCGAAGCGTTCGCGCAGCAGACCGCCCAGCTTTTGCAGCGCCTCGGAGAAGCGCTCGGTGTCGTTGCACTCGCCTTTGTGGCAATGGTCATTGAAGGCCACCGCGTGCTGCGTGATCTCATCGATGCGCGGCCCGATCTGCTCCGCCAGTTCCAGCCCGCCTTCGTCATCGAACGCCTTGGCTTCATCGGTCAACTGCTCACGCACTTCGAAGTGCCAGGCGGACACGTAATCGACGAGGATCTGGCAGAACCGGCCGTTCTTCGACTTGTCGGCGAACGCAGGCTTGGCGTCACGCAGTTCGCGGAACGCGGTCACCAGTTCCTCGCGCTCCCGGAGCCAGCGGTCGATCAGTTGATGAACTCCACCCCAACGTTCCTGAGCACTCTGACAACTTTCGAGCATGGCGATCTCTCTTCCCTTGTGGGTCACTGCTCTACACCCGCGCCCCTCTTGTGAAAACGGATTCGGGGGCTGCCGGGCAGAGCGTCATTGAGCAACTGAATTGCAATGACACGTGCGGGCCAGATTATTCCCGCAGGCCAGTGGCTTCAAGGTACGCAGGCGACAAAGTTCATACAAGCGTTTAATCCCGTATCAACAGCCGGTGCGACGCTTCGCCGCCGAACGGACGCTGCACGGCGCCCCAGAGCAGACGCAAGAGTTGGTAGACCGCCAGGATCGACATCGCGATGAAAAACAGCAGGCTCCATTCCGGAATGCTCAGGTCGAACAGCGTCCAGGAGATCTCGGCGCAGTCGCCGTGGTCGTTGAACATGCCCGACAGCGCGCACATCCACGACAGCGGCGTTTCAGGCGCCGGTATGCAGTTCGCCAACTGGTGCAGCGGGTCACTCTGCCACAGCACCTGGCGCCAGGCGGCGGTCATGCCCCCGGCGCTGGCGGCCAGCGCCAACACCCAGTAAAGCGACAGGCCGACGCGCCGCGGTCCATGCACCGCCGCCGCGCCACAGCAGACGAACAGCGCGGCCAGGAACAGACGCTGCACCAGGCACAGATTGCAAGGCGTCAGGCCGACCGTGTATTCGAGGTAGTAGGAAGCCCCCAGGGCCAGAGCCCCTGCCATGAAAGCCATGAAAAACAGGGAGCGTGAGCAGGTCAACGACATGGCTTATCCGCAACAGTAAAGACAGGCAGTTACGGTAGAGGAAAGCGCGCCGGCCTTTCAAGGCGGGGCCCTGCCGACACTTCACCAGAGGTGTAGGGAAATCCCGACAGGTGCGAGAGGATTAGATGTAGTCCCGTGTAGGACGCTGCCTAAGACCAAACTCAGCAGTAACTTTTCCGGCGTCTGGCGTTAACGGGGAGCACGCTCCCCGTCACGCGTTCAGGCACGGGCCGGCACCGGCAACGGTGCGGCCAGCAGACGGTCATCCAACAGCCCCAGCCCTTCCTGGAACAGCTGATTGCTGCGTTCGGTGTCGCCAAGGCGCGCCAACAGACGGGCGAGTTCGGCACAGGCCTCCGGGTTGCGCTGGGTGCGCAGGCTGCTTTCCAGGTAGTCCCGCGCCTTGCCCCACAAGCTGGCTTGCAGGCACAGGCGACCCAGCGTCAGCAGCAGGCTCGGATCGGCGGGATGCTCCTTGAGCCACCCCTCGGCCGTCTGCAACTGACGCGCCGGATCGTTGCCGCGCACCAGGCCGTACAGGCGCGCCAGGTGGCTGTCGTACTTGCGCTTGAGGGCATTGCGCAGCACCTCTTCCGCCTCGACCTGCGCGCCCAGCTGACGCAATTGCTCGGCGTAGGCCAGCACCAGCGGCGCCTCCTGGCGCTGGGCGGAGGTGAGCTGCTGCCAGGCCCGTTCAAGGGATTGCTGGCCGACCGTGCCGTCCTCTTCACGCTGGGCCGCCAGCGACAGGTTCTGGCCCCAGGCGCGGCGTTCCAGCTCGGTCAGTTCGGCCGGCGGCAAGACTTTGTCCTTGCGCAGCTCCGGCAACAGCCGGATCACCGCCGACCATTCCCCGCGCTGCTGATGCAGCCGCTGCAACTGGCGCAGGGTCTGGGCGTTGTGGGGATGGCGCCCGTGCATGGCCTGCAGCGTTTCCAGGGCGCCGTCGGTGTCGCCGCGGTCGGTCTGCAACTGCGCGTGGCTCAGGGCGATCGCCAGTTCGGCTTGGGGCTGACGCTCCAGGGCGCGCTCCAGCAAACGGTCGCATTCCTCATAGTTGCCCTGCTCGTTGGCGGCACGGGCGGCGCCGAGGTAATACAGCAACGGCTGGCGCTCGGCTTCGGCGGCCCGGTACAGGTGACGCTGGGCGCTGGCCCAGCGGCCTTCGGCCAGGTCCAGTTGCCCGTGTTCGATCGCCACCTGCACGCGCCGGCTGCGGTTGCGCCGCGACCACGGGTTGACCACCCCGCCGGACGTCAGCACCAGCTCGACCAGCGCCTTGACGGCCCAGATCAGCAGCCACAGGATCGCCACCAGCGCCAGGGTCGCCCACAGGCTCGACTCGTAGCGAAAGCTCTTGTACGCGACCAGCACGTAACCGGAATGCTGGGCGATCGCCAGGCCCAGCGCCGCCGTGACGGCGATGGCCAGAAACACGATCACATACAGGCGCTTCATGGCGTGGCCTCCTGCGCCGTGCCGGCGGCCGGTTTGGCGAACGGCTTGACCGAGTCTTCGGCATTGACGTTGCGCCGCTCGAGATAGGCCTGCACCGCGCCCAGGGTGCCGGCCAGGTCCGGCGTGCTGACCGTCACGGGCTGCAGGCTCAGTTCGGCCACTTGCTCCAGCATGATTTTGCTTTGCGGGTTGTCCGGATTGAAGTTGCCCTTGAGCACGTCCCGCGCCTCGCCCAGCGCCTGGGCGTAGACCGGCGCCTGCCCGTTGAGCGCCGCCCACTGCGCCTGCTCGAGCGCCAGGCTCAGGGCCAGGCGCACCTGGCTCAGGCTCTGCCCGGCCAGCAGCGGCCGCACGTTCTTGTCGGCGTTGAAGTCGATGCGGATGTACCGCGAGACCTGATCCCACCATTGCGCCCAGCGGCTGGCCCCGTCGCCGTCGGCCGTCAGGCCCAGCAGGGATTCGCCGCGGTCCTTGTATTCGGGCGCCAGTTCGGTGAGTTCGATGACCTGATCGCGCAGGGCGCCCAGGCGCAGGAACAGGCCGGTGCGGTCCGGCTGCGCGGTGCTGCGCAGGGCCACCAGGGTTTTCGCCACTTGCTCGCGGGCGGCGAACGAACCGGGATCGTTCTGTTCGCGCAGGATCTCGTCGGCGCCCTGCACCAAGGCCTGAGCGCTGCTGACGTCCTGCAGCGCCGACAGGCGCAGGCTGGCCAGACGCAGCAGGTGCTCGGCCTCGGCCAGGCGCCAGTCCTTGCGGCTGGCGCCGAGGACGGTTTCCAGACGCTGGTTGAGGCGTTGCTGATCGCCCTGCAACTGGGTCACCAGCCGCTGGCGCTCATCGAGCTCGTCGGCGCCCGGCAATTGCCCGAGACGCTCGGTCAGGCGCTGCTCGTTGAGTTTCAGCGACTGCGCCTGATCGTTCAGCGCCTGCACCTGGCTCAACTGCTGCCGGGTGTCGGCCTGCAGGTGCCGCACCTGCCAGACGCCCCAGCCGCCGACCGCGACGCCGGCGGCGCCCAGCAGCAATGCCACGATGGCCAGTCCGTTTCCCCGACGCGGTTCCCGGGCCGGTGGTGGTACGTCAACCGGTGCATCGGTCACAGGTTGAACATCATCTTTAGGCAAGGCTGTTTCGCTCACGTATCCATCCTTTGCATTAGAGAACGGGCACGGGATGCTCCCGTAACGCCGTCAGCAAGGCCGCGGCACTGGCGCCGCGGCAATCCACAACTGTTCGGGCCCCGGCGGCGCGCGCCTGCCCGGCGACCCTTGGGCTTGGAACAAACAACGGCAGCTGCGCCACCTCGGGCCAGGCGTCGCCGGCCAATTGGCGCAGGTGCTCGAAACCCTGTCCACTGCTGACCACCAGCCCGTTCAGGCGTTCCGATCCGATCCTGCGCGTCAGTTCCCCCGGCGCGCAGGCCGGCAGGTCGCGGCGGTACAGCTCCAGATACTCGACACTAGCACCAAGCGCGCGCAGGCGCTCGGCGAGCAGCTCGCGCCCGCCCTCGCCGCGCAGGATCAGCACCCGCGAACCGGGCCGCGCCACCGCCTCGCGCAGACGCGGCAAGCGCAGCAGCGCTTCGCTGTCGTCGCCCTCGTCCGGGAAGTGGGTGTCCAGCCTCCGGTCCTTTAGAATCTGCGCCGTCGCCGCGCCGACGCTGAACCAGGGCAACGACGGCGGCACGTCCGCGCAAACGTCCAGCAGCTGCACGGCCAGGCGCGCCGCCGGTTTGCTGACCACGATCACCGCAGCGCACTGCGGCAGTTGCCCCAAGGTTCGGCGCATTGTGTCAGAGACCGCCAAAGGGACGATCTCCAAAAGCGGCAGGCAGCTGCTGAAAATCCCCTGCTGCGCCAACACCTCGGCCAGCGCCGTGCAGTCCTCCGCCGGACGGGTCAACAGCAGGCGCCAGCCGGTCACTCGTGACCGGCCTCGCCGTACACTGCCTTGAGGATGTCGTCGGCGCCCTGGCCGAGCAGGTCTTCGGCGACCTGCACGCCCAGCGACTCGGCCGCCTCGCGCGGGGCCCGGGCCTGGGCGCTGAGCAGCTTGCCGCCGCTCGGCTCGCCCACCAGGCCGCGCAGCCACAGTTGATCGCCTTCCAGCACGGCGTAGCAGGCGATCGGCACTTGGCAGCCGCCGTTCAGGTGTTTGTTGAGGGCACGTTCGGCGGTCACCCGCGAAGCGGTGTCGGCGTGATGCAGCGGCGCCAGCAGTGCTTGGATTTCGCGGTCGGCGCTGCGGCACTCGATGCCCACGGCACCCTGGCCGCCGGCGGGCAGGCTGTCGTCGACGCTGATCGCCGAAGTGATGCGGTCTTCGAAGCCGAGACGGATCAGGCCGGCCGCCGCGAGGATGATCGCGTCGTACTCGCCTGCGTCGAGCTTGGCCAGACGGGTGTTGACGTTGCCGCGCAGGAAGCGGATCTCAAGATCCGGACGGCGGGTCAGCAGTTGGGCCTGGCGGCGCAGGCTGGATGTGCCGACGATGCTGCCGGCCGGCAGCGCGTCGAGGCTGGCGTAGGTGTTGGAGACGAAGGCGTCACGCGGGTCTTCGCGCTCGCAGATGCAGAACAGGCCCAGGCCTTCGGGGAAATCCATCGGCACGTCCTTCATCGAGTGGACGGCGATGTCGGCTTCGTTCTCCAGCAGCGCGGTTTCCAGTTCCTTGACGAACAGGCCCTTGCCGCCGATCTTCGACAGCGGCGAGTCGAGCAGCTTGTCGCCGCGGCTGACCATGGGCACCAGCGTCACCTGCAACCCCGGGTGGGCCGCTTCCAGACGGGCTTTGACGAATTCGGCCTGCCAGAGGGCCAGAGCACTTTTGCGGGTGGCGATGCGGATTTCGCGAGAGGACATGGATCAATCCGTACTGAATAGATACGGCGGATGATAACAGCTCAGCCAAATCCACTTTGACTTGAATCAGCAAGCGCACGGCCTCCCTGGCCCGTGTGCCTGACGGGAAGAAGCGACGGACGCCCGGTCAGAGCCCCTGCATCATCTTGCGCACGCCCGCCACATGCCGGCGGCTGACGATCAAGGCGTCGCCGTTCAGGCCTTTGAGGTAGAGCTGGAAGTGCCCCAGCGGCGTGCGCTGCAGCCGCTCGATGCGCTCGCGCGCCACCAGGGCGTTGCGGTGGATGCGCACGAAGCGCTCGCCGAACTCGTCCTCCAGCGCCTTGAGCGGCTCGTCCAGCAGGACTTCGCCGTGCTCGTGGCGCAGGGTCACGTACTTGTGGTCGGCGATGAAGTACACCACCTGATCCAGGGGGATCAGTTCGATGCCTTTGCGGGTCCGGGCGCTGATGTGACTGCGCGGGCCGTTGCCGCTTTCGGCGGCGGGACGGGTCAGGGCCGAGAGCTGGGCCCGGTTGGGACGTTCGGCCCTTTTCAGGGCGTCCTGCAAGTGTTCGGTTCGCACGGGTTTCACCACATAGCCCACGGCACCGGCCTTCAGGGCCTCCACGGCAAATTCATCGGAACCTGTGCAGAACACCACGGCGGGCGGGGTTTCTCGTTCGCACAGACGGGCAGCGACCTGCAGGCCATCCAGGCCCGGCATGCGGATATCGAGCAACACGATATCCGGCTTGTGACTGTCGATCAGGGCCAGCGCCTCCTCGCCATTGGTGGCGCTGGGCTCCAGGACAGTGTAGCCCCCGAGTTCGCTCACCATTCGGCTGAGGCGCTCGCGGGCCAAGGGTTCGTCATCAACGATCAGGACATTCATATTGCGCTGGATTCCTGCGTGAGTCTCGCACAAGGATAGCGTAGACAGGTGGAGTGACGTCCGTCACCGCGATCCACGCTAAGACTAGCGCGGGCGCCGAAAAGTGCCGTACGTCGGCCGGCAAAATTTGCCGGTGCCCGGATCCTGCGCCTTGCGCAGGGCTTGCCGATGGCCAAAGCGCCCACCCCTCTCTTTTTCTTGGCCGGCGTCCGATCCGCATTTGCGCCGACCCTTCAGTCCAACTGTAGACGTTCGTCGGCCCGACATTGCTCAATCGGAAAATATCGTTGCGCAAATCACGGCGGCGACGGCGGCGATTGTGGCGCACGAGATGAGAAAAAAACGTTTCGACCAGTGTCAGCGACAGGATCGGCAACCCTGTTATCATCCGCGCCAGCATTTGCAGCCTTCTTTCTCCAAGCCGATACGAGCGAATTCATGAGCACTGACAAGACCAATCAGTCCTGGGGCGGCCGCTTCAGTGAGCCCGTCGACGCCTTCGTCGCCCGCTTCACCGCCTCCGTCACTTTCGACCAGCGCCTGTATCGCCACGACATCATGGGCTCGATCGCCCACGCCACCATGCTGGCCAAGGTCGGCGTGCTGACGGATGCCGAGCGCGACAGCATCATCGACGGGCTGACGACCATCCAGGGCGAGATCGAGGCCGGCCAGTTCGACTGGCGCGTGGACCTGGAAGACGTCCACATGAACATCGAAGCCCGCCTGACCGACCGCATCGGCATCACCGGCAAGAAGCTGCACACCGGCCGCAGCCGCAACGACCAGGTCGCCACCGACATCCGCCTGTGGCTGCGCGACGAGATCGACCTGATCCTGGCCGAGATCACCCGCCTGCAGAAAGGCCTGCTGGAGCAGGCCGAGCGCGAGGCCGGCAGCATCATGCCGGGCTTCACCCACCTGCAGACCGCTCAGCCGGTGACCTTCGGCCACCACATGCTGGCCTGGTTCGAAATGCTCAGCCGCGACTACGAGCGCCTGGCCGACTGCCGCAAGCGCACCAACCGCATGCCGCTGGGCAGCGCCGCGCTGGCCGGCACCACCTACCCGATCGACCGCCAATACACCGCGCAGCTGCTGGGTTTCGACGCAGTGGGCGGCAACTCGCTGGACAACGTGTCGGACCGTGACTTCGCCATCGAGTTCTGCTCGGCGGCCAGCATCGCGATGATGCACCTGTCGCGCTTCTCCGAAGAGCTGGTGCTGTGGACCAGCGCGCAGTTCCAGTTCATCGACCTGCCGGACCGCTTCTGCACCGGCAGCTCGATCATGCCGCAAAAGAAGAATCCGGACGTGCCGGAGCTGGTGCGCGGCAAGACCGGCCGCGTGTTCGGCGCCCTGATGGGCCTGCTGACCCTGATGAAAGGCCAGCCGCTGGCCTACAACAAGGACAACCAGGAAGACAAGGAACCGCTGTTCGACGCCGCCGACACCCTGCGCGATTCGCTGCGCGCGTTCGCCGACATGGTGCCGGCGATCAAGCCCAAGCACGCGATGATGCGCGAGGCGGCCCTGCGCGGCTTCTCCACCGCCACGGACCTGGCCGACTACCTGGTGCGCCGCGGCCTGCCGTTCCGCGACTGCCACGAGATCGTCGGCCACGCGGTGAAGTACGGCGTGGAGACCGGCAAGGACCTGGCGGAAATGAGCCTCGAGGAACTGCGCAAGTTCAGCGACCAGATCGAGCAGGACGTGTTCGCCGTGCTGACCCTGGAAGGCTCGGTCAACGCCCGTGACCACATCGGCGGAACCGCGCCGGCCCAGGTCAAGGCTGCCGTGGCCCGCGGCCAGGCCCTGCTCGCCGCCCGCTAAAGGCCAATGGCATCGCCGGCAGGCCGGCTCCCACCACTCAAATGTGGGAGCCGGCCTGCCGGCGACGACTGATCCGAAAACCCCGCAACTCTATTTCTTGGCTGCGATCATCGCCAAAAACGCCGGCATCGCCGCTTCCTTGTCCGCCGCGATCTTCTGCACGTGCGGATTCGCTTCCAGCTGCTCCAGCAGCGCCTTGGCCTTCGGCATCTGCGCCAGCAGATCCACACCGAACAGCTTCTGCCCGACCGCGCAGGCCAGCGGCACGCTGTAGAGGAAATACAGGTCCGCCACGCTCAGGCTATCGCCCGCCACGTACGGCGCGAACTTGCCGTGCCGGCCCAGGGCGGCAAACCCCAGCAGCAGTTCGGCCTTGGTCTTTTCCTTGATCGCCTCGGGCACCGTCGCGCCGAAGAACGCCTCGCCGTAGCAGGCCCGGCCCGGCAGCTCGATGTACAGCTCGATCTCCTTGGCCAGCGCCAGCGCCTGCGCCCGCTCGAACGGGTCGGCAGGCAGCAGCGGCGCGCCCTGGCCGGTCTGTTCGAGGTATTCGAGGATCACGGACGTCTCATTGATGTAGCCGGGGCCGGCCCCCAGCACCGGCACTTTGCCGCGGGGGCTGATGGCCAGGGCCTCCGGGGTCTGCGTCGGGTAGAACGTGACCTCTTCGAACCGCAGGCCTTTCTCCAGCAGCGCCAGCTTGACCATGTTGTAGTAGTTGCTGACAGCGAATCCGTACAGTTTGAACATCACATAGCCTCCAGGCCGTGCGGGGTGGGCAGTGCCTGTTTATAGATCCTGCCGGGGATTCGCGCCACCGGCATCACGGCGCTGAATGAGGGTAGACTGACGCCTTTTGCACAGGAGCCGGCCATGAGCGAGCCAACCGACATCGACAACGACGAAGAAGCCTTCACCGAGTCCACCCTGATCGAAGCCGTCGAGAACCAGATCGAGAGCGAAAACCCGCCGGCGGCCAAGGCCACGTTCAACAAGCTGACCCTGGTCGGCTACGAACGCGAAGACATCCTCAATCTGATGGCCCATGTGCTGGCCTACGAGATCGACGCCATGCTCGACGAAGACCGGGCGTTCGACACCCAGTGGTACGAGACGGCCTTGCGCGCGCTCCCTGAGCTGCCGCCGGAAAAGCCATGAGCCCGATCCAGTGGGAGCGCGCCCGCTCCCACACAATTTGTCACCCATCTCTGCGGCCCGTCGCCGGCGCCTGACTACACTGGACTCCACCCCCATCCAGGAAAAACCCGGTCGGCGGCACTGGACAGGCCGCAGCGGCAGGTTCACCTTAGGGGCGCTGTCGCTCAATTCCTAGAAAGTCTGGAGTCCTTATGTCGCTTACCCCTGAGTTGGTTGCCGAACTGGAAGTCCTCGCACTCTTCAACCTGGACAGTTCCCAGGAAGGTCTGAAGATTCATCAGACCGCCGCCCCGAAACACATCGCCGCCGCCAAGAGCCTGTTCCAGAAAGAACTCATCGACCAGGTCGACGGCGGCTACCTGACCAGCCTGGGTCGTGACGCCGCAGAACACGTGCAGGGTCTGCTGACCATCCTCGACGTCGCCAAAGAAACCGCCTGACCCTCCCCTGTCGCCCACGGAAACCCCTGCCACGGGTTTTCCGCGGGCCAGCCCGGCTGGCCTGCCGGCACCGGCGCTGGAAAAATGGCGCCAAAAAAACAAATTCAGCTTAATGATTCCCCTGCCCAGGCGCTAAACTCCCCGGCATTGCGAGCCCCTCTGCCCCCGAGCCCTGCGAGCCGACATGACCCGCACCCACGAAATCCGCCCCGACCTGGACGAAGGCATCGACCGCAAGGTGCTCAGCCAGCTGCGCGCACGTTTCCTCAAACTCAACGAAGGCCGCCTGAACCGGGCGCGGGAAGGGCTGTCGCCCCGTCAGCAAAGCGTGCTGACCCTGTTGCCGCTGTTCTTCCACGTCAATCATCCGCTGCTGCCCGGCTACGTGTCGGGCAGCACGCCGGCAGGGCTGTCGAACTACGAACCGGACGCCGACACCCTCACCGAGGCCCAGCGCCTGACCCGCTCGTTCTCCTACAAGCCGCGCCACGGCAGCAATCCGCCCCGGCCGATCCACGGCCTGTTCCTGATGGGCAGCCTCGGCACGCTGGCCCAGGCCGACCAGAGCGACATGGACGTGTGGGTCTGCCATGCCCCGGCCCTGGGCGACAACGAACTGGCCGAACTGCGCAAGAAGTGCCAGGCCCTCGAAGCCTGGGCCGCGAGCCAGGGCGCCGAAGCGCATTTCTTCCTGATCGACCCGGCCCGCTTCGTCAAAGGCGAACGCGACAGCCAGTTGAGCTCCGAAGACTGCGGCACCACCCAGCACTACCTGTTGCTGGACGAGTTCTACCGCACGGCCATCTGGCTCGCCGGCCGCACGCCGATCTGGTGGCTGGTGCCGGTCTATGAAGAAAGCGCCTATGCGCAGTACACCCATACCCTGATTTCCAAGCGTTTCATCCGCACCGACGAAACCCTCGACCTCGGCCACCTGGCGCACATCCCGCCGGGGGAGTTCATCGGCGCCGGGCTGTGGCAGTTGTTCAAGGGCATCGAATCGCCCTACAAGTCGGTGCTCAAACTGCTGCTGACCGAGGTCTACGCCAGCGAGCACCCGCACGTGCAGTGTCTGAGCCTGCGCTTCAAGCAGGCGGTGTTCGCCAACCGGCTGGACCTGGACGAGCTGGATCCGTACATGGTGGTGTACCGGCGCATCGAGGAATACCTCACGGCACGCAACGAACCGGAGCGGCTGGAGCTGGTGCGCCGGGCGCTGTACCTCAAGGTCAACCGCAAGCTCACCGGCAGCACCCGCACCCAGAGCTGGCAGCGCTCGCTGCTCGAGCGCCTGGCAGGCGAATGGCACTGGGACCGGCGGCAACTGGCGCTACTCGACAGCCGCAGCCAATGGAAGGTGCGCCAGGTCAGCGCCGAGCGCCTGGCGCTGGTCAACGAGCTGAACTACAGCTACCGCTTCCTGACCCGCTTCGCCCGCACCGAACAGACCGTCAGCCTGATCAACAAGCGCGACCTCAACGTGCTGGGCCGGCGGCTGTACGCGGCCTTCGAGCGCAAGGCCGACAAGATCGAATTCATCAACCCCGGCATCGCCCCGGACCTGGCCGAAGACACCCTGACGCTGGTGCAGTCGCCCAACAAGAAAGAACCGGGGCAGACCCAGTGGGGCCTGTACAACGGCAGCCTCACGGCCCTGGAATGGGAGCACTTCGCACCGATCAAGCGCAGCCGCGAGCTGCTGGAACTGCTGACCTGGTGCCACCGCAACGGCGTGATCGACAGCAGCACCCGGCTGGCGCTGCACCCCGGCACCAGCGACCTGAGCGAGTTCGAGCTGTTCAACCTGCTCGGCAGCCTGCAGCAGAGCATCGCCCTGCCCTTGCCCACCGTCGCCGAAGAACCGTTGCTGCACGCCAGCGTGCCGAGCGAGGTGCTGTTGCTGGTCAACGTCGGCGTCGATCCGCTCAAGCACCACCGCGACCTGAACATCCTGATGACCACCGAGCGCACCGACTCCCTGAGCTACGCCGGGGTGCGCGAGAACCTGGTGCTGACCCTCGACCAGGTCACGCTCAACAGCTGGAACGAGGTGCTGGTCAACCGTTTCGACGGCCCCCACGCCCTGCTCGACTGCCTGCGCGACTACCTGAACAACCTGCCGGGCGGCGCACGGCAACCGAAGCTGCAGGTGCGCTGCTTCTGCCACAACCGCGCGCAGTTCATCGCCCGCCGGGTGGAGGAGATCGTCGACACCGCCCAGACCTTGCTGCTGAGCGGGCTCAACCACCGCTACCTGATCCAGGTCCAGCAGCACTATCACGTCCTCGAGCTGGTGCCGGGCCAGGTCAGCCACGCGGCGCTCGCCACCTTGCCCGCGCTGCTGGATTACCTGGGCGAAGAGCTCCCGCACTACAGCCCCCTGCACCTGGATCCGATGGCGCTGGAGGACCACGACCTGGCGCTGATCCTGCCCATGGGCCAGCCCGAATGCATTCAGGTGTTCTACCGGGTGACCGAGCGGCAGGCCGAGCTGTACGTGCTGGATGAGTTCAATGCGCTATGGCAGCAGCATTTGCCCTACCACGACGAACAGAGCCTGCTGGTGCCGCTGCAGCGTTTCCTGCAATCGATCCAGTTCCGCCGCGAGACGCAGGCGCCGATGGATCAGGGCCCGGCCCCCGACCTCGAGATTTTGTATTACCAGTTATTGCCCCAGGGCCCCGGACGGGCGCGCCGGGTCGACGCGCGGCCGGCGCCGCAGACCCCGGCGGACGAACCGTACTACGACGTGCAGGCCATCGTCGGCAAGGCCGCACCCGGCCAGGTGCAGGTCACGCTGTACTGCAACCAACGGGAATTCAGCGAACTGGAGCATGGCGACCAGCTGTTCGGCGTGGTCGCCCGGGAGATCATCGGCCAGCGCCGGGAGACCGAGCGCTACCGCTGCTACATCACCGACCTGGACCTGTCGGGCCTGCTCGGGGACGGGCAGAGTTCCAGCAATCTGTACCTGCGCTACAAGGCCGACCTGGAGCGCGCCCTGAACGAGGCGCTCGAACAGGCCTGAGGCGGGGTCACACCGGGAAGTCGCCGCCGTTGGCCGGCTGCGATTCGACTTCCAGCAGGGTCAGCTTCAGGGTCTTGCCGCCCGGCGCCGGCCAGTCGATGTGCTGGCCGACCTTGAGGCCCAGCAGCGCGCTGCCCACCGGCGCCAGGATCGAGATCTTGCCTTCGTCGGCATTGGCGTGCTTCGGATACACCAGGGTCAGGTGATAGTCCTTGCCGCTGCCTTCCTCGCGGCAGTGCACGCGGGAGTTCATGGTGACGACGTCGGCGGGCACGTCATCGTGGCTCACCAGCGTTTCGGCGCGGTCCAGTTCGGTTTGCAACTCATCAACGCCGCGGGTGCCTTCAGGCAATCTGTCGATCAGCTGCTCCAGACGTTGCACGTCCAGACGGGTAAGGGTGATGGATGGTGCGGTCATGATCCGGGCAGACTCCTTTCTTCTGCGCAAAAAAGCAAAACCCCGCCAAAAAAGACGGGGTTCTTACCGGGCCTCGATGGGTTGAGGCGTGTCCGGACACTATCACAGCTCAAAAAATATACAAGCCACCCAAGGCCGCCGGTCAGGCCCGGGCCTTGCGGGCCACCGCCTGTGCGCAGATCGCCCGGCGGCGCTCGTCGTCCGCCGAGCGCCATTCGCGGATGTCTTCGACATGGCGGAAGCAGCCCAGGCAGACCTTCTGCTCATCCAGCCGGCAGACGCCGCTGCACGGCGAAGGCACCGCCGGGCTGACGTTGCTGTAGAGCGGCTTGGCGGGCCGGATCTCGGTGCTCATCTCAGATCTCGTCGAAGTCGAGCTTCTCGCCGGCACGCTCCCAGACGATGCGTTCGAGCATTTCGCCCAGCAGCTCTTCGGTCTTCTCGCACACCCACTTGCCGGCCTGCTCGTCGTAGTCGAAGTGGAAACCGCCGGAGCGGTCGGCCAGCCACAACTGACGCAGCGGCTCCTGGCGGCTGAAGATCAGCTGGCTGCCGTTGTCGAACTTGACGGTCAGCACACCGGCCGAGTTCTCCATGTCCAGGTCCAGGCCGCTGTCGTCGAAGATGTCCTCCAGCGCCTGCTGGGTGGCATCGACCAGATCGTGGAAACGGGCTTCGGACAGACTCATTGCGGCAACCTCGGGAAATGACGGATCAGGCTCAAGGGCCGCAAGATACGAGCGACGGCGCCCGATTGCAAAGAATAACGACCGGGCGCCGCCCTGTCGGATGCGCCGGCCCCTTCGCGGGCAAGCCCGCTCCCACAATGTTTGCGGCGGCCACAGACTCTGCACTCGCCCCCGCCCCTGCGGGAGCGGGCTTGCCCCGGGCGGCGATCCGACGAAGGCGTCAGCCGGTGCGCCGCAGGAGTCGCTTGCGCCGCCGGAACAGGCCCCGCCGGACGGGAACCCCGTCGCATAGGCAATCCGCCGGGTCGCCGGTATACTCCGGCGCAATTAACGCATTTTCAAGGATTTCGCCATGAAGCGCCTGATCTCTTCCCTCGCGGCGCTCGTCGCGGTTGCCTGCCTCGTCTCGGCCTGCGGTCAAAAAGGCCCGCTGTACCTGCCAGACGAAGATCAGGATCCGACCGAGCAAGCCAAGTCGTCGCAGCACCAGCCTGCTTCCAAGGCACACAAGCACGACGTCTACTAAGGGATCGCCATGGACGCTTTCAACTACCGTGGCGGGGAGCTGTTCGCGGAAGGTGTGGCGCTGTCCGCCGTCGCCGACCGCTTCGGCACGCCGACCTACGTCTACTCCCGCGCCCACATCGAGGCCCGGTACCGGGCCTACGCCGATGCGCTGGCCGGCATGCCGCACCTGGTCTGCTTCGCGGTCAAGGCCAACTCCAACCTCGGTGTGCTGAACGTCCTGGCCCGTCTCGGCGCCGGTTTCGACATCGTCTCCCGCGGTGAGCTGGAACGCGTGCTGGCCGCCGGCGGCAGCGCCGACAAGATCGTGTTCTCCGGCGTCGGCAAGACCCGCGACGACATGCGCCGCGCCCTGGAAGTCGGCGTGCACTGCTTCAACATCGAGTCCACCGACGAGCTGGAGCGCCTCCAGGCCGTGGCCGCCGAGCTGGGCGTCCGCGCGCCGGTCTCGCTGCGCGTGAACCCGGACGTCGATGCCGGCACCCACCCGTACATCTCCACCGGCCTCAAAGAGAACAAGTTCGGCATCGCCATCGCCGATGCCGAAGACGTGTACGTGCGCGCCGCGCACCTGCCGAACCTGGACGTGATCGGCGTCGATTGCCACATCGGCTCGCAGCTGACCACCCTGGCGCCGTTCCTCGACGCCCTCGACCGCGTGCTGGACCTGGTCGACCGCCTCGGCGACTGCGGCATCCACCTGCACCACATCGACCTGGGCGGCGGCCTCGGCGTGCGCTACCGCGACGAAGAGCCGCCGCTGGCCGGCGACTACGTCAAGGCCGTGCGCGAACGCCTCGCCGGCCGCGACCTGGCGCTGATGTTCGAGCCGGGCCGCTACATCGTCGCCAACGCCGGCGTCCTGCTGACCCGTGTCGAGTACCTCAAGCACACCGGGCACAAAGACTTCGCCATCGTCGACGCGGCCATGAACGACCTGATCCGCCCGGCCCTGTACGAGGCCTGGATGGACATCGCCGCCGTGCGCCCGCGCGACACCGCGGCGCGGACCTACGACGTGGTCGGGCCGATCTGCGAGACCGGCGACTTCCTGGCCAAGGAACGCGAACTGGCCCTCGAAGAGGGTGACCTGCTGGCCGTGCATTCGGCCGGTGCCTATGGCTTCGTGATGAGCTCCAACTACAACACCCGCGGCCGCGCCGCCGAGGTGCTGGTGGACGGTGATTCAGTTTTCGAAGTGCGCCGCCGCGAAACCGTGGCCGAGCTGTATGCCGGCGAAAGCCTGCTGCCGGAGTGACCCCATGCTGCTGCGTTTTACCAAGATGCACGGCCTGGGCAACGACTTCATGGTCCTCGACCTGGTCAGCCAGCACGCGCACATTCAGCCCAAACACGCCAAACAGTGGGGCGACCGCCACACCGGCATCGGTTTCGATCAACTGCTGATCGTCGAGGCGCCCAGCAACCCGGACGTGGACTTCCGTTACCGGATCTTCAACTCCGACGGCTCGGAAGTGGAACAGTGCGGCAACGGCGCCCGCTGCTTCGCCCGCTTCGTGCTCGACAAGCGCCTGACCGCCAAGCGTCGGATCCGCGTCGAGACCAAGGGCGGCATCATCGAGCTGGACGTGCGCAACGACGGCCAGATCGGCGTGAACATGGGCGCCCCGCGCCTGGTGCCGGCCGACATTCCGTTCGATGCGCCGGCCCAGGCCCAAAGCTATCCGCTGCAGGTCGACGGCGTCACCGTCGACATCGCCGCCGTGTCGATGGGCAACCCGCATGCCGTGCTGCGCGTGGATGACATCCACAGCGCACCGGTGCATGAGCTGGGGCCGAAGATCGAACACCACCCGCGCTTTCCGGCGCGGGTCAACGTCGGCTTCCTCCAGGTCATCGACCGCCACCGCGCGCAGTTGCGCGTCTGGGAGCGCGGCGCCGGGGAAACCCAGGCCTGCGGCACCGGCGCCTGCGCCGCTGCCGTGGCCGCGATCAGCCAGGGGTGGATGGATTCGCCGCTGTCGATCGACCTGCCGGGCGGGCGCCTGTCCATCGAATGGGCAGGCCCCGGCCAACCGGTGCTGATGACCGGTCCGGCAGTGCGTGTATACGAAGGACAAGTGCGTCTTTGAGCGAGCAGAAGCCATGACCGACAAGCCTCAAGCCCCCGCCAGACCGTCCGCCGGATCCGCCGCCGAATACATGGAGGCGGCCGCCGTCGCCGCCTACCTGGAGGCCCATCCGGACTTCTTCGCCGAACACGAGGAACTGCTGCCGTCCCTGCGCATCCCCCACCGGCGTGGCGACACCGTGTCGCTGGTCGAGCGCCAGATGGCGATCCTGCGCGAGCGCAACATCGAGATGCGCCATCGCCTCTCGCACCTGATGGACGTCGCCCGGGACAACGACCGGCTGTTCGAGAAGACCCGGCGCCTGATCCTCGCGCTGATGGACGCCGCGACCCTCGAGGACGTGGTGATCAGCGTCGAGGACAGCCTGCGCCAGGATTTCCAGGTGCCGTTCGTGAGCCTGATCCTGCTCGGCGACAACCCGGCCCCGGTGGGCCGCTGGGTGACCCACGCCGACGCGCAGACCGCCATCGGCGGCCTGCTCACCGAAGGCAAGAGCGTCAGCGGCAGCCTGCGCGAGCATGAGCTGGACTTCCTGTTCGGCGAAGAGCAGCGCAAGCAGATCGGCTCCACCGCCGTGGTCGCCGTCAGCCACCAGGGCATCCACGGCATCCTCGCCATCGCCAGCCGCGATCCGCAGCACTACAAGAGTTCGGTGGGCACGCTGTTCTTGAGCTACATCGCCGAAGTCATGGGCCGCGTGCTGCCACGGGTCAACAGTTCCCTGCGCAAGGTGCGCTGAACATGGAACGGCAACTGGACGCTTACTGCGAACACCTGCGCAGTGAGCGGCAGGTGTCGCCGCATACCCTGTCGGCCTACCGCCGCGACCTCGACAAGGTGCTCGGCTGGTGCGCCAGGCAGAACATCGGCAGTTGGCAGGCGCTGGACATCCAGCGCCTGCGCAGCCTGATCGCCCGCCTCCACGCCCAAGGACAGTCCTCGCGCAGCCTCGCCCGCCTGCTCTCGGCGGTGCGCGGGCTCTATCACTTCCTCAACCGTGAAGGCCTCTGCGACCACGACCCGGCCACCGGCCTGACGCCCCCCAAGGGCGAGCGCCGCCTGCCCAAGACCCTCGACACCGACCGGGCGCTGCAACTGCTCGAAGGCGCGGTGGAGGACGACTTCATGGCGCGCCGGGACCAGGCGATCCTGGAACTGTTCTATTCCTCCGGTCTGCGCCTGTCGGAGCTGACGGGCCTGAACCTCGACCAGCTCGACCTCGCCGACGGCATGGTCCAGGTGCTCGGCAAGGGCAGCAAGACCCGCCTGCTGCCGGTGGGCGCCAAGGCCCGCGAAGCGCTGGAGCATTGGTTGCCGCTGCGCGCCCTGGCCAATCCGGCGGACGACGCCGTGTTCGTCAGCCAGCAGGGCCGGCGCCTCGGCCCCCGGGCGATCCAGGTGCGGGTCAAGCTCGCCGGCGAACGGGAACTGGGGCAGAACCTGCATCCGCACATGCTGCGGCATTCCTTCGCCAGCCACCTGCTGGAGTCTTCGCAGGACCTGCGCGCCGTGCAGGAACTGCTCGGCCACTCGGACATCAAGACCACCCAGATCTATACCCACCTGGACTTCCAGCACCTGGCGGCGGTCTACGACAGCGCCCATCCACGGGCCAAACGCACCAAAGGCGAGGATTCATGAGCATCCAGTTGATCACGTTCGACCTCGACGACACCCTGTGGGACACCGCGCCGGTGATCCTCAGCGCCGAAGCGGTGCTGCGCCAATGGCTGGGCGAACATGCGCCGAACCTGGGCGCGGTGCCGGTGGAGCACCTGTGGGCCATCCGCGAACGGGTGCTGGCCGGCGAGCCCGGGCTCAAGCACCGCATCAGCGCGCTGCGCCGGCGGGTGCTGTTCCACGCGCTGGAAGAGGCCGGCTACGCCCATGGCGAGGCCTCGGACCTGGCGGACAGGAGCTTCGAGGTGTTCCTGCACGCACGGCACCAGATCGAGGTGTTCCCCGAGGTCGAGCCGGTGCTGGAGATCCTCGCCAACCACTATGCCCTGGGCGTGGTCACCAACGGCAACGCCGACGTGCGCCGGCTGGGGCTGGCCGACTACTTCAAGTTCGCCCTGTGCGCCGAAGACATCGGCATCGCCAAACCGGACGCCCGGCTGTTCCACGAGGCCTTGCAGCGGGGCGGCGCGAGCGCCGAGGCGGCGGTGCACATCGGCGACCATCCGGGGGACGACATCGCCGGGGCGCAGCAGGCCGGGCTGCGGGCGATCTGGTTCAACCCGGCGGGCAAGGCCTGGGAAGCGGAGCGCCTGCCGGACGCCGAGATCCGCAGCCTGACCGACTTGCCGGCCGTGCTCGCGCGCTGGAATGCCCTCTCCCGCTGACGCCATGCCCGCGTAGGAGCCAGCCCTTTCAGCCGCCCATGAAAAAGCCCGCAGCGACGGCGGGCTTTTTCGGCAAGCGGGCGACGCGCCTCAGATAGGGCGGCTGCCGTACTTGTTGTCGGGCTTCTTGGGCGGGTCGGCGACCACATTGGCCTCCACCTCCACCACTTTGCCGCCACGGGCAAGGAATTCTTCCATGGCCTTGGCCAGGGCATCGCGTTCCTTGTTCTTGGCTTCCATGCTCGGCAGCTCGTCGACCGAGACCGCAGCCTTGGCCTTGCCTTTAGCGGCCGGGGCAGGTGCATCGCCGCCGTCATCGCTGTCCTCGGCGACATCGTCGGCCGCCGCTTCCAGACCTTCTTCGGTATCGTCTTCGTCGCCTACTTCGAGGTCGTCGTTTTCCAGATCATCGTCGCTCATGTTCTACCTCATGACTTGCGAAAAGCAGATTAGTTATAGACCAGCTTAGGCAACTGTCGAAAGTCGCCGGAAAAAATCATCCGCCGCTGCTGACCAGCGGCTCATGCCCCTTCACCGTGCAGGGTGGCGAGGACTTTGCGGGCACCGCCATGATCGCGGTGCTCCCCCAGGTAAACGCCTTGCCAGGTGCCCAGCGCCAGCTTTCCCGCCGAAACCGGCAGGCTCAACTGACAGCCCAGCACGCTGGCCTTGAAGTGCGCCGGGAGGTCGTCCAGGCCTTCGTCGTTGTGCTCATAGCCGTCCGTTCCTTGTGGGGCCAGACGATTGAAAAACCGTTCGAAGTCGCGACGTACCGCCGGATCGGCGTTCTCGTTGACAGTCAACGACGCCGAGGTGTGCTGCAGCCACAGATGCAACAGACCGACCTTGCATGCCTTGAGTCCGGGCAGGCCGGCCAGCAACTCGTCCGTCACCAGATGAAAGCCCCGGGGCCGTGCCCGCAGGGTTATCAGAGTCTGTTGCCACATACAGTTCTCCGCACGTTCGGGGCGCATTCTAGCGCGCTCTGGAAAAAAACAAAGGCCCTAATATTCCTTCAGCGGTGTAAGCCATTGGCCGCATAAACACCCCCGCCTGCGACAGCGCCGAAGCCATGTGCGAAAACCTTCCGGCGGTATCGCAGATGACAAATTCCGGACAAAAAAATGCCCGGCGAACCGGGCAGTTTTTTCATGGCGCCGGCTTACAGGTTGTAGCCGCGCTCGTTGTGCTGAGCCAGATCCAGGCCCACCGACTCTTCCTCGTCGGTCACGCGCAGACCCATCACGGCGTCCAGCACCTTGAGGATGACGAAGGTGGCGACCGCGGTGTAGATCACCGTGAACCCGACGCCCTTGCACTGGATCCAGACCTGCGCCGCGATGTCGGTGACGGTGCCGAAACCGCCCAGCGACGGCGCGGCGAACACGCCCGTGAGGATCGCGCCGAGGATGCCGCCGATGCCGTGCACGCCGAAGGCGTCCAGGGAGTCGTCATAACCGAGCTTGCGCTTCAGGCTGGTGGCGCAGAAGTAGCAGACCACGCCCGCCGCCAGGCCGATCACCAGCGCGCCCATCGGGCCGACGGTGCCGGCGGCCGGCGTGATCGCCACCAGGCCGGCCACCACGCCCGAGGCGATGCCCAGTGCGCTCGGTTTGCCGTGGGTGATCCACTCGGCGAACATCCAGCCCAGCGCCGCGGCGGCGGTGGCGATCTGGGTGACCAGCATCGCCATGCCGGCGGTGCCGTTGGCGGCGGCGGCGGAGCCGGCGTTGAAGCCGAACCAGCCGATCCACAGCATCGCCGCGCCCATCAGGGTGTAACCCAGGTTGTGCGGCGCCATCGGGGTGGTCGGGAAGCCTTTGCGCTTGCCCAGCACCAGGCAGGCGATCAGGCCGGCCACACCGGCGTTGATGTGCACCACGGTGCCGCCGGCGAAGTCGAGCACGCCCCAGTCCCACATCAGGCCGCCGTTGCCGGACCAGACCATGTGCGCGATCGGCGCATAGACGACGGTGAACCAGATGCCCATGAACACCAGCATGGCGGAGAACTTCATCCGCTCGGCGAACGCACCGACGATCAGCGCCGGGGTGATGATCGCGAAGGTCATCTGGAAGGTGACGAACACCGCCTCGGGGAACAGCGCCGCCGGGCCGGTCAGGCTGGCCGGGGTGATGCCGGCGAGGAACGCCTTGCCGAAGCCGCCGACGAAGGAGTTGAAGTTGACGACGCCCTGCTCCATGCCGGTGGTGTCGAACGCGATGCTGTAGCCGTAGATGACCCACAGGACGCTGATCAGGCCGGTGATGGCGAAGCACTGCATCATCACGGAAAGGATGTTTTTCGAACGGACCATGCCGCCGTAGAACAGCGCGAGGCCGGGGATGGTCATGAACAGCACGAGGGCCGTGGAGGTGAGCATCCAGGCCGTGTCGCCGGAATTGAGGACCGGGGCCGCCGCTTCGTCTGCCGCCATGGCCAGGCCGGGCATTACGATAGGCAACAGGGCTCCTAGCCCTGCGAATTTACGCAGAGTCATTTTGTTTTCTCCTGGGGCGTTGGGTTTGTGGCGGCTTAGATGGCGTCGGTATCGGTTTCGCCGGTACGGATGCGGATCGCCTGTTCCAGATTGACCACGAAGATCTTGCCGTCACCGATCTTGCCGGTGTTGGCGGCCTTGGTGATCGCCTCGATGACCCGATCAAGGTCCTTGTCGTCGATGGCGACGTCGATCTTCACCTTGGGCAGGAAATCGACCACGTATTCCGCGCCGCGGTACAGCTCGGTGTGACCCTTCTGCCGGCCGAAGCCTTTGACTTCAGTGACGGTAATGCCCTGCACGCCGATTTCGGACAGCGACTCGCGCACGTCGTCCAGCTTGAACGGCTTGATGATGGCAGTGACTAGCTTCATGAAACTCTCTCCCGAATTGGTGGACTTGCCCCAGGAAAACAAACCCGACTCAAGTCTAAGCGCAGTGCCTGGCTTTGTAACGCATCGTCGGCCCTGCCGGCCCGACCGACGCCAGCTAACCGCATCAGACGAAACTCCCCGCTCCGCCTGCCGCACTGCATTCATCACAGCGACTGCATCAGTGCATGGGTCACCACCGACTAAGCAGAAAGCTTGCCACCTTGCCAAAACCCACTGATTTCAATCCCTTGGCCGCGTCGGCAGTGGCCATCACTAAAATGGCACCCGGGATACGCACAACAACGGTGCGCCGCCGTCCGGCGGCCTGCGCGAAAAGCGTGCATCCCTGCCGGCGCCAATGACTATAGACACTGCGTGATACACTGCCGGCCATTGTTTCCAGGACATTTCCCATGCTCGCGCCCAAAGACTTCCTCGACGCCCTGAGCGGCACCGCCTCCCGTCTGTTCAGCGGCGACACGCCCTTGCCCAAAGCCGAAATCGAAAGCCAGTTCAAGATGCTGATGCAGAGCGCCTTCAGCAAACTGGACCTGGTGAGCCGCGAAGAGTTCGACAGTCAGATGGTGGTGCTGGCCCGCACCCGCGCCCGCCTCGAAAGTCTCGAGGCGAAAGTCGCGGAGCTTGAGGCCAAGCTGAACCCGCCGGCCGAGTGAGGCCGCAGCCTGCCGGGCTGCGGTTCGGCAGCCCATGAAAAACCCCACGCCTTGCGGTGTGGGGTTCGCGTATCCGGTGAAGGCGTCCCGCGCCTCAGGCGCCGCGCTTGACCACCCGCCGGTGGCAATCGGCCGGGGACAGCACCTTGCCCGACCTTGAGCGGACCGCAATGGTCTCGATCGGCTCCGACAGTTCGTCGTCCAGCAGCACCGAATGGCACTCGCCTTCCTTGAAGAGGAAGCGCTCCCCCCACTGGCGCAGGCTGACCACGATGGGAAACACGGAGCGCCCCATCTCGGTCAGCACGTATTCCTTGTAGGCACTGCCGTCGGACGCCGGCCGCACCTCGAACACGCCCAACTCGACCAGCATCTTGAGCTTGACCGTGAGGATGTTGCGGGCCAGGCCCAGGCGTTTCTGGAATTCCGTGAACCGGCGGACATCGTCGAAGGCGTCGCGGATGATCATCAGCGCCCACCGGTCGCCGATGGCTTCGAGCGTGCGGGCCACGGGGCATTCGCTTTGCGCCAGTTGCTGCTGTCTGGCCATGGGTCTCCGGATTCAATCGACAAAGGGACAAAAGACGCCGCTGGCGTCAGAGGAACGTGCTTCACACAACTGGTTGCATATTAAAACCTGATTGGGTAAAAATCCACGCATCGGTTTTGTTTCGAAACCACATCAGCTCAAGGATGGATGTCGCGATGCCGGATCCTCAAACGCCCTCGACAACGGATCTCGAGGCCGCTGCCCCGGCCTGTCGGGAACGCCCGGCGCCGACGCCCGGCCGCTACCGGACGCTGCTGTTCGCCATCACCTGCGCCATGGCGGTGGCCAACGTGTATTTCGCCCAGCCGCTGCTGGAGTCCATGGCCGCGAGCCTAGCGGTCGCGCCCGGCGCCATCGGCGTCGTGGTGACCGCCACCCAGGCCGGTTACGCGGTGGGGCTGCTGTTCATCGTGCCGCTGGGCGATCTGCTGAACCGCAAGCGACTCATCCTGACGCAGTTGCTGATGTCCGCCGTCGCCCTGTGCGCGGTCGGCCTGTCGCAGGACTGGCTCACGCTGCTCGGCGCGATGGTGCTGGTGGGCCTGATGGCCGTGGTGGTGCAGGTGGTGGTCGCCTACGCCGCCGCCCTGGCCAGCCCGGAACAGCGTGGCCAGGCCATCGGCACCGTCACCAGCGGCGTGGTGCTGGGCATTCTGCTGGCCCGTTTCGTCTCCGGCGCCGTGGCGGACCTGGCGGGTTGGCGCGGTGTGTATTTCGTCTCGGCCGCCCTGATGGCCGGCATGGCGCTGGTGCTGCAGCGCACCCTGCCGGCGTCCGCCACGCCGTCGGCCGCCGGCAGCTACCGGCAGTTGCTGCGCTCGGTCTTGCGGCTGTACCTGAGCGAACGCACGCTGCGCGTCAGGGGCACCTTCGCCCTGCTCATCTTCGCCGCCTTCAGCGTGCTGTGGACCTCGATGGTGCTGCCGCTGAGCGCACCGCCGCTGTCGCTGTCGCACACCCAGATCGGCCTGTTCGGCCTGGCCGGTGTCGCCGGCGCCCTGGCCGCCGCCAAGGCGGGGCAACTGGCCGACCGGGGCCTGGGCAACCGCACCACCGGTATCGCCCTGGCGCTGCTGACCTTGTCCTGGCTGCCCAGCGCTTTCGTCGAAAGCTCCCTGCTGGCCATGGTCATCGGCGTGGTGCTGCTGGACTTCGCCGTGCAGGCGGTGCACGTGACCAACCAGAGCCTGATCTTCGCCGCCCGGCCCGACGCGCAAAGCCGCCTGGCGGGTGCCTACATGTGCTTCTACTCGGTCGGCAGCGGCCTGGGCGCCGCCGCGGCCACCTACACCTACGCCCACGGCGGCTGGATGAGCGTGTGCTTGCTCGGCGCCGCCATCAGCGGCGTCGCGCTGCTGTACTGGGCATGCCTGAACCTTGAGTCCGCAGCGCGATGAACCCCCTCCTCCTGAAAGCGAACCGACCATGAAACCACTGCACGTAGCGTTGGCCGTACTGATCACGGCCATCTGGGGCATCAACTTCTCGGTGATCAAACTGGGACTGGCCACCGTCGACCCGTTCATATTGGCGGGCATCCGCTTCAGTCTCTGCGCGCTGCCGGCGATCTTCTTCATCCGCAGGCCCGCCGTGCCCTGGCGCTACCTCATCGGCTACGGGCTGGTGTTCGGCATCGGCTTGTGGGGCGTGGTCAACCTGGGCATCAAGGCCGGGCTCTCGGCGGGCATCGCCTCGCTGGTGCTGCAGTTCAGCGCGTTCTTCACCCTCCTGCTGGGCGGCTGGGTATTCCGCGAAGCCCTGACCCGCTTCCAGGTGCTGGGCATGCTGATCGCGCTCGCCGGGCTGCTGTGCATCATCAGGATCAGTGACGGCTCGGTCAGCCTGACGGGCGTCGTGCTGGTGCTGGCGGGCGCGGCGTCGTGGAGCGTCGCCAACCTCATCAACAAGAAAGCCAACACCCGGGACGTGTTCGGTTTCCTGGTGTGGTCCAGCGCCTTCGCGCCGATCCCGCTGTTCGCCCTCGACTACGCCGTCAACGGCAGCGCCGGCTACAGCGCGTTCGTCCAGCAGGTCGACACCACCGCCGTACTGTCGATCCTGTTCCAGGTCTACCCCAACACGCTGTTCGCCTATTGGATCTGGAACTCGCTGCTCAAGACCTATCCGGTGTCCACGGTGGCGCCGCTGTCGCTGCTGGTGCCGATCTTCGGCATGCTCGGCTCGGTCGTGGCGTTCAACGAAAGCGTGCCGCTGAACAAGGTGCTGACGGTGATCCTGATCGTCCTCGGCCTCGTCGTCGGCCTTTACGGGCAGCGCATCCGCAATGCTGTGCCGGCGCGTCCTGCGCGCACTTCGGGCTGAAGCGGCAGGCGTCCGGGAGCGCCTGCCGCAACATCCGGTGAAGGTTTGCCGCCCCGCGCCCGCCGCCGGATCCGTTTCCCCCGTCTACCCTTGAGACACCGCAGGAAGCGGCCCCGCCCATTTCAAGGAACGCCCATGTCCCTCGCCATCGTCCACAGCCGCGCCCAGATCGGCGTGGAGGCCCCCGCCGTCACCGTCGAAGTCCACCTGGCCAACGGCCTGCCGTCGCTGACCATGGTCGGCCTGCCCGAGACGGCGGTGAAGGAGAGCAAGGACCGGGTGCGCAGCGCGATCATCAATTCCGGGCTGCAGTTTCCGGCGCGGCGGATCACCCTGAACCTGGCCCCGGCGGACTTGCCCAAGGACGGCGGGCGGTTCGACCTGGCCATCGCCTTGGGTATCCTCTCGGCCAGCGTGCAGGTGCCGACCCTGACCCTGGACGACGTGGAATGCCTGGGCGAACTGGCGCTGTCCGGCGCCGTGCGCCCGGTGCGCGGGGTGCTGCCGGCGGCGCTGGCGGCGCGCAGGGCCGGACGCTCGCTGGTGGTGCCGCGGGCCAACGCCGAGGAGGCGTGCCTGGCGTCGGGGCTGAAGGTGATCGCGGTGGATCACCTGTTGCAGGCGGTGGCGCACTTCAACGGGCATACACCGGTCGAGCCGTACGTGTCGGACGGTCTGATCCACGCCGCCAAACCCTATCCCGACCTCAACGAGGTGCAGGGCCAGGCGGCCGCCAAACGCGCCTTGCTGATCGCTGCGGCAGGCGCCCACAACCTGTTGTTCAGCGGACCGCCGGGCACCGGCAAGACGCTTTTGGCCAGCCGCTTGCCGGGGCTGCTGCCGCCGCTGGCCGAGAGCGAAGCGCTGGAGGTCGCGGCCATTCAGTCGGTCGCCAACGGCGCGCCGCTGACCCATTGGCCGCAGCGCCCCTTCCGCCAGCCGCACCACTCGGCGTCCGGGCCGGCCCTGGTCGGCGGCAGCTCGAAACCGCAGCCCGGGGAAATCACCCTCGCCCACCACGGCGTGCTGTTCCTCGACGAGCTGCCGGAGTTCGACCGCAAGGTGCTGGAGGTGCTGCGCGAGCCGCTGGAGTCGGGCCACATCGTGATTGCCAGGGCCAAGGAACGGGTGCGCTTTCCGGCGCGCTTTCAGCTGGTGGCGGCGATGAACCCGTGCCCCTGTGGATACCTTGGCGAGCCCACCGGCCGTTGCTCGTGCACGCCGGACATGGTGCAGCGCTACCGCAACAAGCTGTCGGGGCCGCTGCTGGACCGGATCGACCTGCACTTGACGGTGGCGCGGGAAGCCACGGCGTTGAATCCGCAGATGAAACCGGGGGAAGACAGCGCCAGCGCCGCCGGGCAAGTGGCCGAGGCCCGGGAGCGTCAGCAGAAGCGCCAACGGTGCGCCAATGCCTTCCTGGATCTGCCGGGGCTGCGGCGCCACTGCGGGTTATCCGCAGCCGACGAGGCGTGGCTGGAATCGGCCTGCGAGCGCCTGACGCTGTCGCTGCGCTCGGCGCACCGCCTGCTCAAGGTGGCGCGGACGCTGGCGGACCTCGAACGCTGCGACGACATCCGCCGCGACCATCTGGCGGAGGCGCTGCAGTACCGACCGGCGACACAGTAGAGGCGGGAACCGCCTCGGCCCCATCGCGAGCAGGCTCGCTCCCACAGGGAACGCGGTGGTGCGGCTAGAACTGCAGGAACCGGCCTGCTGGCAATGGCGGACTGTCCGGCACATCGATGTCGGATGGACCGCCGTCATCGCGGGCAGGCCCGCTCCCCGAGGGGAACGCGGTGGTGCGGCTCCCACGGGATCCGGTAGCACCGGTCAACCTGTGGGAGCGGGCTTGCCCGCGAAGCGATGTCAGGGGCGACTCAGCGGAAGCGGTCGACCTCGGAACGCAGGTCCGCCGCCAGCTTCTCCAGTTCCTTGGCGGTGACCGCCAGGTTGGACACCACTTCCCGCTGCTCGCTGTTGGCCAGCGCGATGCTCTGCAGGTTGCTGCTGAGCAAGGTCGCGGTGCTGCTCTGCTCCTGGGTCGCGGTGGTGATCGCCGCGAACTGCTGGCCCGCCGAGCGGCTCTGCTCGTCGATGCGCGCCAGGGCCGAGGCGACGTTGGCGTTGCGCGACAGGCCTTCCTGCATCAGCGCATTGCCTTGCTCCATGGTGCTGATGGCGTTGCCGGTCTCCTGCTGGATGCTCTGGATCATGCCGGAGATCTCGTCGGTCGCCTGACGGGTGCGCGAAGCCAGGTTGCGCACCTCGTCGGCCACCACCGCGAAGCCGCGGCCTTGCTCACCGGCACGGGCCGCTTCGATGGCGGCGTTGAGCGCCAGCAGGTTGGTCTGTTCGGCGATAGCGGTAATGACGCTGACGATGCCGCCGATTTCCTGGGAACGCTGACCGAGGGTGTTGATGACAGTCGCCGTGGTGTTCAGCGCGCCGGCGATCTGCTCCAGCGAGGAAGACGCTTCTTCCATCGAGGTGCGGCCGATCTGCGTCTGCTGGGCGTTTTCCTGGGCCAGGCGCTGGGTGTTGCCCATGTTGTCGGCGATGTTCAGCGAGGTGGCGCTGAACTCTTCGACCGCGCCGGCCATGCTGGTGATTTCGCCGGACTGCTGCTCCATGCCTTCGTACGCACCGCCGGACAAGCCCGACAGCGCCTGGGCCCGGCGGTTGACCTCTTCGGAGGAACGGCGGATGTGCTCGACCATGGTCGACAACGCTTGGCTCATCTGGTTGAAGGCGCGGGCCAGCTGGCCGATCTCGTCGTGGCTCGAGACGTCCAGGCGCACGCTCAGATCGCCGGCGCCCAGCGCCTCGGCCTGCCGCACCAGATCCCCCAGCGGCTGCAGCTTGCTGCGCAGCAGCCAGACCACGGAACCCACCGCCAGCAGCATCGCCAGCAGGCTGCCGATGGCCAGTTGCGTGCCGACGCTCCAGGTCACGGCACGGATCTCGCTTTTCGGCATGCTCGCCACCACCGACCACGGCCCGCCGTCGAACGGTACGGCGATGCTGTAGAAGTCTTCAGCGCTGTCGCTCCAGAAGCGGCCCTTGCCCGGCGTCTTCGCCAGGCCGGCGACCACCGACACCGCTTGCTCCGGCGCCTGCACGCCGGCCGGGGCCACCAGCCATTTGCTCTGCTCGTCCAGCAGCGCCAGCGAGCCGGTCTGGCCGATGCGGAAGCGCTTGAGGTTGTCGAACTGGGCGTTCTGCGCATCGGTGTAGTCGAAGCCGACGAACAGCACCGCGATCACCTTGCCGCTACCGTCGCGCACCGGGGTGTACTGGGTCATGTACAGGCGCTCGAACAGCAAGGCGCGGCCGACATAGCCCTGCCCCGCCATCAACCGCGCATAGGCCGGGTGGGCGTGGTCGAGCACGGTGCCGATGGCCCGGCTGCCGTCCTGTTTGCTCAGGGAAGTACTGACGCGGATGAAGTCCTCGCCGCTGCGCACGAACAGCGTGGCGACGCCGGCGGTCATCTGCTTGAACTCGTCGACTTCCTTGAAGTTGTTGTTCAACACCTCGCCGCCCAGGTGCAGGCCAGGCGTGCGGGTGCCGGCGACGGTCACCGGCTCGTCCGGATGGACGCTCAGGCCCGCGCTGAAGCGCTTCTCGAACAGCCCGCTCAGGCGCTGGGTGCTTTCGCGCAGCGTGCCGTGGAAAGTGCTCAGCTGGTCGGCCAGCAGGCGCGCCTCGCTGGCCAGGTGCTCTTCACGGGTGGCGAGGTTGGCCGAATCCAGCGAACGCAAGGCGAACACCGTACTGCCGCTGATGACGACCGCCAGTATCACGGCGAGCGCGAGGCCCAGCTGCGAGGCGATCCGGGCGCGGGGTTGAGACATGGACAGCTCCTGGCCGGGCCTGCGGATCCTCCCTGATCACGGCTCGGAAAATATTCTAATAATGGGGGTGTATCGCGGACCGGCACGACGGTTCCACTTGGACGTATTCGGCGGTGAAAGCGAATACTTGAGCGCACAACAGGGTTATGGCCCAGGGCCGGCATTGTGCTGGCTCGAACGATTCAGCTCAAGCGCGCGACCTGCGGCAACTCCATCGCCCGGACTTCGCCCTGAAGGAAATCGCTGAGGCGGCGCAAACGTTCACCTCCGGGGCGGGTCCTGGGCCACACCAGGTAGTAGTTCAGGCCGCTGGCGACGGCGGTGGGCCACGGCAGGCTCAACCGCCCTTGAGCCACATCTTCGGCCACCATCAGCAGGTCACCCATCGATACGCCGTAGCCCCGCGCCGCTGCGATCATCCCCAGCTCCAGGGTGTCGAACACCTGCCCGCCCTTGAGCGACACCTGCTCGGACAGGCCCATGCGCTCCAGCCAGCTGCGCCAGTCGCGCCGGTCGGGGGTCGGGTGCAGCAGTTCGGTGGCGGCCAGGCGGGCCGCGTCCCAGGGCCGGTCATTGGGCAGGTTGGGCGCGCCCACCGGGATCAGTTCTTCCGGGAACAACAGGCTGGCTTCCCAGTCCGGCGGAAAATGCCCGTCGCTGAGCAGCACCGCGCAATCGAACGGTTCGTTGTTGAAGTCCACCGAGTCCACGTCCATCCAGGCGCTGGTCAGTTGCACCTCGTTGCCCGGCTGCAGATGGCGAAAACGACTGAGCCGCGCCAGCAGCCAGCGCATGGTCAGGGTCGACGGGGCTTTCATGCGCAGGATGTCGTCTTCGGCGCGCAAGGTATTGCAGGCCCGCTCAAGCGCCGCAAAACCCTCACGGATGCCGGGCAGCAGCAGGCGCGCCGATTCGGTCAGTTGCAGGTTGCGGCCGCTGCGGTGGAACAGCCGGCAGGCGAAGTGCTCCTCGAGGGTGCGGACATGCCGGCTGACCGCACTCTGAGTGATCGACAACTCTTCGGCGGCACGGGTGAACGAGCTGTGCCGCGCCGCTGCTTCGAATGCGCGCAGGGCATACAAGGGCGGCAGACGACGGGACATGACAAGGCTCCGGTTGCGGGATGGCGCCAACTTATCAGAAATGCCCCTGGATGAGTTTTAATCATGCCACCCATCCTTTTTATCCCTTTGTGCCAACCTCGCCGAACCGCGAGAATCGACGGTCTCTTGCTCCCTCGATTAAAAGGATGTGACGACCATGCAGCGTCCCGTGCGTACCGAACTCTGGGCCATCCTCCGGCTGGCGGGGCCGCTGATCGCCTCGCAGTTGGCGCACATGCTGATGGTGCTGACCGACACCCTGATGATGGCGCGCCTGAGCCCGGAAGCCCTGGCCGGCGGCGGCCTGGGCGCGGCGAGCTATTCGTTCGTGTCGATCTTCTGCATCGGCGTGATCGCGGCGGTCGGCACCCTGGTGGCGATCCGTCAGGGCGCCGGCGACATCCTCGGCGCCGCCCGGCTGACCCAGGCCGGGCTGTGGCTGGCCTGGCTGATGGCCCTCGGCGCCGGCCTGCTGCTGTGGAACCTCAAACCGGTGCTGCTGCTGTTCGGCCAGACCGAAACCAACGTCAACGCCGCCGGGCAGTTCCTGCTGGCCTTGCCGTTCGCCCTGCCCGGCTACCTGAGCTTCATGGCCCTGCGCGGCTTCACCAGCGCCATCGGCCGGGCGACGCCGGTGATGGTCATCAGCCTGGCCGGCACCGTGGCCAACTTCCTGCTCAACTACGCGCTGATCACCGGCCTGTTCGGCCTGCCGAAACTGGGGCTGACCGGCATCGGCCTGGTCACGGCGATCGTCGCCAACTGCATGGCGCTGGCGCTGGCCTGGCACATCCGCCGGCATCCGGCCTACGACGCCTACCCGCTGCGCCAGGGCCTGTCGCGCCTCAACCGGCAGTACCTCAAGGAACTGTGGCGCCTGGGCCTGCCGATCGGCGGCACCTATGCCGTGGAGGTCGGGCTGTTCGCCTTCGCCGCGCTGTGCATGGGCACCATGGGCAGCACGCAACTGGCGGCGCACCAGATCGCCCTGCAGATCGTCTCGGTGGCGTTCATGGTGCCGGCGGGGCTGTCCTACGCGATCACCATGCGCATCGGCCAGCATTACGGCGCCGGGCAATTGCTCGACGCGCGGATGTCCGGGCGGGTCGGGATCGCCTTCGGCGCGGCGGTGATGCTGTGCTTCGCCATGGTGTTCTGGCTGTTGCCGGATCCGCTGGTGGGCCTGTTCCTGGATCACGACGACCCGGCCTTCGCCGAGGTGATCCGCCTGGCCGTCAGCCTGCTGATGGTGGCGGCGTGGTTCGAGCTGTTCGACGGCGTCCAGACCATCGCCATGGGCTGCATCCGCGGGCTCAAGGACGCCAAGACCACCTTTCTGGTCGGGCTCGGCTGCTACTGGCTGATCGGCGCGCCGGCGGCGTGGCTGATGGCGTTCCACCTGCACTGGGGGCCGACCGGCGTCTGGTGGGGCCTGGCGCTGGGGCTGGCATGCGCGGCGGTGTGCCTGACGCTGGGGTTCGAGTGGAAGATGAAGCGGATGATCCGGCACGAGCCTTCGGACTCGTTCGCGGTCGCCCAGGCCGAATGATCCTGACGCGCAGCGCCTGGACTGACGCCATCGCCAGCAGGCCGGGTGACCCGCTCAGACCACCACGTCCAGCGCCGGCTCTTCGCCGGAGCCGACCGTGAGGTAGGCCACCAGCTCCGCCAGCGGCAGCGGCTTGCTGATCAGGTAGCCCTGCACCTGATCGCAACCGAAGCCGCGCAGCAACGCCATCTGTTCTGCGGTCTCCACCCCCTCGGCCACCACTTCCAGGTGCAGGTTGTGCGCCAGGTTGATCATCGCGTGCACCAGCTTGCGGTTCTCTTCGCGCTGTTCCATGCCGCCGACGAAGCTCTTGTCGATCTTGAGCAGCGTGATCGGCAGGCTGTTGAGGTGCACGAACGAGGAGAACCCGGTGCCGAAGTCGTCCAGCGAGAAGCGCACGCCGAGGCGGCCGAGGGCGTCCATGGTCTGCTTGACCAGGTCGCTGCGGCGCATCACGGCGGTTTCGGTGAGTTCGAACTCCAGCCACTGGGCCTCGACGCCGCGCTCGGCGATCAGGCGGCTGAGGGTAGGCAGCAGCTGGCTGTCCTGAAACTGGCGGAACGACAGGTTGATCGCCATGTGCAGCGCCGGCAGGCCGTGCTCGCGCAGGGCCTGCATGTCGCGCAGGGCCCGGGAGATCACCCAGTAGCCCAAAGGCACGATCAGCCCGCTCTGCTCGGCCAGCGGCACGAACTCGCTGGGCGGCAGCAGCCCGCGCTCGCTGTGGCGCCAGCGTACCAGGGCCTCGAGGCCGACGATCTGCCCGTCCGCCAGGTTCAGGCGCGGCTGGTAGTGCAGCTCCAGCTCGTCGCGGCGCAAGGCCCGGCGCAGCTCGCTTTCGAGGTCGGCCATGCTCCGCGCGTTGCGGTTGATCCGTTCGTTGAAGATGTGGAAGGTGCAGCCCTGGGTGCTCTTGGCCTGCTGCATGGCGATGTGCGCGTGCCACATCAGCGGGTCGGCGCCGGCGTGGGCGCGGGCATGGGCGATGCCCAGGCTGGAGCCGATCAGCAGGCTCTCGCCGTCGATCCAGTAGGGTTCGGCCAGCGCTTCGGTGATGCGTTCGGCCATCCACTCGGCGCGCTGCGGGGCGCGGCGGGTGTCGATCAACAGGGCGAATTCGTCGCTGCCCAGACGGGCCAGCTGATCGCCGGCCTCCAACTGGCTCTTGAGCCGCGCCACCACCTGCAGGATCAGGCGGTCGCCGGCCTGGTGGCCGAGGGCGTCGTTGGCGTGGCGGAAGTTGTCCAGGTCCAGGTGCCCGAGGGCCAGGCCCCGGCCGTCGTTTTCGGCCAGGCGGGCCGTGAGCAGGGTCTGGAAACCCTGGCGGTTGGCGATCCCGGTCAGCGGATCCTGTTCGGCCAGGCGTTGCAGGGTGTTCTCCAGCACGCCCCGCTCGCGCACATGGCGCAGGCAGCGGCGCAGCATGCCGGTGTCGAGCGCGTCGCGCACCAGCCAGTCGCTGACGCCGTCGGGCGGGTTCGCCGGCTCGTGCTCCAAAAGCAGCACCGTCGGCAGGCTGCAGCGCCCGGGCGCCGGCTGCAGGCCCGGCACGGTCAGCAGCACCGCGTGGCGGTTGTCTTCGAACAGGCGGCTGACCGAATCCCAGTCCGGCGCGCCGATCAGCACCGCCGAGCTGCCCATCGGCGCCAGGCACTCGCGCAACAACGCTGTCCAGGCCGGCTCTTCGGCCAGCAGCAGCAAACGCAAGGGTTCGACAGGCGTAGACAAGCTGACTCCCTAGACTCTGCAATGATGTGGGCGGCGGGCATTATGCCGTTGCGCCGGCCAATGACCAAATGACATCGGTTATCAAATCGTCGTTTTGTGTCACGAATGAGAACATTAGACGCAAAATCTCCGCACATCCTGCGTGAAAGTATCAAAACCGGCAAACTGTAACCGCGTGCTGCGTCACAAGTCGGACAGGAGCGGCACAATTCGCTGAGCCTGTTAAAATGCCGCCCCATTTCGTCAACGACTCCCGAATTTCCGTATGTCCCGACTCAATCCCCGGCAGCAAGAGGCCGTGAACTACGTCGGCGGCCCTCTTTTGGTGCTCGCCGGCGCTGGCTCCGGCAAGACCAGCGTGATCACGCGCAAGATCGCGCACCTGATCCAGAACTGCGGCATCCGCGCCCAGTACATCGTCGCGATGACCTTCACCAACAAGGCCGCCCGCGAGATGAAGGAGCGCGTCGGCACCCTGTTGCGCGCCGGCGAAGGCCGCGGCCTGACGGTCAGCACCTTCCACAACCTGGGCCTGAACATCATCCGCAAGGAGCACGAGCGCCTGGGCTACAAGCCCGGCTTCTCGATCTTCGACGAGACCGACGTCAAGTCGCTGATGACCGACATCATGCAGAAGGAATACTCGGGCGACGACGGCGTCGACGAGATCAAGAACATGATCGGCGCCTGGAAGAACGACCTGATCCTGCCGGCCCAGGCCCTGGAGAACGCGCGCAACCCCAAGGAACAGACCGCCGCCATCGTCTACACCCACTACCAGCGCACGCTCAAGGCGTTCAACGCGGTGGACTTCGACGACCTGATCCTGCTGCCGGTGAAGCTCTTCGAGGATCACGCCGACATCCTCGAAAAGTGGCAGAACAAGGTGCGCTACCTGCTGGTGGACGAATACCAGGACACCAACGCCAGCCAGTACCTGCTGGTGAAGATGCTGATCGGCAAGCGCAACCAGTTCACCGTGGTGGGCGACGACGACCAGTCGATCTACGCCTGGCGCGGCGCGCGGCCGGAAAACCTGATGCTGCTCAAGGAAGACTACCCGTCGCTCAAAGTGGTGATGCTGGAGCAGAACTACCGCTCCACCAGCCGCATCCTGCGCTGCGCCAACGTGCTGATCTCCAACAACCCCCACGAGTTCGAGAAGCAGCTGTGGAGCGAGATGGGCCACGGCGACGAGATCCGCGTGATCCGCTGCCGCAACGAGGACGCCGAGGCCGAGCGCGTGGCCATGGAAATCCTCAGCCTGCACCTGCGCACCGACCGGCCCTACAGCGACTTCGCGATCCTCTACCGCGGCAACTACCAGGCCAAGCTGATCGAGCTGAAGCTGCAGCACCACCAGGTGCCGTACCGTTTGAGCGGCGGCAACAGCTTCTTCGGCCGCCAGGAAGTGAAGGACCTGATGGCCTACTTCCGCCTGATCGTGAACCCGGACGACGACAACGCCTTCCTGCGGGTGATCAACGTGCCGCGCCGGGAGATCGGCTCCACCACCCTGGAGAAGCTCGGCAACTACGCCACCGAGCGCAAGATCTCGATGTACGCCGCCACCGACGAGATCGGCCTGGGCGAACACCTGGACAGCCGCTTCACCGACCGCCTGTCGCGCTTCAAGCGCTTCATGGACAAGGTGCGCGAGCAGTGCGCCGGCGAAGACCCGATCTCGGCCCTGCGCAGCATGGTCATGGACATCGACTACGAGAACTGGCTGCGCACCAACAGCTCCAGCGACAAGGCCGCGGATTACCGGATGAGCAACGTCTGGTTCCTGATCGAAGCCTTGAAGAACACCCTGGAGAAGGACGAAGACGGCGAGATGACCGTCGAGGACGCCATCGGCAAGCTCGTGCTGCGCGACATGCTCGAACGCCAGCAGGAAGAGGAAGACGGCGCCGAGGGCGTGCAGATGATGACCCTGCACGCGTCCAAGGGCCTGGAGTTCCCTTACGTGTTCATCATGGGCATGGAAGAGGAAATCCTGCCGCACCGTTCCAGCATCGAGGCCGACACCATCGAAGAGGAACGCCGCCTGGCCTACGTGGGCATCACCCGCGCCCGCCAGACCCTGGCCTTCACCTTCGCCGCCAAGCGCAAGCAGTACGGCGAGATCGTCGACTGCGCCCCGAGCCGCTTCCTCGACGAGTTGCCGCCGGACGACCTGGCCTGGGAAGGCAACGACGACACCCCGACCGAAGTCAAGGCCGTGCGGGGCAACAACGCATTGGCCGATATACGCGCGATGCTAAAGCGTTAGAATCGACCACTTTTTTACTAGACCTTCGGCGCACACGGCGCCAGTAGAGGAACGCTTCATGGAAGCACTGCACAAGAAAATCCGCGAAGAAGGCATCGTGCTTTCCGACCAGGTCCTGAAAGTCGACGCCTTTCTGAACCATCAGATCGACCCGGCCCTGATGAAGCTGATCGGCGACGAATTCGCCGCGCTGTTCAAGGATTCGGGCATCACCAAGATCGTCACCATCGAAGCCTCGGGCATCGCCCCGGCGATCATGACCGGCCTGAACCTGGGCGTACCGGTGATCTTCGCCCGCAAGCACCAGTCCCTGACCCTGACCGAGAACCTGCTGTCGGCGACCGTGTACTCGTTCACCAAGCAGACCGAAAGCACCGTGGCCATCTCCCCGCGTCACCTGACCAGCAGCGACCGCGTGCTGATCATCGACGACTTCCTGGCCAACGGCAAAGCGTCCCAGGCGCTGATCTCGATCATCAAGCAGGCCGGCGCCACCGTGGCGGGCCTGGGCATCGTCATCGAGAAGTCGTTCCAGGGCGGCCGCGCCGAGCTGGACTCGCAAGGCTACCGCGTCGAGTCGCTGGCCCGCGTGAAGTCGCTGAAGGATGGCGTGGTGACTTTCATCGAATAACCCGCAACACCGCGCTCCCTTGTAGGCGTGAGCCTGCCCGCGATAGCGATGTATCCGTCTCCACATGTCGTGACTGATAGACCGCTATCGCGAGCAGGCTCACGCCTACAGGTGTTTGGGCCAGGCATTACTGTGCAGTGGCCTTCAGGCCTGTGAGCAGCAAACGCCGGTACAGGTCTTCTTTCAAGCCTTCCGGCCTGGTGAGCTGCATCCGCGCCAGGTGCTCCGGGAAAGTCGAGGCTTCCGGTGCATCGAGGGCAGCCCTGCCCAGCTCCAGAATCTCGCTCAGCTTGAACTTGCTCTTGAGCCAGTTCAGCGCCCGCAGCAGGTCCCGCTCCACCTCGGTGAAATCGCAACCCAGCGGATACTCCGGAAACAGGTTCGGATGCCGCGCGGCCATCCCCTGCAAACGCTGCGGGGTGTTGTCGGCGAAACGCGGATCGAGGCGGAAATCCTTCGGCAGCTTGCCGGCCTTCTGCGCCCGCTCGGTCAGCTCCGGCTGAAAGCGCGAGTCGCTGATGTTCAGTAGCGCTTCGATCACCGCCGCGTCGGACTTGCCGCGCAGGTCGGCGATGCCGTACTCGGTCACCACGATGTCGCGCAGGTGCCGGGGAATCGTGCAGTGGCCGTACTCCCAGACAATGTTCGAACTGACCTCGCCGCCGGACTCGCGCCAGCTGCGCAGCAGCAGGATCGACCGCGCCCCCTCCAGCGCATGGCCCTGGGCAACGAAGTTGTATTGCCCGCCGACGCCGCTGAGCACTCGCCCGTCTTGCAGTTGATCCGCCACACCGGCGCCCAGCAGGGTCATGGTGAACACGGTGTTGATGAACCGCGCATCGAGGCGCTGCAGGCGCTTGAGCTCTTCCTGACCGTACAGTTCGTTGATGTAACTAATGCGGGTCATGTCGAATTCGAGGCGCTTGCCGTGCGACAGCTCGTGCAGGCGCTCGTAGAAACTGCGCGGCCCGAGGAAGAAGCCGCCGTGCACCGAAACGCCGTCGGATTGCGCGGCCTCATCGAGGGTGCCGGCGTTGGCCTGTTGCTGGGTCGGCACATCCGGGTAGACCTTGCGCCGGATGATCCCCGCCTCCGCCAGCACCAGAAGGCCGTTGACGAACATTTCGCTGCAACCGTACAGGCCCTTGGCGAACGGTTCGAGACCGCCCTCGCGCTCGATCAGCCGCGCCCACGGGCTGAGGTTCACCTCTGCCAGCAGGCTGCGGTATCCGGCGTTGTCGGCCTGGCGCACCAGCAGGGCGGCGGTCAGCGCATCGCCCATCGAACCGATGCCGATCTGCAGCGTGCCGCCGTCGCGCACCAGCGCGCTGGCGTGCAGGCCGATGAAGTGGTCCTGAAACCCCACCGGCATGTTCGGCGTGGAAAACAGCGTGCTGCTGTCCTTCTCGTCGACCAGCAGGTCGAAGGTGTCGATGTCCACCTCGGCGTCGCCGGGCATGTACGGCAGTTCGGTGTGCACCTGGCCCACCAGCAGGATGGTTTCCCCGGCGGCCCGGCGCTTGGCGATCATCGGCAGCAGGTCGAGGGTGATGTCCGGGTTGCAGCTCAGGCTCAGGCGATCCGGATGCACGGCGCTGCTGGCCAGCAGCTGCGCCACCAGGTTCAGCCCGGCGGCGTTGATGTCGCGGGCCGCGTGGCTGTAGTTGCTGCTGACGTAGTCCTGCTGGGCCTGCGTGCTGTGCAGCAGGCTGCCGGGCTGCATGAAGAACTGCTCGATGCGGATGTTGGCCGGCAGGCTGTCGCGGCGCAGGTCGGCGAGGAACTCCAGTTCCGGGTAATCGCCGAAGACCCGTTCGACGAAGGGCTCCAGAAAACGCTTCTGCAAGCCGTCGCCCAAGGCCGGACGGCCGAGGCACAGGGCGGTGTAGACCGTCAGTTGCCGTTGCGGCAGGCCCTTGATGCGCCGGTACAGCGCGTTGACGAAACGGTTGGGCTTGCCCAGCCCCAGCGGCAGGCCCATGTGGATATGCGCCGGCAACCGCGCCAGCACATCGTCCACGGCCTGTTCGATCGAACACAGTTGCACCATCTGAAGCCTCCCGCCCGTTCCATGAATAGAGGTACGACCGAGCTTGCCGCCAGATTGCTGCAATGACCAGTCTCAGGACGGAACGGCGGGCACAAAAAAACCGTCCGAAGACGGTTTTTTTCGTCAGAAGAGCGGCTTATTTCAGGCCGGACATCTTCTGGATCGCGCCCTTGAGCTCGGCGTCGGAGCAATCGGCGCAGGTGCCCTTCGGCGGCATCGAGTTGATGCCGGTGATGGCCTTGGCCAGGATGCCGTCGAGGCCGCCCTGGTGGTCGGCACGCTCTTTCCAGGCCGCCGCGTCGCCGATCTTCGGCGCGCCCAGCAGGCCGGAGCCATGGCAAGCGTTGCAGTGCTTGGCGATCACTTCATCCGGCGTCTTCGCGCCGCCACCGCCGCCTGCGGCTGCGGCGACTTCCATCCCCTTGCACTCCTGACCCTGAACGCAGACCTGGCCGACCGGCTCGAGGCGTTTGGCGATATCGTCGTTGGTCGCAGCTTGAGCGCTGGCAGCCCAGAGGGCCAGTACGGTTGCTGGTGCGGCCAGCATTTTCATAATTAGGTTCACGCGTTCACCCTCAATGGTGGCTATTCACGCCTGCGGCCACGGTTCGCAGGCGGGCGCAAGTATAGCGGTAAGCCCGCCACACTGAAACAACCCCAAAGTTGAAGGGGTTTTGTCGCGCATCGGTCAAACGGTTCGCACGCCTTCGCCGCCACGGCCTGGCGCCTGCGGGACTAGAAGTTCGCCGGCGTGGCTGCGCTGATTAGTCGCGCAGGTAAGTCGAACGGATTGCGGAAGCGGTGCGGCTTGGTACTTTCAAAGTAGTAGCTGTCGCCGGCCTCGAGGATAAAAGTTTCAAGGCCCACCACCAGCTCCAGGCGCCCTTCCACCAGGATCCCGGTTTCTTCGCCTTCATGGGTGAGCATCTCTTCGCCGGTGTCGGCGCCCGGCGGGTAGATCTCGTTGAGGAAGGCGATGGCCCGGCTCGGGTGGGCGCGGCCGACCAGCTTCATGGTCACGGCGCCGTCCGAAATGTCGATCAGTTCGTTGGCCTTGTAGACGATCTGGGTCGGGACTTCCTGCAGGATCTCTTCGGAGAAGAACTCGACCATGGACATGGGAATCCCGCCCAGCACTTTGCGCAGCGAACTGATCGAAGGGCTGACGCTGTTCTTTTCGATCATCGAAATGGTGCTGTTGGTGACGCCCGCACGCTTGGCGAGTTCACGCTGGGAAAGCCCTTTGAGCTTGCGGATCGATTGCAGCCGTTCGCCGACGTCCAAGGCACGCGCCTCCTGAGGTTGTAGAGATAGTGAGCGTTATCATGGCGACAGCGTTCAGTATTTACAACACTTGGGCCTGTGCCCCGGAGGGGCATGCGGTCGGCGGAGACGGCTTCGGGGCGTCAATCCCCGGAATAGAGCCTCGGCACCCGGCGCAGGTTGCAGAAGATCTGGTACGGGATGGTGTCGGCCCACTTGGCCACGTCGCTGGCGAGGATGTTTTTGCCCCACAGCTCCACGGTGGAACCGAGGCCGGCCTGCGGCACGTCGGTGAGGTCGATGCACAGCATGTCCATCGACACGCGGCCGAGGATGCGGCTGCGCTGGCCGGCCACCAGCACCGGGGTGCCGGTCGGCGCCTGGCGCGGATAGCCGTCGGCGTAGCCCATGGCGACCACACCGATGCGCATCGGCTTGTCGGTGATGAACCGGGCGCCGTAGCCGACCGGCTCGCCGGCCGGCAGTTCGCGCACGCTGATGACCTTCGATTCGAGGGTCATCACCGGTTGCAGGCGCTCGGCCACGGCGTTGGCTTCTTCGAACGGCGTAGCGCCGTACAGCATGATGCCCGGGCGCACCCAGTCGCTGGGGATCTGCGGCCAGCCCAGCACCGCCGGCGAGTTGCGCAGGCTGATTTCCGCCGCCAGGCCCTTGCGGGCGGCCTCGAACACCGCGACCTGATCGGCGCTGCTCTGCTCGTGCAGTTCATCGGCGCGGGCGAAGTGGCTCATCAGCACGATCTTCGCCACCTTGCCGCTGGCCAGCAGCCGCTGGTAGGCCGACGGATAATCCTTGGGATGCAGGCCCACGCGGTGCATGCCCGAATCGAGCTTGAGCCACACGGTGACCGGTTTGCTCAACGCCGCCTGCTCGATCGCTTCGAGCTGCCACAGCGAATGCACCACGCACCAGAAGTCGTGCTCGACGATCAGCGCCAGCTCGTCGGCCTCGAAAAAGCCTTCGAGCAGCAGCACCGGCGCGCGGATCCCGGCGGCGCGCAGTTCCAGGGCCTCTTCGATGCAGGCCACGGCGAAGCCGTCCGCTTCGGCCTCCAGGGCTTGGGCGCAACGCACCGCGCCATGGCCGTAGGCGTCGGCCTTGATCACCGCCAGCGCCTTGGCGCCGGTGGTCTCGCGGGCGATACGGTAGTTGTGGCGCAGGGCTTGAAGGTCGATCAGGGCACGGGCAGGACGCATGGCGGCAGACTTCTGGGCGGTCATGGGAAGAAAAACCGGCGCCGGCTGGCGTTGACCGCCAACAGCGCCGGGAGAGGGATTTTTAGCGTCGGATCACGGCTGTGCGGCGATCACCGAGATCTCGACCAGCACATCGGGACGGGCCATCTTCGCTTCGACGGTGGCCCGGGCCGGGGCGACGCCCTTGGGCAGCCACTGATCCCACACCGCGTTCATGGCGGCGAAGTGCGCACCGATGTCGTTCAGGTAGATCGTCGCCGACAGCAGGTGGTGCTTGTCGGTGCCGGCCAGGTCCAACAGCCGCTCGATGTTGGCCAGCACGTCTCGGGTCTGCTGTTCGACCCCGGCGCTGAAGTCGTCGCCGACCTGTCCGGCCAGGTACACGGTGCCGTTGTGGGTGACGATCTGACTCATGCGCTCATTGGTGAGCTGGCGCTGGATTGCCATGCTTGGCGGACTCCTGGGTGGTGTTGCCGTAACGGGAAATGTCGAGGCCTTCGGCGCTGATCTGCGGCTTTTTCTTGGCCATCAGGTCGGCCAGCAGACGGCCGGAGCCGCACGCCATGGTCCAGCCGAGGGTGCCGTGGCCGGTGTTCAGGAACAGGTTCTTGAACGGGGTGGCGCCGACGATCGGGGTGCCGTCCGGAGTGGTCGGACGCAGGCCGGTCCAGAAGCTCGCCTCGGCCAGGTTGCCGCCCTGAGGATAAAGGTCGTTGACGATCATCTCCAGGGTTTCGCGCCGGCGCGGGTTCAGCGACAGGTCGAAACCGGCGATCTCGGCCATGCCGCCGACGCGGATGCGGTTGTCGAAACGGGTGATCGCGACCTTGTAGGTCTCGTCGAGGATGGTCGACGTCGGGGCCATCGCCGGGTTGGTGATCGGCACGGTCAGCGAGTAGCCCTTGAGCGGGTACACCGGGGCCTTGATGCCCAGCGGCTTGAGCAGTTGCGGCGAGTAGCTGCCCAGGGCCAGCACGTAGCGGTCGGCGGTCTCCAGCTTGCCGTCGATCCACACGCCGTTGATGCGGTCGCCCGCGAAGTCCAGGCGCTGGATGTCCTGGCCGAAGCGGAACTCGACGCCGAGCTTGGCGGCCATTTCCGCCAGGCGGGTGGTGAACATCTGGCAGTCGCCGGTCTGGTCGTTCGGCAGGCGCAGGGCGCCGGCCAGGATGTCGGTGACGTTGGCCAGGGCCGGCTCGACCCGGGCGATGCCGGCGCGGTCGAGGACTTCGAACGGCACGCCGGACTCCTTCAGCACGGCGATGTCCTTGGCGGCGCCGTCCAGCTGGGCCTGGGTGCGGAACAGTTGGGTGGTGCCCAGGCTGCGGCCTTCATAGGCGATGCCGGTCTCGGCGCGCAGTTCGTCGAGGCAGTCGCGGCTGTACTCGGACAGGCGCACCATGCGCTCCTTGTTCACCGCGTAGCGGCTGGCGGTGCAGTTGCGCAGCATCTGCGCCATCCACAGGTACTGGTCGATGTCGGCGGTGGCCTTGATGGCCAGCGGCGCGTGACGCTGCAGCAGCCACTTGATGGCCTTGAGCGGCACGCCCGGCGCTGCCCACGGCGAGGCATAGCCAGGCGACACCTGGCCGGCGTTGGCGAAGCTGGTCTCCATGGCGGCCGCCGGCTGACGGTCGACCACCACGACTTCAAATCCGGCGCGGGCCAGATAATAGGCACTGGTGGTGCCGATGACGCCGCTACCCAAGACCATGACGCGCATTTTTGTATCCCTCGCCGCGGTCGGACCGCGAACCTGTTGTCAGAGCAATGATGCGCGCAGTGTAAGAAAGATTTGCCAGTGCTTTTCACTGTATAAGCGCCTATATTTGGCGACAATTCTCGGCAAAAACCCTTTTCACGGAGGCGCATCCCCTATGCGTACCAACACTCAGACCAAACGCGAGCTGGACAAGATCGACCGCAACATTCTGCGGATCCTCCAGGCGGACGGGCGGATCTCCTTCACGGAGCTTGGGGAAAAGGTCGGCCTGTCGACCACGCCGTGCACGGAGCGAGTGCGGCGGCTGGAGCGCGAGGGGATCATCATGGGCTACAACGCCCGGCTCAACCCTCAGCATTTGAAGGGTAGCCTGCTGGTGTTCGTCGAGATCAGCCTTGACTACAAATCCGGCGACACCTTCGAAGAGTTCCGACGCGCGGTGCTGAAACTGCCCCATGTGCTGGAGTGCCATCTGGTGTCGGGGGATTTCGACTACCTGGTGAAGGCGCGGATTTCCGAGATGGCCTCGTACCGCAAGCTGCTGGGCGACATCCTGCTCAAGCTGCCGCATGTGCGCGAATCCAAGAGCTACATCGTGATGGAAGAGGTGAAGGAGAGCCTGAGCCTGCCGATTCCCGACTGACATGCGCGGCGCCTGATCCGGCCCCATCGCTGGCAAGCCAGCTCCCACAGGGTCAGAAGGTGTTCGCAGAATCTACGCTCACCTCTGGACTTGTGGGAAGAGAGCCTGAGCCGGCCCTATCGCTGGCAAGTCATTCCCACAGGGTCAAAAGGTGTGCGCAGAATCCACGCTCACCTCTGGACTTGTGGGAAGAGAGCCTGAGCCGGCCCTATCGCTGGCAAGTCATTCCCATAGGGTCAGAAGGTGTTCGCAGAATCCACGCTCACCTCTGGACTTGTGGGAGCTGGCTTGCCAGCGATGGGGTCGCCGCGGATTCAGCGCGAACGCTTCAGACCAGCACCTGCCGGTTCTCGGCCATGTATTCGAACACCTGCCGCTCCACCCGCGGATGGATCAGCTCCACCGGCCTGCGCCCGTTCGGGCAAGGCAAGGTCTGGGTCGTACCGAACAGCCGGCAGATCAGCGGCCGTTCGTCATACACCGTGCAGCCTTCCGGCCCCAGGTGCACACAGTTGTAGGCGTCCATGGCCGCGTCCTGTTCGGCGCGGGTCTTGCGCGGCAGGCGCGCCATCTCCTCCGGGGACGTGGTCACCGGCCCGCAGCAGTCGTGGCAGCCCGGCACGCAGTCGAACGTGGGGATCTGCTGGCGCAGGGAACGGACTTTCTGGCTGTTGCAGCTCATGGAAGCGATGACCGACGTGGAACAGGCGGCGATTGTGCCGCAAAAGCCGCGATCCAGACAGCGGTGGCCGACCGGTGTTGCCCGGCTTCCGGCGTCCGGCTTATCCTCCGTCAAATTTTCTCGACACCCGCTCAGGATGACGCCCATGAATGCCCGCGCCCACGCCACCGCGAGCCAGCCTCACGTTGCCTCCTACTACGCCGCCAGCAGCCTGCCGCAGCCCGACCATCCGGTGCTGCAGGGCGAGGTGACCGCAGACGTGTGCGTGGTCGGCGGTGGCTTCACGGGCCTGAACACCGCGCTGGAGCTGGCCGAACGCGGCCTCGGCGTGGTGCTGCTGGAGGCGAACCGGATCGGCTGGGGCGCCAGCGGCCGCAACGGCGGGCAACTGATCCGCGGGGTCGGCCATGGCCTGGATCAGTTCGCCAACGTCATCGGCACCGAAGGCGTGCGCCAGATGAAACTCATGGGCCTGGAGGCGGTGGAGATCGTCCGCCGGCGCGTGGAGCGCTTCCGGATCCCCTGCGACCTGACCTGGGGCTACTGCGACCTGGCCAACAAGCCCCGCGACCTTGATGGCTTCGCCGAGGACGCCGAGGAACTGCGCAGTCTCGGCTACCGCCACGAGACCCGCCTGCTGCGGGCCGACCAGATGCACACCGTGGTCGGTTCCAAACGCTACGTCGGCGGCTTGATCGACATGGGCTCCGGGCATCTGCACCCGCTGAACCTGGCCTTGGGCGAAGCCGCGGCGGCGCAGCAGTCGGGGGTCAAGCTGTTCGAGCGGTCGGCGGTCACCCGCATCGACCACGGCCCCGAAGTGCGGGTGCACACGGCCCAGGGCACGGTGCGCGCCAAGACCCTGGTGCTGGGCTGCAACGCCTACCTCAACGGCCTCGACCCGCAACTGGGCGGCAAGGTGCTGCCCGCCGGCAGCTACATCATCGCCACCGAACCGCTGAGCGAAGCCCAGGCCCATCAGCTGCTGCCGCAGAACATGGCAGTCTGCGACCAGCGCGTGGCGCTCGACTATTACCGGCTCTCGGCGGACCGGCGCCTGCTGTTCGGCGGGGCCTGCCACTACTCGGGCCGCGACCCCAAGGACATCGCCGCCTACATGCGGCCGAAGATGCTGGAGGTGTTCCCGCAGCTGGCGGGCGCGAAGATCGATTTCCAGTGGGGCGGGATGATCGGCATCGGCGCCAACCGCCTGCCGCAGATCGGCCGGCTGGCGGGGCGGCCGAACGTGTATTACGCCCAGGCCTATTCGGGCCACGGGGTGAACGCCACGCACCTGGCGGGCAAGCTGCTGGCCGAAGCCATCAGCGGACAGCACGGCGGCGGGTTCGACCTGTTCGCCCAGGTGCCGCACATCACCTTCCCCGGCGGCAAGCACTTGCGCTCGCCGCTGCTGGCCCTGGGGATGCTGTGGCACCGCCTCAAGGAACTGGTCTGAAGGCCTTGCCGCAGCCTTGATGCCCCCGTCGCGAACAGGCTCGCGACGGGGGCATCAAGGGCTCAGATCCGCCAGAACGGCTTGAGCCCCTCCTCCAGCGCCTGCTCACGGGTCAGCCCGATGTCCTTGAGCTGCTGCGGCGTCAGCCCCAGCAACGCCCTGCGCGTGTGCAGACGGTGCCAGAACAGGCCCCAGCGGCTCAGGCCGGACGGGGCGTTGCGCAGGGCCTCATTGCGCGCGCTGTCCTGCTGCCCTGCCGCCAGTTCCTGACTGTGTAACGTCAGCCGCACATCGCTCAAGCCGTTCATTTTCTTTGCTCCTGTTTACTTGGGTAGCGAGAGATTCCATGATGCGCGGGCGGGCAAAAGCATTACAGATTCAACGCATCTGTATTAACTCCATACAGATTGGCCGTCCCGAGCTCTGAATTGTGGATTTCCGCCCCATCTGTACCGGTCTACCGGATCACCTGTACGAGGCAGTGCCATGACCCTGTATGTGAACCTCGCCGAGTTGCTCGGCACGCGCATCGAGCAAGGCTTCTACCGGCCCGGCGACCGCCTGCCGTCGGTGCGCGCCTTGAGCGTCGAGCACGGGGTCAGCCTGAGCACGGTGCAGCAGGCCTACCGGATGCTGGAGGACAACGGCCTGGCCACGCCCAAGCCCAAGTCCGGCTACTTCGTGCCGGTCAGCCGCGAGCTGCCGGAACTGCCGGTGGTCGGCCGGCCGGTGCAGCGCCCGGTGGAAATCTCGCAGTGGGATCAAGTGCTGGAGCTGATCCGCGCCGTGCCGCGCAAGGACGTGGTGCAGCTGGGGCGCGGCATGCCCGACGTGTCCTCGCCGACCATGAAACCGCTGCTGCGCGGCCTCGCCCGGATCAGCCGCCGCCAGGACATGCCCGGCCTGTATTACGACAACATCCACGGCACCCTCGAACTGCGCGAACAGATCGCCCGGCTGATGCTCGATTCCGGCTGCCAGCTGAGCGCCGGCGACCTGGTGGTGACCACCGGCTGCCATGAGGCGCTGTCCACCAGCATCCACGCGATCTGCGAGCCGGGCGACATCGTCGCCGTGGACTCGCCGAGCTTCCACGGCGCCATGCAGACCCTCAAGGGCCTGGGCATGAAGGCGCTGGAGATTCCCACCGATCCGCTCACCGGCATCAGCCTCGAAGCCCTGGAACTGGCGCTGGAGCAGTGGCCGATCAAGGTCATCCAGCTCACGCCCAACTGCAACAACCCGCTGGGCTACATCATGCCGGAGTCGCGCAAGCGCGCCCTGCTGCACCTGGCGCAGCGCTTCGACGTGGCGATCATCGAGGACGACGTGTACGGAGAACTGGCCTACACCTATCCTCGCCCGCGCACCATCAAGTCCTTCGACGAAGACGGCCGCGTGCTGCTGTGCAGTTCGTTCTCCAAGACCCTGGCGCCTGGCCTGCGCATCGGTTGGGTGGCGCCGGGCCGCTACCTGGAGCGGGTGCTGCACATGAAATACATCAGCACCGGCTCCACCGCGCCGCAGCCGCAGATCGCCATCGCCGAATTTCTGAAAGCCGGGCACTTCGAACCGCATTTGCGGCGGATGCGTACGCAATATCAGCGCAATCGCGACGTGATGATCGATTGGGTGACGCGGTATTTCCCGGCCGGTACTCGCGCCAGCCGTCCGCAAGGCAGCTTCATGCTCTGGGTCGAACTGCCGGAAGGTTTCGATACCCTGAAACTGAATCGCGCACTGCACGATCAGGGCGTACAGATTGCCGTCGGCAGTATTTTTTCCGCGTCGGGCAAGTACCGCAATTGCCTGCGCATGAACTACGCTGCGAAGCCGACACCGCTCATCGAAGAAGCCGTGCGCAAAGTCGGTGCGGCGGCGATCAAGTTGCTCGCTGAAGCCGACTGACCTTTTTCCAGAGACCCGCGTCCATATGCCGACCCTTGCCGCCAACCGGAACGATCCTACGTGAGCTTCAGACAGCCCCTACTCGCTCTGCTGTTACTCGCCTCGTTTCTGGGCGGTTGCGCGACCCTCGACGTGCCGCGTGAGCCAAGCCAGGCATTGCCGGCCTCTTCATCGAGTTTCGGCAGCTCTATCCAGGCCCAGGCCGCGCCGTACAAGGGTCAGTCCGGATTTCGCCTGTTGTCCAACAGCACCGAAGCCTTCACCGCTCGCGCCGAGTTGATCCGCAACGCCCAGAGCAGCCTCGATTTGCAGTACTACATCGTCCACGACGGCATCAGTACGCGGATGCTGGTGGAAGAAGTGTTGAAGGCTGCCGACCGTGGCGTGCGGGTGCGCATCCTGCTGGACGACACCACCAGCGACGGCCTCGACCTGATCATCGCCACACTGGCGGCGCATCCGAATATCCAGATCCGCCTGTTCAATCCACTGCACCTGGGCCGCAGCACCGGCGTGACCCGCGCCGCAGGCCGCCTGTTCAACCTGTCGCAGCAACACCGGCGGATGCACAACAAGCTGTGGCTGGCGGACAACAGCGCCGCCATTGTCGGCGGACGCAATCTGGGTGACGAGTATTTCGATGCCGAGCCCAACCTGAACTTCACCGACATCGACATGCTCAGCGTCGGGCCGGTCGCCGAACAACTCGGGCACAGCTTCGATCAGTACTGGAACAGCGCCCTGAGCAAGCCGATCGACGAGTTTCTGTCCAGCAAACCATCGGCCAAAGACCTGCAGAACACCCGCACACGCCTGGAGGAATCCCTCGAGGAGACTCGCAAACAGAACCACGCGCTCTATCAGCAGTTGATGACCTTCACCACTCACCCGCGCATGGACATCTGGCGCCGGGAGCTGATCTGGGCCTGGAACCAGGCGCTGTGGGACGCCCCGAGCAAAGTGCTGGCGGACGGCGAGCCGGATCCGCAACTGCTGCTGACCACGCAACTGGCACCGGAGCTGCGGGGCGCCAGCAAGGAACTGATGATGATTTCCGCCTACTTCGTGCCGGGTCAGCCAGGGCTGGTTTATCTGACTGGCCGTGCCGATGCGGGTGTTTCGGTGAGTCTGCTGACCAACTCACTGGAAGCCACCGACGTGCCGGCGGTGCACGGGGGTTACGCGCCCTATCGCAAGGCACTGCTGGAACATGGCGTGAAGTTGTATGAACTGCGGCGCCAGCCTGGGGATAACTTCGGCAGCGGCCCGCACCTGTTTTACAGCAAGTCGTTTCGCGGCTCGGATTCGAGCCTGCACAGCAAGGCGATGATCTTCGACGGGAAAAAGGCGTTCATCGGCTCGTTCAACTTCGACCCGCGCTCGGTGCTGTGGAACACCGAAGTGGGGGTGCTGGTGGACAGTCCCGAACTGGCTGCCCACGTTCGTGAGCTGGCGTTGCAGGGCATGGCGCCGGCGCTGAGTTACGAGGCAAAACTTCAGGACGGGAAAGTCGTCTGGGTCACCGAGGACAACGGTCAGATGCACACATTGACCAAGGAACCCGGCAGCTGGTGGCGGCGCTTCAATGCGTGGTTCAGCACTACGGTGGGGCTGGAGCGGATGCTGTAGCCATCCGCCCCGGCCAGGTCGTCAGGCAGGCTCCGGCACCTTGCCGAACGCTCCTTGCCGCGACAGCAGAATCACCAGCCCGAACGCCCCTGCCGCCATGAACCACGGCAACGCGTGCCCGCTGATCCATTGACTGCCCGCCCCCGCCGCCAACGGCCCGATCAGACAACCGACGCCCCACAGTTGCGCGACATGCGCATTGGCGCGCACCAGTGCGTCATCGCGGTAGCGTTCGCCAATCAAAATCAGCGACAGGGTGAACAAGCCACCGGCACTGGCGCCGAATAACACCCACAACGGCCAGATCAGCAGGGTGTCGATCAGCATCGGGATCGCCAGACTCGACAGCATCAGCACCACGGCGCAACCGGCGAACAAGGTCCGCCGCGACAGGTAGTCGGCCAGCGCACCGATGGGCAATTGCAGCAGCGCGTCGCCCACCACCACGGTGCTGACCATTGCCAGCGCTATTTCCGCCGTGAAGCCCTGTTGCAGGCAGTACACCGGCAACAGGGTCAGGATCATCGCCTCAAACGCGGCGAACAACGACACCGCCCAGGCAATCGCCGGCAATTCGCGACTGAAGCCCCACAGGTCACCGAAGGTCACGCTGCTGGCCTCGCTGCTCGGTGCACCGCTGCGACCCAGCAACAGAAGTGGCGCAGCGATCAAAAGGCCGACACCTACCCAGAAGCCGTAATCATGCTCGGTGCCGAGCGCACCCAGCAGTAACGGCCCGGACAGTTGGCTGAGCGCATAGCTGCTGCCGTACAGCGCCACCAGCCGTCCGCGCCAGTGCTCGACCACCAATTGGTTGATCCAGCTCTCGCCGAGGATGAACACGATGGTCAGGATCACCCCGATCATCAGCCGCAGCACCAGCCACACCGGATAGCTCGGCAACAGCGCCAGCAGGCCGATGGACAGCGCCCCGCCCCACAGGCACAGGCGCATCAGGTTCGCCGTGCCCAGGCGCGCCGCCAGATGGCTGGACACCTTCGCCCCCAGCAGCACGCCGATGGCCGGCATCGCCGCCATCACGCCGATGGCGAAGGAGCCGTAGCCCCAGCCCTCCAGCCGCAACGACACCAGCGGCATGCTGACCCCCAGGGCCAGGCCGACACTCAAGACAGACGCCAACACGGCGAAATACGTCGCCCAACGCATGGTCCACGCTCCTGTGGATATTGTTATGTGCACCGCAAAACCAATGCGGGAGCGGGCTTGCCCGCGATGGCGGTGGGTCAGACACAAAAATGCCGACTGACACACCGCCATCGCGGGCAAGCCCGCTCCCACAAGGGCTCACTGCAGTTTCGGGGGCCTGACGGGCAGGCCCCCTCAACGGTTCACAGCTTGATCCAGGTCGCCTTCAGCTCAGTGTATTTGTCGAACGCATGCAGCGACTTGTCGCGGCCGTTGCCCGACTGCTTGAAGCCGCCGAACGGCGCGGTCATGTCGCCGCCGTCGTACTGATTGACCCACACGCTGCCGGCCCGCAGGGCCTTGGCGGTCAGGTGCGCCTTGGAAATGTCCTGGGTCCACACCGCCGCCGCCAGGCCGTACGGCGTATCGTTGGCGATGCGCACCGCCTCCTCGGCGGTATCGAAGGTGATGACCGACAGCACCGGCCCGAAGATCTCTTCCTGGGCGATCTTCATCGCATTGCTCACGCCGTCGAAGATCGTCGGCTCGACGTAGGTGCCGCCGGTCTCCTGCAGGGTGCGCTTGCCGCCGGCCATCAGTTTGGCGCCGTCGGCGTGGCCGGACTCGATGTAGGACAGCACGGTGTTCATCTGCTGGGTATCCACCAGCGCACCGACGTTGGTGGCCGGATCCAGCGGATTGCCCGGTTTCCAGGCCTTGAGCGCCTCGATCACCATCGGCAGGAATTTATCCTTGATCGAACGCTCGACCAACAGGCGCGAGCCGGCGGTGCAGACTTCGCCCTGGTTGAAGGCGATGGCGCTGGCGGCGGATTCGGCGGCGGCCTGCAGGTCCGGCGCGTCGGCGAACACGATGTTCGGGCTCTTGCCGCCGGCCTCCAGCCACACGCGCTTCATGTTCGATTCGCCGGCGTAGATCATCAGTTGCTTGGCGATCTTGGTCGAACCGGTGAACACCAGGGTGTCGACGTCGTTGTGCAGGGCCAGGGCCTTGCCGACGGTGTGGCCATAACCCGGCAGCACGTTGAGCACGCCTTTCGGGATGCCGGCCTCGACCGCCAGGGCGGCGATGCGGATGGCGGTCAGCGGGGATTTCTCCGACGGTTTGAGGATCACCGAGTTGCCGGTCGACAGGGCCGGGCCCAGTTTCCAGCAAGCCATCAGCAGCGGGAAGTTCCACGGCACGATGGCGCCGACCACGCCCACCGGCTCGCGGGTCACCAGGCCCAGCTGATCGTGCGGGGTGGCGGCGACTTCATCGTAGAGCTTGTCGATGGCTTCGCCGCTCCAGCTCAGCGCCTGCGCCGCGCCGGGGACGTCGATGTACAGCGAGTCGCTGATCGGCTTGCCCATGTCGAGGGTCTCGAGCAGGGCCAGCTCTTCGGCGTGCTGCTTGAGCAGGCCGGCGAAACGGATCATGGCGGCCTTGCGCTTGGTCGGCGCCAGGCGCGACCAGACACCGGAATCGAAAGTGGCGCGGGCGTTCTCCACGGCGCGCTGGGCGTCGGCGGCGTCACAACTGGCGATCTTGCCCAGCAGACGGCCGTCGACCGGGCTGATGCACTCGAAAGTCTCGCCCGAGGCGGCGTCGGTGTACTCGCCATTGAGGTAGGCGCGGCCTTCGATCTTCAGGTCGCGGGCGCGTTGTTCCCAGTCGGCACGAGTCAG